>NZ_JADBRE010000017.1:0-308354 GCF_014930525.1 Enterobacter cloacae complex sp. S1
CCACCCTGGCACGTTCACCGGTCATGTCGTGACAGAGTAGCAAGGAACATAACGTGAACGGAATGACCACCAGAGCCGTATGTTCCCCCTCACCCCAGCCCTCTCCCTCAAGGGAGAGGGGGCCGTCTGTGCAGGCATTATTTTGTGGGGAACTCTCAGCCCACAGGGAGAGGGCCAGGGTGAGGGCAGCAGAGCGCATCATCCCCCCATTTACTGCACCGCAAACTCCCTGTCCAGCCTGCTATATCCCAGCCCGTTGATCTTCTTCACTTTGATCTGCACCGGAATGCGCTCTTTCATTGCCTCTACGTGGCTGATCACGCCGATAGTTTTCCCGGTGGCGTTCAGCGCGTCGAGCGCGTCCAGCGCGGTGTCCAGCGTTTCGCTGTCGAGCGTGCCGAATCCTTCATCCAGAAACAGCGAGTCAATGCGCGTTTTGTGACTGACCAGATCGGAAAGCGCTAAAGCCAGCGCCAGACTGACCAGAAAACTCTCCCCGCCGGAAAGGGTACGGGTATCGCGTACCGCATCGGCCTGCCAGGTATCGACCACTTCCAGCTCCAGCGCGTCGCTGGCTTTACGCTGAAGCAGATAGCGGCCATGCAGACGGTTGAGCTGCTGGTTGGCAAGCCACACCAGATTATCCAGCGTCAGCCCCTGGGCGAATTTACGGAATTTATCGCCGGTGCTGGAGCCTATCAGCGCGTTGAGATAGCCCCAGTCGTCGGCCTGACGCGCCGCCTCCTCAATCTGCTGCATAAGCGCCTGCTGGTGCAGACGGTTATCGGCGTCCTGTTTGAGCTGCTGGCGGATCTCCCCCTGATGCGTGGTGTTGTCCCGAAGCTGTTGCGCCAGCTGGTGTAACTGCGCCTGAAGCGTTGCGGCATCGGTTTCCAGCCCCTCGGGGCGCTGTGCCTGGTGCGCCTGAAGCTGCTGGCTTGCCTGCACCGAAAGCGCCGTGGCCTGCTGGAGCTGGTTCTCCAGCGTCTGCTTTTGTTGTTCAAGCTGGTGGATCGACGTTTCATCCAGCAGGGCGGAGAGAAATGCGTCCCGATCGGCAAAGCAGCTCGCGGTCAGCGCGGCGTTGAACTGAGCCTGTGATTGCTGGAGCCGTTCACGCTCAAGCGTCTCCTGTTGCTGTAGGGTGGTGAGCTGACTTTGCAGCGACACGCATTCGTCGTGGATGCCGCGCCAGTTCTCAGGGATAACCGCGTCGGCTTCTGCATCATTGGTAACCGGCAGCGTCTCCAGAATGGGCATCAGGGCGTTAATACCTTCCTGAATCGTACCGTGCTGGGCCTGTTTTTCCTGCCACAGGGTATATTCGCTTTCGCGCGCGCTCAGCCAGGCGCTTTCAGCCCCTTCATCGGGCACGCTAAGCGACAGCGATTGTAACGAGGCCGCCAGCGCCTGACGCGTCGCCGTCAGCTGCTGCTGGTACTGGCGCGCCTGACCTTCCTGTTCATTGAGCTGGTTTTGCAGCGTCAGACGCTGGCTGAGCTGATACAGCTGGCGTTCATACTGTTCCTGTTCGCTCATCCAGGGGGCAATATCATCCTGAATATTCAGCGCTATGTTCAGGGAGGCGCAGACCTCCAGCCACTCTTTAGTGAGTGTTTGCTCTTCCTCAGAGAGAGCCTGTGCTTCCTCTGTCTCGCGCTGGATCTGCTGGGTCAGCGCATTCACCTGCGCGAGCACCAGCAATCCTTCCTCTTTTAGCGCAGCAACCTCTTTCTCCAGCGCGTCGCGGCGGCGCTGATTGTCAGTCAGTTCAAGCGCCTGATACTGCACAACTGCCGGGTGTTCGCGTGAACCGCAGAGCGGGCAAGGCTTACCCGCTTCGAGTTGTGCACGATAGTTCTCAAGATCCTTGATTGTCGCCTCACGCTCACAGAGCGCTTTCAGGTCGGCATAGTGCTGATTTTTCTCTTTGAACTGCTGACGCCGCAGGATCAGCGTTTCATTGAGCTTAGCCTGCTCAGCCTGCGCTTTCTGCACGCTTTCCGCATTCTGGCGCAGCCGTTTTTGCAGCGGCTGAAAGCGAGCGTGAAGCGCTGTCAGACGCTGGCGGAGCGCCCGCGACTGTGCCTGTTGCTCCATTGCCGTCGCGAGATCCTCAGCCGTCAGCGTCAACCTACTTTCAGGCATCTCAGCCAGCTTCTGACGAAGCTCAGCCATGCGCGCTGACTGGGCAACAAGCTGATTTTTATCGCGACCCAGTTGCGTAAAATGCGCCCGCCAGCCGGCAATTTCCTGCCCCCACTGACGGAAACGATCGTGTTCGGTCAGCCACTGCGTCAGTACCGTATGTTCTGTCTGCAACTGTTCACGGTTGCGCAGCGCACCGTTGCGAATACGCGAGCGCTGCGCCGCTCTGTCGAGTAAGCGAGTATTTACTTCAACAATTCGCTCTGTTGTCTGCGCCAGGCGGGTGGTCTGCTCCTGCTGATACTCCCATAGCGGACGTAGCTGGGCGGCGGGCTGCGCCAGCTTGAGCTTCGCCAGTTGGGGCGCGGCGTCCGTCAGAGCCTGTTGCGCCTGCTGCTGCGAAGCGGCTGAACGCTGCTGCTCACGTATCAGTTCGTCGTTACGCGTAAGCCACTGAAAATCTTTCTGTTGGCTTTGCTGCTGTGCCAGCAGGACTTTTTCTTCGTCAGTAAGTGCCTGCAAACTTTGATGCAAGTGCTGCTGCTGTTCCTCGCTCAGCAGCACAACCCCTGCGGCCTGCGCTTCGCACATCTCCAGCGCGTTACGTGCCGCTTTGTGTTTTTCAAAAACCATGGCGGAAATCTGGCCGTAAATTTCCGTGCCGGTCAGTTCCTCCAGCAGCTCTGCGCGATCGCTCGGTTTAGCATTCAGGAAGGCGGCAAACTGCCCCTGAGAGAGCAACATCGAACGGGTAAAGCGGCCATAGTCCAGCCCGGTAAGCGCGGCGGTTTGGTCCAGCTTCTCCGTGACTTTGTCGGCCAGAATTTTGCCGTCTTCGCAGCGGGCCAGCTCAACGCGCGGTGCCTGTAAGTTCCCGTCCGGCTGGTTGCGGGCGCGGTTCTGGCTCCAGAAAGCGCGATAAGCAACGCCTTTGACCTCAAATTCCACTTCCGCCAGGCATTCGGCGGTATCGCGCGTCATCAGGTCGTTTTGCGCCTGAGAGACCTTATTAAGACGCGGCGTTTCGTGGTAAAGCGCCAGGCAGATGGCATCCAGCAGCGTGGTTTTACCCGCGCCGGTTGCGCCGGTGATGGCAAACAGCCCGTTGCTGGCGAACGGCTCCGCGGTGAAATCAATTTTCCACTCACCCTTTAGCGAATTCAGATTTTTCAGACGCAGGCTCAGAATTTTCATGCGTTTTCGTCCTCGTCATGGAGGGAATGCAGGGTCTGCGCAAACAGCTCGTTAAGCCTGGTGCGTCTGGCCTCGTCCACCTCTTCATGCGCAAGCCGCCGCGCGAACACCTCTTCAACCCGAAGTTCGCTAAGCGTTTCACGCTGGGCGTTGCGCAGTATTTTCTCGCGCTGTTCGCGGCTGCGGCGTACCAGCAGCACTTCCACGGGAAGGTCTTCCGTCAGCGTCTGAATTTTACGCTGCATATCGTACAGGTAGTCGTCGGTGGTGATTTCGATATCGAGCCAGACGGGGGGATTAAGCGCTGCGCCGCGCCACTGCTCAAGCTGAGCGGTAATGGCGGCCAGATCGCCTTTCAGCACCGCCAGCGGCTGGGTGACCGGCAACTCAAGCGTCTCAACGGCGCTGAGTTTGCCTCCGGTGAAGCTCACCAGATGCACGGATTTGGCTTTGCCCGTTTCGTCAAAACTGAGCGAAATGGGCGAGCCGCAGTAGCGGATATGCTCGCAGCCGCCGATGATCTGCGCCCGGTGAATATGCCCGAGGGCAATGTAGTCGGCGGGAGGGAAGTTTTGCGCCGGAAACGCGTCCAGCGTACCGATATAGATCTCGCGCACCGCGTCACTCTTACTGGCCCCGACGGTGGTGAGGTGTCCGGTGGCAATGATCGGAATGGCCTGATCGCCGCGCAGGGCGCAGGCTTCCGTATGTTGCTGGTGATAATAGCGGGTGATGGCCTGCAACAGATGTTGCTGTTTTTCGCTGCCGGACAGACCTGCCTGGCTTTGCACGATATCGCGCGGGCGTAAAAACGGAATTGGGCACAGCACTGCGCCCGGCGTGCCGTCGCGTTTTTTCAGGATCTGCGGCGCGTGTCCGGCGCTGGCCACCACGGTGGTATTGAGGAACGCCAGAATATCGCGGGATTCATTCAGCGTCGCCACCGAGTCATGGTTTCCGGCGACAATCACCAGGTGACAACCGGTTTGCTGGAGGTTGACCACAAAACGGTTGTACAGCTCACGCGCATAGCTCGGCGGCGATCCGGTATCAAAAATGTCGCCCGCCACAATAATCGCGTCCACCTCGTGAGCCTGAGCCGTCTCCAGCAGCCAGTTCAGGAACGCTTCATGTTCCGCGGCGCGGCTTTTGCTGTAAAAATTTTGACCCAGGTGCCAGTCTGAGGTGTGAAGTATGCGCATAAAAGATCCGTGGCAATAATAAGAAAGCAGGATTATAAACGTTCAGGGAAGGGAAAATAACCGCTGTAATAAAACAACAGTTTGCCATTTATAGTGGTAATGTTTTTCATAAATCTGTCATAAATCTGACGCATAATGACGCCGCATTACAGACTTGTAACTTAAATACGATAAGACAGGGCAAAGTATGGCGAGACGTATTCTGGTCGTAGAAGATGAAGCTCCGATCCGTGAAATGGTGTGCTTCGTGCTTGAACAAAATGGCTTCCAGCCGGTTGAAGCGGAAGATTATGACAGCGCGGTGAACCAGCTGAATGAACCCTGGCCCGATCTGATCCTGCTAGACTGGATGCTGCCTGGCGGTTCCGGATTGCAGTTTATCAAGCATATCAAACGCGAGGCGATGACCCGCGATATCCCGGTGGTAATGCTGACGGCGCGCGGCGAGGAAGAGGATCGCGTGCGCGGTCTGGAAACCGGCGCGGACGATTACATCACTAAACCGTTCTCCCCGAAAGAGCTGGTGGCGCGTATCAAAGCCGTGATGCGCCGTATTTCACCGATGGCGGTGGAAGAGGTGATTGAGATGCAGGGGCTGAGCCTGGATCCTACCTCACACCGGGTCATGACCGGTGAAAATCCCCTCGATATGGGACCGACCGAGTTTAAACTCCTGCACTTCTTTATGACCCACCCGGAGCGCGTTTACAGCCGCGAACAGTTGCTGAATAACGTCTGGGGAACTAACGTCTATGTCGAAGACCGAACGGTTGACGTCCATATTCGCCGCCTGCGTAAAGCACTGGAACTGAGCGGCCACGATCGCATGGTACAGACGGTCCGCGGCACGGGTTATCGTTTCTCGACCCGTTTCTGAACAATGACAGGAGTGTGACGCGTGCTGGAACGTCTGTCATGGAAAAGGCTCGTCTTTGAACTGATCTTATGTTGTATTCCGGCCCTCATTCTGGGGGCTATCTTTGGCTATCTGCCGTGGTTTTTACTGGTGGCCGTGACGGGATTGCTCGTCTGGCATTTCTGGAATTTACTGCGTCTCTCCTGGTGGCTGTGGGTCGACAGAAGTATGACACCCCCGCCGGGAAGCGGGAGCTGGGAACCGCTACTCTACGGCCTGCACCAGATGCAGATGCGTAACAAAAAGCGCCGTCGTGAGCTGGGAAGCCTGATCAAACGCTTTCGTAGCGGTGCGGAGTCGCTGCCGGACGCGGTGATCCTGACGACAGAAGAAGGGACAATCTTCTGGTGTAATGGCCTCGCGCAACAGCTGCTGGGCCTGCGTTGGCCGGATGATAATGGTCAGAACATCCTGAACCTTCTGCGTTATCCCGAGTTCACGCTGTATCTGAAAAAGCGGGATTTTTCGCGCCCGCACAATCTGAAGCTCAATAACGGTCGCCATCTGGAAATCCGCGTGATGCCCTACAGCGATCGGCAGTGGCTGATGGTAGCGCGGGACGTTACCCAGATGCACCAGCTTGAGGGCGCGAGACGTAACTTCTTTGCCAACGTCAGCCACGAGCTGCGTACGCCGTTGACGGTGCTTCAGGGCTACCTGGAGATGATGCAGGAGCAAACGCTTGAGGGGGCGCCGCGTGAGAAAGCACTGCATACCATGCGGGAGCAGACGTTCCGCATGGAAGGGCTGGTCAAACAGCTGCTGACGCTTTCAAAGATTGAGGCTGCGCCGTCGCTGGCGCTAAACGACATCATTGATGTGCCGATGATGTTGCGGGTGGTGGAGCGCGAAGCCCAAACGCTGAGTCATAATCAGCACACCCTGAGTTTTGACGTTGATAACACGCTGAAAGTGCTCGGCAGTGAAGATGAGCTGCGAAGCGCTATCTCAAACCTGGTCTATAACGCCGTGAATCATACCCCTAAAGGGACGCATATCGCGGTGCGCTGGCAGCATACCCCGGCGGGCGCTGAGTTTAGCGTCGAGGACAACGGGCCGGGGATTGGGCCCGAACACCTCCCGCGTCTCACCGAACGGTTCTACCGGGTGGATAAGGCGCGCTCGCGGCAGACCGGCGGGAGCGGACTGGGACTGGCAATTGTGAAGCATGCCGTCAGCCACCATGAAAGCCGGCTCAATATCGAAAGCACCCTGGGTAAGGGCACGCGCTTTAGCTTCGTGATTCCGGAACGATTAATTGCCAAAAAAAGCGCCTGACGGCAGATGTGTCAGGCTACCTTTCCACGGGCCAGCGATTGCTGGCCCGTTTGCTTTGCAGTCAAGCGAAACGCGGATGAATATTATACGGCTGGTGCTTTTTTGTTCGCATGATTAGCCATGAGTTTTTCTTATACATGGCATATTATTTTGGTCTGAATTTTCATGCTGGCATATTGTTCTGGTTTCACGATCCCTTCTTGCCTTTAAACGTTATAAGCGTTTAAATTGCCCCCCATATACTGTCAGACCGACTGTATTTGCGTGGTAAATCGAAAAACTATTCTTCGCCACGCCAGGACGGGAGCATATCCCGCTGAAATTGAGCAAATTTTCCGCTGTATCGTCCCGTGAGGGATGGCGAAAATCTCAACGTATTCAACACCACATCCACAGGCAGTAAGGTTTTATGACCCATCACTTGAAATCGCGTGACATTATCGCGCTGGGCTTTATGACATTTGCGCTGTTCGTTGGCGCAGGCAACATCATTTTTCCTCCAATGGTTGGCTTACAGGCGGGTGAACACGTCTGGACGGCTGCGTTTGGCTTCCTGCTTACTGCCGTGGGCCTGCCGGTACTGACCGTTATCGCGCTGGCGAAAGTCGGTGGCGGTGTGGACAGCCTCAGCACCCCGATTGGCAAAGTGGCTGGCGTTCTGCTGGCAACCGTCTGCTATCTGGCCGTTGGCCCGCTGTTCGCGACCCCGCGTACGGCGACCGTCTCCTTTGAAGTGGGTATCGCCCCGCTGACCGGTGACGGCGCGATGCCGCTGTTTATTTACAGCCTCATTTACTTCGCCATCGTGATTCTGGTTTCTCTCTATCCCGGCAAACTGCTGGATACCGTAGGTAACTTCCTGGCTCCGCTGAAAATTGTGGCGCTGATCGTGCTGGCGGTTGCGGCCATCATCTGGCCTGCGGGGCCCATCAGCTCCGCGATGGACGCTTACCAGAACGCGGCGTTCTCAAACGGTTTCGTGAACGGCTATCTGACAATGGATACGCTCGGTGCGATGGTGTTTGGTATCGTTATCGTTAACGCCGCGCGTTCCCGCGGGGTGACCGAAGCGCGCCTGCTGACTCGCTACACCATCTGGGCTGGCCTGATGGCCGGTGTCGGCCTGACGCTGCTGTATCTGGCGCTGTTCCGTCTGGGTTCAGATAGCGCAACGCTGGTCGATCAGAGCGCAAACGGCGCGGCGATCCTGCATGCTTACGTGCAGCATACCTTTGGTGGTGCAGGCAGCATGCTGCTGGCGGCGCTGATTTTCCTGGCCTGTCTGGTGACGGCGGTGGGTCTGACCTGCGCCTGCGCGGAGTTCTTCGCTCAGTATCTGCCGCTCTCTTACCGCACGCTGGTGTTTATCCTCGGCATCTTCTCCATGGCGGTGTCAAACCTCGGTCTGAGCCACCTGATTCAGGTGTCAATTCCGGTGCTGACGGCGATCTATCCGCCATGTATCGTGCTGGTGGTGCTGAGCTTCACCCGCCCGTGGTGGCATAACTCGACGCGAATTATTGCGCCGGCCATGTTTATCAGCCTGATTTTTGGTATCCTTGACGGGATCAAAGCATCAGCATTTGCAGAAATCCTGCCAGCCTGGACACAGCGTCTGCCGCTGTCCGAGCAGGGCCTGGCCTGGCTGATGCCTTCCGTTGTAGCGCTGGTTCTGGCGATTATCTGGGACCGTGCGGCAGGGCGTCAGGTGACATCCAACGCCCATTAATCAACGGCAACAAATTGTTTAACCACGGGGCTTAAGGCCCCGTGGTTTTTTGTTTTTTTCGTGTTGAATGGCAAGATTTTAATGGAAAGCACTAACAAACTTAAACGTGGATTGAGCACCCGCCACATCCGCTTTATGGCGCTGGGCTCGGCTATCGGCACCGGTCTTTTTTATGGCTCGGCAGATGCCATCAAAATGGCCGGTCCAAGCGTTCTGCTGGCCTACATCATCGGCGGCGTGGCGGCCTATATCATCATGCGTGCGCTGGGGGAGATGTCGGTTCACAACCCGTCTGCCAGTTCCTTCTCCCGCTACGCACAAGAAAACTTAGGCCCGCTGGCCGGGTTTATCACCGGCTGGACTTACTGCTTCGAAATCCTGATTGTCGCCATTGCCGATGTGACGGCGTTTGGCATCTATATGGGGGTCTGGTTCCCCGCCGTGCCGCACTGGATCTGGGTACTGAGCGTGGTGCTGATCATCTGCGCCGTCAACCTGATGAGCGTGAAGGTGTTTGGCGAGCTGGAGTTCTGGTTCTCCTTCTTCAAGGTCGCGACCATTATCATCATGATCCTCGCCGGTTTCGGCATCATCATCTGGGGTATCGGCAACGGTGGGCAGCCAACCGGCATCCATAACCTGTGGAGCAACGGCGGCTTCTTCAGCAACGGCTGGCTCGGGATGGTCATGTCGCTCCAGATGGTCATGTTCGCCTATGGCGGTATTGAGATTATCGGCATCACCGCCGGGGAAGCGAAAGATCCGGAGAAGTCCATTCCGCGCGCCATCAACTCGGTGCCGATGCGTATCCTGGTGTTCTACGTGGGCACGTTGTTTGTGATTATGTCCATCTACCCGTGGAACCAGGTGGGCACCAACGGCAGCCCGTTTGTCCTGACTTTCCAGCATATGGGCATTGCGTTTGCCGCCAGCATTCTCAACTTTGTGGTACTGACCGCCTCGCTGTCGGCCATCAACAGTGACGTGTTCGGCGTGGGTCGTATGCTGCACGGCATGGCGGAGCAGGGCAGTGCGCCGAAGGTGTTTGCCAAAACGTCGCGTCGCGGCACCCCGTGGGTAACGGTGCTGGTCATGACCGTGGCGCTGCTGTTCTCGGTTTACCTGAATTACATCATGCCGGAGAACGTCTTCCTGGTGATTGCGTCACTGGCGACCTTCGCCACCGTGTGGGTGTGGATCATGATCCTGCTGTCGCAGATTGCGTTCCGTCGCCGCCTGTCGCCAGAAGAGGCCAAAGCGCTGAAGTTTAAAGTGCCGGGCGGCGTGCCAACGACCATTGTCGGTCTCATCTTCCTGGTCTTCATCATTGGCCTGATTGGTTATCACCCGGATACCCGTATTTCCCTGTACGTGGGCTTCGCGTGGATCGTCCTGCTGCTGGTGGGCTGGATGTTTAAATGTCGCCGCGATCGTCAGCTGGCGGAAGCACAGTAAGGTAAAAATACCGGGTGGCGCTGCGCTTACCCGGCCTACACTCCCTTTTGCCCTGGAAAAAATCTCCTCCTCCGTTCTCCTCCCCCAATAATCCCGAACACGATGAGCTATCTTTAATCACCCTGTGGCAAGGTGACGTCAATTTCATCAAAGGGGATTCGTGATGTTAAACGCCTGGCACCTTCCGGTTGCCCCATTTGTTAAGCAAAACAAAGACAACCTTGTGATTACGCTCTGGCTGGCAGGGGACAATCAGCCTGAACGTGTGACCCTGCGCGCCGAAGTGGATAACGAAGAAACGTCGCTGAAAATGCACAAAGTGCGCAGCCAGCCGCAGCCGGGCGTCACGGCGTGGCGGGCAAATATCGATTTGCGCAGCGGGCAGCCGCGTCGCCGCTACGGCTTCAAGCTGCTGTGGAACAACCGGCAGCTGTGGTTTACCCCGCAGGGCTTCAGCCGTTTTCCTCCGGCCCGGCTGGAGCAGTTTGCCGTGGATCACCCGGATAGCGGCCCGCAGTGGGTTAACGATCAGGTCTTTTACCAGATTTTCCCGGACCGCTTTGCGCGCAGCGAAAAGCGCAACGCCGTTCAGGACAAGGTTTATTACCATCATGCGGTCGGTCACGACATCATTCTGAAAAAATGGGACGAGCCGCTGACCGCCCAGGCGGGGGGATCGACCTTTTACGGCGGCGATCTCGACGGTATCAGCGAAAAACTGCCGTACCTGAAAAAGCTCGGCGTCACGGCGCTGTACCTGAACCCGGTGTTTAAAGCGCCAAGCGTGCACAAATACGATACGCAGGACTACCGCCACGTTGACGAGCAGTTTGGCGGTGACGAGGCGCTGCTGCGGCTGCGACACAACACGCAAAAAGAAGGTATGCGCCTGATCCTTGATGGCGTGTTCAATCACAGCGGTGATTCTCACGCGTGGTTTGACCGTCATAATCAGTCGATGAGCGGCGCATGCCATAATCCTGACTCACCGCAGCGTGACTGGTACAGTTTTGATGAGAATGGCCGCGCCCTGGACTGGCTGGGCTACCCGAGCCTGCCGAAGCTCGATTTCCAGTCGCCATCGCTGGTGAATGAGATCTACGGCGGCGACGACAGCATCGTGCGCCACTGGCTGAAAGCGCCGTGGAACATGGACGGCTGGCGGCTGGATGTGGTGCATATGCTGGGTGAATCAGGCGGGGCGCGGAATAACCTTCAACATGTCGCCGCCATTACCCGGTCGGCAAAAGCGGCCCGGTCGGAAGCGTTCGTCTTCGGGGAGCACTTTGGCGACGCGCGTCAGTGGTTGCAGGCTGATGCAGAAGACGCGGCGATGAACTATCGCGGCTTCACCTTCCCGCTGTGGGGTTTCCTCGCTAACACCGATATCTCTTACGATCCGCAGCATATCGACGCCGAAACCTGCATGGCGTGGATGGAAAACTATCGCGCTGGCCTGTCGCATCAGCAGCAGCTGCGGATGTTTAACCAGCTCGACAGCCATGATACCGCGCGCTTTAAATCATTGCTGGGTAAAGATGTGGCGCGTCTGCCGCTGGCGGTGACCTGGCTCTTTACCTGGCCGGGCGTACCCTGCATCTACTATGGCGATGAAGTGGGGCTGGAGGGGAATAACGATCCGTTCTGCCGTAAAACCTTCCCGTGGGAGAGTGAAAAACAGGATCAGGATCTGTTCAGCCTGTACCAGCGTATGGCGACGCTGCGCAGGCAGAGTCAGGCCCTGCGCTACGGGGGCTGTCAGGTGATGTACGCCCACGATAACGTAGTGGTGTTTGTCCGCGTCTATAACCAGCAGCGCGTGCTGGTGGCGATCAACCGGGGCGAGGCGTGTGAAGTGGTGCTGGAAGATTCACCGCTGCTGGCCGGTAAAACGTGGAAGATCAAAGAGGGTAAAGCGACGTTCCAGGAGAGCGTGCTCACGCTGCCCGCGATCTCCGCTGCGGTCTGGTTCGGCAGCTAAGCGCAGGCAGAATGGTTTTCACCTTTTAAGATGGCGCAAATGCAACGATTTGTGTCAATCTTAGCGGATCGTTTACGGTGAAGGTGGAAACATGGACGAGCTTTACATCCTTGGCTGTTTGTTCCTGGTTTTTGCGCTGGTCGTGGCACCCGTGCTCGCGGTGATAGGTTTTAACCGAAGCACGGCGGCGCGGCAGGAGATCGCCCGGCTTCGCCAGCGCATTGAGGCGCTTGAGCAGCGCGGTGTCACTGAGAAAGCGCCGGAGCCGGTGCAGACCGCCGCGCCGGTGGAGACGCCAGCGTCGGTGGCAGAAGCCGTTACCGCACCTGTCGATCCCTGGCGTCCCGAACCGCCCGTCACTCAAGCAGAACCAGCGCGTGTACCGGCGGCAAAACGGCCTTCCGCCTTTGGCGGTATCCTGTCCTCGCTGACGCGCTGGTTTATGCAGGGCAATCCGCTGGCAAAACTGGGGATTGTACTGCTCTTCCTCGGCCTCTCTTTCCTGCTGCGCTATACCGTTGAACATTCACTGTTTCCGCTTGAGCTGCGTCTTGCCGCCACGGCGCTGTTTGCCATGGTTCTGCTGGCCGTTGGATGGCGGCTGCGGCACAGGCAGCGGATCTACGCGCTGATCCTCCAGGGTGGGGCGACCGGCGTGCTTTATCTGACCGTCTTTGGCGCATTCCGGCTGTGGCAAATGCTGCCGATGACGCTGGCGTTTGCGCTGCTGGTGGTGATTTGCGCGGCGAGCGTCGGGCTGGCCGTGCTGCAAAAGGCGCTGAGCCTTGCCATGCTGGCGAGCCTCGGCGGATATCTTGCGCCGCTGCTCCTGTCTACCGGGGGCGGTAGCTTTGTGGCGCTGTTCTCCTTCTATCTCCTGTTATCCATCGGCATTCTCGTCATCAGCATCTGGCAGCACTGGCGCGAGCTCAACCTGCTCGGGCTGCTCTTCACGTTTGGCGTTGGCGGGGTATGGGGGCTGAGCGACTACCAGCCTGAAGACTATGCTATCTGTCAGCTGTTCCTGATTGCTAATACGCTTATTTTTGGCGTGTTTAGCGTGGCGCTGTCGCTGCGGGCGCAGGAAAAAGGCAAACAGATTATTGACGGCGTACTGCTGTTTGCTCCGCCGCTGATTGGTTTTGGGATGCAGTATGGCATGACGTCTCACTGGACGTACGGCCCGGCGCTCAGCGCGCTGGGCTATGGTGCGTTTTATCTCTCACTGGCGTTTCTCGCACTGCGACGCTATCCGTCTGTCGGGCGGCCACTGGTTATGGCGGCGCTGGCGATCGGCGGCGGGTTTGCCACGCTTGCCATTCCGCTGGCGCTTTCAGCGCGCTGGACGGCGATGGCCTGGGCGCTGGAAGGGCTGGGTATTCTCTGGCTGGGCGTGCAACAGCAGCAGCGGCGCATGAGCTATAGCGGGACGGCGCTGCTGGTGCTGGCGCTCGGCAGCGCGATATGGGCGCAAATGGACGGCGTCACCTCGTTGAGCCTGCTGCTTATTTTCGCAGTGCTCAGTCTTTGCTGGCTGGCTGCGGCCTGGCTGTGGCAGAAAATCGCGCAGCCGGGCAGTTGGGCATTGCTGGCCGGTGGGCTGCTGTTCTGGTTAGTGGCGCAGCTGGGCGCATCTCAGCTGTTCCTGAAGCAGGAGTTATCGGTTCTGGCAGGCGTGCTGGCGCTGACGGCGGCGTCGGCCTGGGGATGGCGGCAGGCCGCCGCTCGTCTGGCGTGGCGGGAGCTGGATGCCAGCAAATGGCTGCTGTGGCCGGTGATGCTGCTGATGGTGCTGTATCAGGTCTGGCAACAGCAAATCCTGGCGGCCGGCTGGGCAAATCTGGCCTGGGCTATTGCGCTGCCTGCCGCCCTGATGCTGCTGCGGTGCGACGAAGATAAACTTCTGCCGCGCATCTCAATGGGGCTGCATCTGTCGCTGGTGTGGATGATTTTACTCGCCATAGCCGCCGAGCTTTACTGGTTTGCCCGCTCCCTGCCGTGGGGCATGGCGGCCTGGGGAAGCGGCATTGCGATGGCTGTTGGCGGTGGGGTGATTATGGCGCTCTCCGCGGCCGTGCGGCGTCGCGGGTGGCCGTTCCGGGTATGGCCTGCGCTCTACGCCTGCCTTGCCGCGATCCCTGTGGTTGTGGCGCTGGTGGTATTACTGGTCGTGACCAATTTGCAGGACGGTGTGGTCTATCAACAGACCTGGCTGCCGCTGGTGAACCCGCTTGAGGAAGGGGCGGCGTTCGCGCTGCTGGGGCTGGTGGTGTTTTATCGGGCAGTGGATCGCTACTATCCGGCATCGCTTGCGCAGTCCCGTCCGTGGCCCGCCGTTGTGCTGATGGCCCTGGGTTTCTGGTGGCTTAACGGCGCACTGCTGCGCGCGCTGGCGTGGTACGGCGAGGTGGCCTGGAATATGGAGTCGTTGTGGCATTCGCGGCTTATCCAGACCACCTTTGCCCTGTTCTGGATGTTCTGCGCGCTGGTGGTCATGATCCGCGCCACCCGTCACGCCTCCCGTCAGCAGTGGCTTGGCGGTGCGGCGCTACTGGCGGTGGTCATGCTCAAACTGATGCTGGTGGACAGCGCGGGCGGTGGCGGCCTGGCGCGCGCCGTCGCGTTTATTGGCGTGGCGATCCTGGTCCTGATTGTGGGCTATTTCTCGCCGCTACCGCCTAAAGCAGGAGAAGAAAAATGAAATGGATGAACGCGGTTGTTTGTGCGGCACTGCTGGCCGTGGCCGGTCCGGCATTCAGCGAGGGCGTGCCAGCGGAATCCCCGCGGGATTATGCCTATGGCCTGTCCCTTGATACCTCTGCCTCTTCGCCGTGGTATCGGGTCATGCTGCCGCTGGCGGTTTATCAGCAGAGCACATCGCCCGATCTGCGCGACGTGCGCGTGTTTAATCAGTCGGGCGAGCCGGTACCGTTCAGCCTGGTTACCACGACGCGTCCGCAGCCGGCACCGACCACCACGGCGCTGCGCCTCTTTGCGCTTAACGCCTCGCCGGGCGGAGAAGAGGACAGCGGCGATAAAATTATGCTACGGGCCAGAAACGGCGTGGAAATTGTGCTGGAAGGGCAACACGCGGCGGCTGCCGGACAGCACTATCTGCTGACCCTGCCGGAAAACGCGACGGAGGTTCCGCTCTCTCAGCTCCAGCTTTTCTGGGACACGCCGCAGGGCTCGTGGCAGGGGACGGCATCGGTCTATTACAGCGAGGATCTGAAAAACTGGTATACCCTGCGCGAAGAGATGCCCCTGCTGGACGTGATGAGTGGACAGGATCGCCTGAAGCTCGACCGCATCGATACCGATCTGGTGTTATCTCCTGAGGGGAATCGTTATCTGCTGCTGGTGCTGAACACGGGGCGTTCTGCCCTGACGTTAACCGGCGTCAACGCGATTAACGCGCCTGCGCAGCCGGAATCAGAGCACATTAGCCTGGCGGGAGAGGGGGAGCGGCTATCCGAAAGCGAAGCCGTGTGGCGCTGGACGCATCCTCAGCCTCTGAGTGCGATCGGCTTCATGCTGAATGGCGACGGCGTTCTCCCGGCAGAAATAGCCTGGCGGGAGGCGGATAAGGATCGGTGGCATACGCTGAAAAAAGAGGTGATCTACCAGCTCGGCGGCAAAACGTCTGAACCTGTTCCGCTTCCTGGCGGGCTGGTCGAGGCGGTAAAAATTAAGACCCTCAATGCGCGGCTGCCTGAGAATCTGCCTGGCGTAACCGGGCAACGCGTGCGCTACGATCTGGTGTTCAACGCGCAGGGGAAGGGGCCGTACCTGCTCGCGTGGGGGAACGGGGCTGCGAAACCGGCGAGCGTGGAGACGAATATGCTGATCCCGACCGAACTGCGTAAAACCTACGATCTGGCAGCCCTGCCGATGGCGGATACGCTGGAACCTGTCCCGCTGGGCGGCGAGTCGCGTTTAACCGCGACGTCTGCGGCTGAGCAGGAAAGCAGAATGAAAACGCTGATGGTCTGGGGCGTACTGATTGCGGGGGTGATGGTGCTTGCGGGTATGGCATGGCGCATCTGGCGCGAGGTAAAAAAAGACGGCGCAGCATAAGCCAAAAAAAACCCGCGTATTCGCGGGTTTTTTCGTAAACCGTGCCGATTACAGGCTGGATACGTTCTCAGACAGGTATTTAGCTACGCCGTCTGGGGAAGCCGCCATACCTTCTTTACCTTTTTCCCACTGAGCCGGGCACACTTCACCGTGCTCTTCGTGGAACTGGAGCGCGTCAACCATGCGCAGCATTTCGTCGATGTTACGACCCAGCGGCAGATCGTTCACAACCTGGTGACGAACGATGCCGTTCGCGTCGATCAGGAAAGAACCACGCAGTGCAACGCCAGCGTCCGGATGTTCAATACCGTAAGCCTGCTGGATTTCGCGTTTGATGTCCGCAACCATCGCGTATTTCACTGCACCGATGCCGCCGTTTTCGACAGGGGTGTTACGCCATGCGTTGTGTACAAATTCAGAGTCGAAGGAGACGCCAACCACTTCCACGCCACGCTTCTGGAATTCTTCGTAACGTTTGTCGAACGCGATCAGCTCAGACGGGCAAACGAAAGTGAAGTCCATTGGCCAGAAGAACAGAACGGTCGCTTTACCGTTGGTGTGCTGTTTGAAGTTGAAGTTTTCAACGATTTCACCATTGCCCAGAACGGCGGCAGCTGTAAAATCCGGAGCCGGACGAGTTACCAGAACCATATGATTCTCCTGTAGATACTAAGGTTATTTGGAACGCAACGCGGGCCAGTATAGAGGCAGTACGGGAATAAGACAAAGAGGTGGTAACAATCGTTCCACCAGCTTTTACCTATCAATCGAACCGACTTCATAGTTCTTTATTTTTCGCCTGCGTCATCATACGCGGGTAGAACTGCCAGAAGCGGATTTCCAGCGCATCATAATGTTCATCCAGGTCATGCCATGAGTCGCGCAGCGCGTCCAGACGCGGTCGACGGCTCGCCATGCCGTTCAGGACGTTCTGAATGAAATCCATCTCGCGGTATCGCTCCAGCCAGCGTTCAGACCAGAGATAGTTATTCAGATTCACAAAGCGCGGCGGGGAGTCCGGCAAAATGATCGACACCTGCGCGTGGGCGTAGCGCACAAACTCAGGTAGCGACATATCAGGCGACAGCCGGGACCAGTGGCGCGACAGGAAATGATCCCACATGACGTCGAGCGTGATCGGCGCCACGCGTCGGGTTTCGGGGCGGAACCAGGCTTTGGCTTCCGTCACTTCCGGCAGGTTATCGGTCAGCACGTCGATGCGGCGGTGCATAAAAATCCCGTCGACAACCTCAGGGGAGTACGCTTCCGCGGGGTTGCCGCGTACAAAATCGGCCAGCAAATTGCCGGAGAGGGAGCTGTCCGCGAGATGAGCGAGATGCAGATGAGCGAGAAAATTCATGCGTTTTCGTTGTCCGGTGGCGGCTAGTTGTTGCAGCAAAAGGGTGTGAGCACTAGACTATGCCGCCTGTTTTTAAGTCACGAGTATACGTCATGCGCGTCGCCGATTTCTCCTTTGAACTACCTGAATCCCTGATTGCTCACTATCCCATGCCTGAGCGTAGCAGCTGTCGCTTGCTGTCACTGGACGGGCCAACGGGCGCGCTGACGCACGGTACTTTCACCGATCTTCTCGACAAGCTCAACCCTGGCGATCTGCTGGTCTTTAACAATACCCGCGTGATCCCGGCGCGTCTGTTTGGCCGTAAAGCCAGCGGCGGCAAGATCGAGGTGCTGGTCGAACGTATGCTCGATGATAAACGTATTCTGGCACATATTCGCGCCTCTAAAGCGCCGAAGCCGGGCGCTGAACTGCTGCTGGGGGATGACGAGAGCATCAAAGCGACCATGACCGCGCGTCACGACGCGCTATTTGAAGTGGAATTCAACGACGAGCGCACGGTGCTCGATATCCTCAACGCCATCGGCCACATGCCGCTGCCGCCGTATATTGAGCGCCCGGACGAAGAGGCCGACCGCGAGCTGTATCAGACCGTCTACAGCCAGAAGCCTGGCGCGGTGGCGGCGCCAACGGCGGGCCTGCACTTTGATGAGCCGCTGCTGGAGAAACTGCGCGCGAAGGGCGTAGAGATGGCGTTCGTGACGCTGCACGTTGGTGCAGGCACCTTCCAGCCGGTGCGCGTGGACAGCATCGAAGACCACATCATGCACTCTGAGTATGCCGAAGTGCCACAGGAGGTTGTGGATGCGGTGCTGGCGGCGAAAGCGCGCGGTAATCGCGTCGTGGCCGTCGGTACAACGTCGGTACGTTCCCTTGAGAGCGCTGCGCAGGCCGCGAAAAGCGAGCTGATTGAGCCGTTCTTTGGCGATACGCAGATCTTTATCTACCCGGGCTATCAGTACAAAGTCATTGATGCGCTGGTGACCAACTTCCATCTGCCTGAATCGACGCTGATTATGCTGGTTTCCGCGTTTGCGGGGTATCAGCATACGATGAACGCCTACAAGTCTGCGGTAGAACAAAAATATCGCTTTTTTAGCTACGGTGACGCGATGTTTATCACGTACAATCCGCAGGCTTTGAATGAGCGTGTCGGGGAATAAGTCCGCGGCACCGTATTACAACGTTGGACTGTTTTTCTGACGTCGGAGAAAAAATGAAATTTGAACTCGATACCACCGATGGCCGCGCGCGTCGCGGTCGTCTGGTGTTTGATCGCGGCGTGGTCGAAACCCCCGCGTTTATGCCTGTGGGCACGTACGGCACCGTAAAAGGAATGACGCCGGAAGAAGTTGAAGCCACTGGCGCACAGATTATCCTCGGCAACACCTTCCACCTGTGGCTGCGTCCGGGTCAGGAGATCATGAAGCTCCACGGCGACCTGCACGATTTCATGCAGTGGAAAGGCCCGATCCTCACCGACTCCGGCGGTTTCCAGGTCTTCAGCCTGGGTGATATCCGTAAGATCACTGAGCAGGGCGTACACTTCCGTAACCCGATCAACGGCGATCCAATCTTCCTCGATCCGGAAAAATCCATGGAGATTCAGTACGATCTCGGCTCCGATATCGTAATGATCTTCGACGAATGTACGCCATACCCGGCGGGCTGGGACTACGCCAAGCGTTCCATGGAGATGTCCCTGCGTTGGGCGAAGCGTAGCCGCGACCGTTTTGACGCCCTGCAAAACAAAAATGCGCTGTTCGGCATTATTCAGGGCAGCGTTTACGAAGATTTACGCGATATCTCGGTTAAAGGTCTGGTAGAGATAGGCTTTGATGGCTACGCTGTCGGCGGTTTGGCTGTGGGTGAGCCGAAGGAAGACATGCACCGCATTCTGGAGCATGTCTGCCCGCAAATCCCGGCGGATAAACCACGATACCTGATGGGTGTGGGTAAACCAGAAGATCTGGTGGAAGGCGTACGTCGCGGCATTGATATGTTCGACTGCGTTATGCCAACCCGAAATGCGCGTAACGGTCATCTGTTCGTTACCGATGGCGTGGTGAAAATCCGTAACGCGAAGCATAAGAGTGACACCAGCCCGCTCGATTCCGAGTGCGATTGCTATACCTGTCGCAATTATTCTCGCGCGTATCTGCATCATCTCGATCGTTGCAACGAGATTTTGGGGGCGCGTCTCAATACCATTCATAATCTTCGTTATTATCAGCGCTTAATGGCTGGTTTACGTAAGGCTATCGAAGAGGGTAAATTAGAGAGCTTCGTGACCGATTTCTACCAACGTCAGGGGCGGGATGTTCCACCGTTGAACGTTGATTAATTTTAATAATGAGGGAATTTGAATGAGCTTTTTTATTTCTGATGCGGTAGCAGCAACGGGTGCACCAGCGCAGGGCAGCCCGATGTCTCTGATTCTGATGCTGGTTGTGTTCGGTCTGATCTTCTACTTCATGATCCTGCGTCCACAGCAGAAGCGTACTAAAGAGCACAAAAACCTGATGAACTCCATCGCGAAGGGCGATGAAGTCCTGACCAATGGTGGCCTGGTGGGTCGCGTAACCAAAGTAGCGGAAAACGGCTACATTGCTATCGCCCTCAACGACACCACTGAAGTGGTTATCAAACGTGACTTCGTAGCTGCCGTTCTGCCGAAAGGCACCATGAAGGCGCTGTAATCCCAACTTTTCCCAAAGGGAACTGCCGTGTTAAACCGTTATCCTTTGTGGAAGTACATCATGCTGGTCGTCGTGATTATCGTCGGCCTGCTGTATGCGCTTCCCAACCTGTATGGTGAGGATCCGGCCGTTCAAATCACTGGCGCGCGCGGTGTCGCCGCCAGTGAGCAAACGCTGATCCAGGTCCAGAAAACGTTACAAGAAGAAAAAATTACCGCTAAGTCTGTGGCACTGGAAGAGGGCGCAATTCTTGCTCGCTTCGACACCACCGACACGCAGCTCCGCGCACGTGAAGCGCTGATGGGCGTGCTGGGTGATAAATATGTCGTGGCGCTTAACCTTGCTCCTGCAACCCCACGCTGGCTGGCTGCGCTGAACGCAGAGCCAATGAAACTGGGTCTTGACCTGCGTGGCGGCGTTCACTTCCTGATGGAAGTGGATATGGATACCGCGCTCGGCAAGTTACAGGAACAGAATATCGACAGCCTGCGCAGCGATCTGCGCGATAAGGGCATTCCGTACACCACCGTACGTAAAGAAGATAACTACGGCCTGAGCATCACGTTCCGCGACAGCGCGGCACGCGATCAGGCTGTGACCTATCTGTCTCAGCGTCACCGCGATCTGGTGATCACCTCTCAGGGCAGCAACCAGCTGCGTGCGGTAATGACCGACGCGCGTCTGAGTGAAGCTCGTGAATACGCCGTTCAGCAGAACATTAACATTCTGCGTAACCGTGTAAACCAGCTGGGCGTGGCTGAGCCACTGGTACAGCGTCAGGGTGCTGACCGTATCGTGGTCGAACTGCCGGGTATCCAGGATACCGCCCGTGCGAAAGAGATTCTGGGCGCGACGGCGACCCTGGAGTTCCGTCTGGTTAACTCCAATGTCGACCAGGCTGCTGCGGCTTCAGGCCGTGTACCGGGCGATTCCGAAGTGAAACAGACCCGCGAAGGCCAGCCGGTTGTGCTGTACAAACGCGTGATCCTGACCGGTGACCATATCACCGACTCCACTTCAAGCCAGGATGAGTACAACCAGCCGCAGGTTAACATCTCGCTGGATAGCGCAGGCGGCAACATCATGTCTAACTTCACCAAGGACAACATCGGCAAGCCGATGGCGACCCTGTTCGTGGAGTACAAAGACAGCGGTAAGAAAGACGCCAATGGCCGTGCCGTGCTGGTGAAAGAGGAAGAGGTGATTAACATCGCCAACATCCAGTCTCGTTTGGGTAACAGCTTCCGTATTACCGGTATCAGCAACCCGAACGAAGCGCGTCAGCTCTCTCTGCTGCTGCGTGCCGGTGCGCTGATTGCGCCAATTCAGATTGTTGAAGAACGTACCATCGGTCCAACCCTGGGTATGCAGAACATCAAACAGGGTCTGGAAGCGTGTCTGGCCGGTCTGGCGGTGTCCATCATCTTCATGATCTTCTTCTATAAGAAGTTCGGCCTGATTGCGACCTCCGCGCTGATTGCCAACCTGGTGCTGATCATCGGTATCATGTCCCTGCTGCCGGGGGCGACGCTGACCATGCCGGGGATTGCGGGTATCGTTCTAACCCTTGCGGTGGCGGTCGACGCCAACGTACTGATAAACGAACGTATCAAAGAAGAGCTGAGCAACGGTCGTTCTGTACAGCAGGCGATCGAAGAAGGCTACAAAGGGGCGTTCAGCTCCATCTTCGATGCGAACGTAACAACACTGATTAAGGTTCTTATCCTGTATGCAGTGGGTACTGGCGCGATCAAAGGCTTTGCGATTACTACCGGTATCGGTGTCGCAACGTCGATGTTTACCGCTATTGTCGGCACCCGTGCCATCGTGAACCTGCTGTACGGCGGCAAGCGCGTCAAAAAGCTGTCTATCTGAGGAGTGCGTTGTGGCACAGGAATATACTGTTGAACAATTGAACCACGGCCGTAAAGTCTGGGACTTTATGCGCTGGGACTACTGGGCCTTCGGCATTTCAGGTTTTCTGCTGATCTTGTCCATCGTCATTATGGGCGTGAAAGGCTTTAACTGGGGTCTGGATTTCACCGGTGGTACGGTGATCGAAATTACCCTGGAAAAACCGGTCGATATGGACCAGATGCGTGAGTCTCTGCAAAAAGCGGGCTTTGAAGAGCCGCTGTTACAGAACTTCGGTAGCAGCCGCGACATCATGGTGCGTATGCCGCCGGTACACGATGCCAACGGCAGCCAGGAGCTGGGCAGCAAGGTCGTCCAGGTTATTAACGAAACGACCAGCCAGGATGCAACGGTTAAGCGTATTGAGTTTGTCGGCCCGAGCGTTGGTGCTGACCTGGCGCAGACCGGTGCGATGGCGCTGCTGGTGGCGCTGATCTCGATCCTGATTTACGTCGGTTTCCGCTTTGAGTGGCGACTGGCGGCAGGCGTGGTTATCGCCCTGGCGCACGACGTGGTGATCACCATGGGCATACTGTCTCTGTTCCACATTGAGATTGACCTGACGATTGTGGCATCCCTGATGTCCGTTATCGGTTACTCACTGAACGACAGTATCGTGGTATCTGACCGTATTCGTGAAAACTTCCGTAAGATCCGTCGCGGCACGCCGTACGAAATCTTTAACGTGTCGTTGACCCAGACGCTGCACCGTACGTTGATCACCTCCGGCACCACCCTGATGGTGATCCTGATGCTGTTCCTGTTCGGTGGCCCGGTGCTGGAAGGCTTCTCGCTGACCATGCTGATCGGTGTGTCTATCGGTACGGCCTCGTCTATCTACGTCGCGTCCGCCCTGGCGCTGAAGCTGGGCATGAAGCGTGAGCATCTGATCCAGCAGAAAGTCGAGAAAGAAGGGGCGGATCAGCCGTCCATTCTGCCGTAAGAGTCTTATGTAGTATCGAAATCCCGGCCTGTTGGCCGGGATTTTTTTTGTCTGCATCTCACAAACACTCCTGACAGTATGCTGTCAGGAGCCCTGTCGTAGACTCCTTCTGAACCCTAACAACAGGCAGGAGGACGTATGAAAAGTGTTATTAACTGGTTTGAAATTCCGGTCGCCGATATGGATCGCGCCATCAAATTTTATGAGTCGGTGATGCAGGTCGCGCTGCGGCGCGAGAAGATGGATGTGGCTGATCTGGCGATTTTCCCGCACGAGGATCCGGCCACCGGCGGCGCGCTGGCGAAATTTGACGGCGTTACACCGTCTTCGCAGGGCGCTATTATTTACCTGCATACTGACAATCTGGCGGCCACGCTCGATCGTATTGCTTCTGCGGGCGGTGAGTGCGTGTTTGGCCCGCTGGAACTGCCGCAAGGCATTGGCACTATAGCCCTGTTTACCGACAGCGAAGGTAATCGCGTCGGCCTCCATCAACCGGTATGAGAGTAAACCGATGACCCGACGCGCTGACCGTTTGTTCCAGATTGTGCAGATCCTTCGGGGCAGGCGTCTGACAACGGCAGCGCATCTGGCGGAAAGGCTTGGCGTGTCCGAGCGCACGGTGTACCGCGATATCCGCGACCTGTCGCTTTCCGGCGTGCCGGTGGAAGGCGAGGCGGGAAGCGGATATCGGCTGATGTCGGGTTTTGATTTACCCCCACTGATGCTGACCAACAAAGAGTCCGAGGCGCTGATGGTGGCGATTCGTCTGCTCAAAACCTGGGGCGGGGAATCGCTGTCGCGCGAGCTGGAGTCGGCCCAGGAAAAAGTGCTGGCGATCCTGCCAGAAGAGAGCCGCCGCAAAGCTGAGCAGACGCGGATTTACGCGCCGGATATTGCCCTTCAGCCACATTCCCGTAGTGGTTTCGACGTGATCCATCAGGCGATTTCCGCCCAGCGCGTGCTGGCACTGCATTATCGTGATGAGGCTGGGCAGTTATCATGGCGTGAAGTGCAACCTCTGGGGCTGTTCTTCTGGGGTGAGCACTGGCTGCTGGCCGCGTGGTGTGAACGGCGCGATGACTACCGCTGCTTCCGTCTCGACCGATGCCTCAATATTGTGCAGACGAAGAGGCGGTTTAGCGAAAGTGCGGACAGGTCATTGGCAGATTTTTTGCGCAAGGTGAGGCAGTAAAAAGCCGGGGGGCGGCTACGCCTTACCCGGCCTACATTCGGATCGTAGGCCCGGTAAGCGTAGCGCCACCGGGCGGAATCCGCACTGATTAGAAGTTGTAACCCACGACCAGGTAACCACCCCAACCGGTAGAGCGAACGCTGAAGTCGCCGTTGCCAAAGTTCAGGCTGGCGTCGTCGTTCCACTGGCCACCGTTGTGCCAGTAACGCGCAACAACAGAGTAGTGCCAGTGATCGTAGTTCAGCGCCAGAATGTGGCTGGACGCGATGGAGTCGTTAGTGCGCGCTTTTCTGCCGTTCAGGTCGCGGAAATCGTTATCGCCCAGGTCTGAACCCCAGTCAAAGTTGGTGAAGCCGATATAGCTCAGGTTGCCGCCCCACAGTTGGGTAATTGGCACGAAGTATTTCACTTTGAAACGGTAGCCGTCCCACTCGTTCTCGTTCGCGGCGCCGTAGTTCTGCCACTGGTATTTCGCGTACACGTTCATGGACAGGCTCATCGGCAGGCCAGTCTCAATGTCTGTACCCAGACCCATATACCAGGTGCTCTGGCGACCGGACTTGTTGCGACCCATGTCGTAGATGTAGTTGTTTGCGAAATACCACTCTTTGAACGGACCAAACGCCAGACTGGTACCGGTCAGTTTATCAATGGAGAAGCGGGGTTCGATCTCCATGAACAGTGGGGAACCGTGGTTCCAGATACCTTTCGCGTCGGTGTTACCGCCGAAGAATACCGGTGCGTCCATGTAGCCATAGAAATCAAACCAGTCTTTTTTAGCGAATGCTTCGTACTCGAGGTAAGTATCGTTACGGATCTGCGGTCCGAAACGGGTATGGTAGCTGCCTACAACGTTAACGCTCTGATGCCACCAGTCGGAAAGGTATTGTGGTTTGTCGTTTTCCGCTGCGTTAACAGTGAAAGAGGTGGAGAGTGCCAGAACTGCACCGGCTGCGAATAATGTTTTTTTCATAATCATGCCACTGATTGAAATTCCCTTCCGGGAGTGAAAAATGCGCGAATTGCGTTTCTAAATATTTCATATTTCTGCGGAGCCTATTATAGGAATCCTTGCTCACAAAAATATGTGTTGTTTCACATATCTCTCACATACGTAATCGATTGCGTTCACGTTTGCGTACTTTAGACGGGCGGGATTGTAGCGGCAATCATTTATGTTGCCAATCCATACGAAATGTAAATGTTAGCGGAGTGACATTTCACTCCGCTAGAAGGGCGGGTTATTGCGCGGCGGGTTGAATGTCGTGAATACGGATAAAGCCCAGCTGTTCTGGCGTCAGTCCGCTCAGCTGGAGCGGGATATCAACATCGCTCGGCGCCAGCGTGCTGGCGGGGGCGGTGAAGAGCTGATTCTTCACGTTCACTTCCTGATAGCTCTCCGTGGTGCCCTGAATCTGGCCCCACTCTACGGTGCCGCTGAACGCGGGAAGCGGATCGTTGGACTCACCCTGAATGCGTAATGTTGCGCGAGTACCATCGGCATTCGCTGCAACATTCACCACAGACATCTTTAGCGTGCCAATCTGGCTGTTCAGACGCGCGGGCGTGTTTGCACCTGGCAATAAATAAACGCCATTGCTGGATTTGGCATTGAGCGCGTTCTGCTGGGTGATCTTCACGGTTTCTTTGTTAAGTTTGTCCATCGCCACGTTAAGCGTATTCACGCTTTGTTTCATCTCACGGACTTCGCTTTGCTGTGCGCAGGCGCTGAGCGTGAACAGGCTCCCCACCAGCACTATTTTCAGGTAACGTCTTGTCATTGCGTTTAATTCCTTGAAATCACAGATTGCTGCAATGGTAGACAGGATAGTGCCGTCAGGCATAGATCCTTTGTCTCAAAAAGCTCTTCCTTTGTTGTCGGGCCAGTTCAGGGTAAAATAGAAATCAGTTAACCAGATAACAGGGACATCGTATGCATTGCCCATTTTGCTCCGCTGTGGATACCAAAGTCATCGACTCGCGTCTTGTAGGCGAAGGGTCTTCCGTGCGTCGTCGTCGGCAGTGTCTGGTGTGCAACGAGCGTTTTACCACCTTTGAGGTGGCAGAGCTGGTAATGCCGCGCGTGGTAAAAAGTAACGATGTGCGCGAACCGTTCAATGAAGAGAAACTGCGTAGCGGGATGCTCAAGGCGCTGGAAAAACGGCCCGTCAGCTCCGATGACGTCGAAATGGCGTTAAACCATATTAAATCTTATCTGCGGGGGTTAGGCGAGCGCGAAGTGCCGAGCAAAATGATCGGCAATCTGGTGATGGAACAGCTGAAGAAGCTCGATAAAGTCGCCTATATCCGCTTTGCCTCCGTTTACCGCAGCTTCGAAGACATCAAAGAGTTTGGCGAAGAGATCGCCCGCTTACAGGATTAAGCCCATGCACGATGAGATGTACATGGCGCGCGCCATGAAGCTGGCGCAGCGCGGTCGGTTTACCACTCACCCTAACCCCAATGTCGGGTGCGTCATTGTTAAAGATGGCGAGATCGTGGGGGAAGGTTTTCACTACCGCGCAGGCGAGCCGCATGCTGAAGTGCATGCCCTGCGCATGGCGGGTGAGAAAGCGCGTGGCGCGACGGCCTATGTGACGCTGGAGCCATGCAGCCATCACGGACGTACGCCGCCGTGCTGTGAGGCGCTGATTGCGGCGGGCGTCTCGCGCGTTGTCGCCGCCATGCAGGATCCTAATCCGCAGGTGGCGGGCCGCGGGCTGTATCGTCTGCAACAGGAAGGCATCGACGTCAGCCACGGCCTGATGATGCAGGATGCCGAAAACATCAACAAAGGCTTCCTGAAGCGTATGCGCACCGGCTTCCCGTTTATCCAGCTTAAGCTTGGCGCGTCACTGGATGGCCGCACGGCGATGGCGAACGGCGAGAGCCAGTGGATCACCTCGCCGCAGGCAAGGCGCGATGTGCAACGTCTGCGCGCGCAAAGCCATGCTATTCTCACCAGCAGTGAAACGGTACTGGCTGACGATCCGGCCATGACCGTGCGCTGGGAAGAGCTGAATGCGGATACGCAGGCGCTCTATCCGCAGGAGAACCTGCGTCAGCCGCTGCGCATTATTGTTGATAGCCAGAACCGCGTGACGCCGGAGCACCGCATCGTGCAGCAGCCGGGTGAAACCTGGATTGCCCGCACCAAAGAAGATACGCGCGAGTGGCCGGAAGGCGTGCGCAGCATTATGGTGCCGGAACATAACGGGCATCTCGATCTCGTGGTGCTGATGATGTTGCTCGGCAAACAGCAGGTCAACAGCATCTGGGTTGAAGCCGGTCCGACGCTCGCCGGCGCACTGCTTCAGGCGGGGCTGGTGGATGAGCTTCTCGTCTACGTTGCGCCTAAACTGTTAGGTAATGACGCGCGCGGCCTGTTTGTGCTGCCCGGCCTTGAAAAACTGGCCGATGCGCCGCAACTCTCATTCAGCGAGATTCGTCCGGTAGGCCCGGATGTCTGCCTCCATTTAACGACAGCGTAATTGCTCCTGAAATAGGGAAGCAGTGCGCAAAGTATTATGATAAAATCCGCCCCCCTGCGGGGCCAAATGAACCCGTAAAGGAAGAGTATGAACATTATTGAAGCTGCTGTAGCTACCCCGGACGCTCGCGTCGCCATCACCATTGCGCGTTTCAACAACTTCATCAACGATAGCCTGCTGGAAGGTGCGGTTGACGCCCTGAAACGTATCGGCCAGGTTAAAGATGACAACATTACCGTCGTTTGGGTACCAGGTGCTTACGAACTGCCACTGGCAGCGGGCGCGCTGGCGAAAACCGGTAAATACGACGCGGTGATTGCGCTGGGTACTGTTATTCGTGGCGGCACTGCGCACTTCGAATACGTTGCGGGCGGTGCAAGCAATGGTCTGGCGCACGTTGCACAGGATGCTGAAATCCCTGTCGCGTTCGGCGTGCTGACCACCGAAAGTATTGAACAAGCCATCGAACGTGCTGGCACTAAAGCCGGTAACAAAGGTGCAGAAGCTGCACTGACCGCGCTTGAAATGATCAATGTATTGAAAGCCATCAAGGCCTGATTTTTTTGTAAGGGGAATTCCGTGAAACCTGCTGCTCGTCGCCGCGCCCGTGAATGTGCCGTCCAGGCACTTTACTCCTGGCAGTTGTCCCAGAACGACATCGCTGATGTTGAATACCAGTTCCTGTCAGAACAGGACGTGAAAGACGTTGACGTTCTGTACTTCCGTGAACTGCTGTCGGGAGTGGCGACTAATAGCGCGTATCTCGATGGTCTGATGAAGCCATACCTGTCCCGTCTGCTCGAAGAGCTGGGCCAGGTCGAAAAAGCAGTGTTGCGTATCGCGCTGTTTGAGCTGTCTAAACGTGATGATGTGCCGTACAAAGTGGCCATCAACGAAGCGATCGAACTGGCGAAAACCTTCGGCGCTGAAGACAGCCACAAGTTTGTTAACGGCGTGCTGGATAAAGCCGCACCTGCGATCCGTCCCCACAAAAAGTGATCCGCAAACCGGAGTCTTGCATTGCCTTTTTGGCAGTGCGGCTCCGGTTTTTTATTTAATTTGCTGAGGCATAACGTATGGCATGCGGCGAATTCTCCCTGATTGCCCGTTATTTCGACCGTGTCAGAACCTCTCGTCTTGATGTTGAAACCGGCATTGGCGATGACTGCGCACTTCTCAATATTCCCGAAAAACAGACGCTGGCAATCAGCACCGACACCTTAGTGTGTGGGCGTCATTTCCTGCCGGATATCGATCCTGCCGATCTGGCGTATAAAGCGCTGGCGGTGAACGTCAGCGATCTGGCGGCAATGGGCGCCGACCCGGCCTGGCTGACGCTGGCTCTGACCCTGCCGGAGGTGGATGAAGCCTGGCTTGAAGCCTTCAGCGATGCCCTGTTTGAACAGCTGAATTATTACGATATGCAGCTGATTGGCGGTGATACCACCGCCGGTCCGCTGTCCATGACCCTGGCAATCCACGGCTATGTGCCTGCCGGGCGCGCGCTGAAGCGCTCGGGTGCAAAACCAGGCGACTGGATCTACGTGACCGGTACGCCGGGCGACAGCGCGGCAGGGCTGGCCATCCTTCAGAACCGTTTAACGGTTGAAGAGGCTGACGATGCGGCGTATCTGGTGAAGCGCCATCTGCGGCCAACGCCGCGTATTCTGCACGGTCAGGCGCTGCGCGAGCGGGCCAGTTCGGCTATCGATTTGTCTGACGGGCTGATCTCCGATCTCGGCCATATCCTGAAGGCCAGCGGCGTGGGCGCACGCGTTGACCTGGATCTGTTCCCGCTGTCGGAGCAACTGCTTCGCCATGTCGAACCTGAACAGGCGCTGCGCTGGGCGTTATCCGGTGGAGAAGATTATGAGCTGTGCTTCACCGTGCCTGAGCTGAATCGCGGGACGCTGGATGTGGCGCTAGCGCATCTCGGCGCGAAATTTACCTGCATCGGGCAGGTGATGCCGGAAAGTGAAGGGTTGCTGTTTGTCCGCGACGGCGCCCCGGTTACGCTTGACTGGAAAGGGTACGATCACTTTGGGTGAGTGTTTTGCCGGGTAAGGCGAAGCCGCCACCCGGCAAGTGTTTATTTAAACCCTACCACCGGATGCTGCTGATACGGCGTCTCCAGCTCGGCAATCTGCTCCGGCGTCAACGATAAGTCCACCGCACTCAACAACTCATCCAGCTGTTCTTCCCGCGACGTGCCCACAATCGGCGCGGCGACACCGCGCTTGCTCAGCAGCCATGCCAGCGCCACCTGTGCGCGCGTTGCACCGATATCGTCGGCGATCCCGGCTAAGCGTTCGGCAATTAACGCATCGCTGGCTTCTGTATCGTCATACAGGTTTTTACCCACTTCATCCGATACCAGCCGGGCGGTAGTTTCCCCCCACGGACGGGTTAACCTTCCGCGCGCCAGCGGGCTCCACGGGATCACCGCCACGCCTTCCTGGTAGCAGAGCGGCAGCATCTCGCGCTCTTCTTCCCGGTAAATCAGGTTGTAGTGATCCTGCATGGTGACAAAGCGCACCCAGCCGTGCTGCGCCTGGAGATCGAGCGCCTGGGCAAACTGTGAGGCATGCATGGACGATGCGCCGATGTAGCGCGCTTTACCGGCTTTCACAACGTCGTTTAACGCTTCAAGCGTCTCTTCGAGCGGGGTGTTGTAATCCCAGCGGTGGATTTGCAGCAGGTCGACGTAATCCATGTTCAGGCGTCTGAGGCTGTCATCAATGGAACGCAGGATCTGCGCGCGAGAAAGGCCTTCCGCCAGATCGCCTGCCGGGTAGTACACCTTAGTGGCGACCACAACGTCATCACGACGGGCAAAATCTCGCAGGGCGCGGCCCACAATCTCTTCGCTGCTGCCGTCTGAGTAGCTGTTGGCGGTATCGAAGAAGTTGATGCCGCCGTCAATGGCGCGCTTGATGATAGGGCGGCTGCTCTCTTCCGGCAGCGTCCAGGCATGATTTCCCCGGTCAGGCTCGCCAAACGTCATGCATCCCAGGCAAAGCCGGGACACCTTAAGGTCCGTTTTTCCTAATGTCGTGTATTGCATGGTTCCGCTCCTGCTGTTTAAACAATACGTTTAAGCATAGCAGGAGCAGAAAAGGGGAGGGATCAGGCCAGCCAGGTGCGGATTTTAGCTTCGATACCGGCGGCGTCCAGACCAATGTCGGCGCGCGCCTCATCCTGGGTGCCTTGCGGGATGAAGTGGTCAGGGAGGCCGAGATTAAGCACCGGAACGGCTTTACGGTTCGCCATCAGCACTTCGTTAACGCCGCTACCCGCGCCACCCATGATGGCGTTCTCTTCCAGCGTGACCAGCACGTCATGGCTTTCCGCCATGCTCAGAATCAGAGATTCATCGAGCGGCTTCACGAAGCGCATATCGACCAGCGTCGCATTCAGGTTTTCAGCGACTTTTGCCGCTTCCGGCATCAACGTACCAAAGTTCAGGATCGCCACTTTTTCACCACGGCGTTTCACCAGACCTTTACCGATATCCAGTTTTTCCAGCGGCTGTAATTCAACGCCAAGGGCATTACCGCGCGGATAACGTACCGCGCAGGGGCCGTCCTGATAGTGGTAACCGGTATACAGCATCTGACGACACTCGTTTTCGTCGCTTGGCGTCATGATCACCATATCAGGGATGCAGCGCAGGAAGGAGAGATCAAACGCGCCCTGGTGCGTCTGGCCATCAGCCCCCACAATGCCCGCGCGATCGATAGCAAACAGCACCGGCAGCTTCTGAATGGCAACGTCATGGATAACCTGATCGTAGGCGCGTTGCAGGAAGGTAGAGTAGATCGCTACCACCGGCTTGTAGCCACCAATCGCCAGGCCCGCAGCAAAGGTTACCGCGTGCTGCTCGGCGATAGCCACGTCGAAATACTGGTCCGGGTATTTTTTGGAAAACTCCACCATGCCGGAGCCTTCACGCATGGCAGGCGTCACCGCCATCAGCATGTTGTCTTTCGCCGCCGTTTCGCACAGCCAGTCGCCAAAGATTTTTGAGTAGCTCGGCATCCCGCCGCTGCTTTTCGGCAGGCAGCCGCTGGTATGGTCGAACTTAGGCACCGCGTGGAAGGTGATCGGATCTTTTTCCGCCGGTTCGTAACCACGCCCTTTTTTGGTCATGATATGCAGGAACTGCGGGCCTTTCAGGTCGCGCATGTTTTTAAGCGTCGTCACCAGGCCCAGCACATCGTGGCCGTCCACCGGGCCAATATAGTTAAAGCCCAGCTCTTCGAACAGCGTACCCGGCACGACCATGCCTTTGATGTGTTCTTCGGTACGCTTAAGCAGCTCTTTAATCGGCGGTACGCCGGAGAAGACTTTTTTACCGCCTTCACGCAGTGAGGAGTAAAGCTTGCCGGACAGCAGCTGCGCCAGATGGTTATTCAGCGCGCCGACGTTCTCGGAGATCGACATTTCGTTATCGTTGAGGATCACCAGCATGTCCGGTTTGATATCGCCCGCGTGGTTCATGGCCTCAAAGGCCATCCCGGCGGTGATCGCCCCGTCGCCAATCACGCAGACGGTGCGGCGTTGTTTATTCTCTTTTTCGGCGGCAACGGCAATACCAATGCCCGCAGAAATGGAGGTGGAAGAGTGGCCGACGCTTAACACATCATATTCACTCTCGCCGCGCCACGGGAACGGGTGCAGGCCCCCTTTCTGGCGAATGGTGCCAATTTTATCGCGACGTCCGGTCAGAATTTTGTGCGGATAGGCCTGGTGGCCTACATCCCAGATCAGCTGATCGAACGGCGTGTTATAGACGTAATGCAACGCCACGGTCAGCTCAACCGTGCCAAGTCCGGAGGCGAAGTGGCCGCTGGAGCGGCTAACGCTGTCGAGCAGGTAGCGACGCAGCTCGTCACACAGCTTCGGCAGACTCTCTTTCGGCAACAGACGTAACTCCTGAGTGGAGTCAACTAACGCCAGTGTCGGGTATTTGGCAATATCAAAACTCATCAAAGGCTCATCGAGATTTATAGTTTATTTATCACGCTGGATTATGTAGTCCGCTAGCGCTTCCAGTGCCGAGGTATCCAGCGATTGCGCGGCCAGCTCATTCAGCGACCGGCGGGCATCGTCTATCAGATCCCGGGCTTTACGTTGGGCATGCTCAAGGCCCAACAGGGCGGGGTAGGTACTTTTGCCAAGCTGCTGATCCGCACCCTGACGTTTTCCCAATGTTGCAGTATCGCCCACCACATCCAGAATGTCATCCTGAACCTGGAATGCCAGACCGATACTTTCTGCGTATCTGTCCAGAACCGGCAGGGCTTTACGCCCGCGTTCACCCGCGCTCAGCGCGCCCAGGCGAACGGCTGCACGAATCAGTGCGCCCGTTTTGTGACGGTGGATGCGCTCCAGCTGTTCCAGAGTAACCTGACGCCCTTCAGCCTCTAAATCCAGTGCCTGGCCGCCGCACATCCCGGCGACGCCGCTGGCCATTGCCAGTTCGGACACCATTGCCAGACGATCGCGATCGCTCACCTCAACCATCGGCGCATCGCTCAGAATGGAGAAGGCCAGGGTTTGCAGCGCATCCCCCGCCAGAATGGCATTCGCTTCGCCAAATTTGATATGGCAGGTTGGCTGACCGCGACGCAGATCGTCATCGTCCATGGCCGGCAAATCATCGTGGATCAGCGAATAGGCGTGGATACACTCCACGGCGGCTGCCGGGGCGTCCAGCGTGTTATCGCTGATACCGAACATATTGCCCGTGGCATACACCAGGAACGGACGCAGGCGTTTACCCCCCAAGAGTGCGCCATAGTGCATGGCTTCAACCAGTGGAGTGTTCTGAAAAGGCTGCGGCTTAATGAATCGGCGCAGCGCATCGTTGGCGCGGATGACGCGCGCCTGAAGCGCGTTGGAAAAATCCATTTACTCGGCGTCCGGTGTGAATGGCGTGGTTTTAGCGTCTTCGCTGTCGGAAAGCAGGATCTGCACACGCTGCTCGGCCTGCTGGAGTTTTACCTGCCCCTGGCGCGCGAGCTGCACGCCGCGTTCAAATTCGTTGAGCGCGTCTTCCAGCGGGAGATCGCCACTCTCAAGACGGATAACGATCTGCTCCAGTTCACTCAGCGCAGTTTCGAAACTGGCCGGTGCGTCGTTTTTCTTCGGCATAGTGAATTGACTCTTAAATTTTTCGCCCTGACATGGTAACGGACTCGGGGCAATTATCAAATAACGCGAGTGGCGCGATGGTGGTATACTTGCGCGCCTGGATGCAGCCACGGGTGTGGGCTGCTGTATCATTTTCCACTACAAGCCTTTATAAGCTTGCCTAAGAAACATTGCCGCCATGAAGTTTATCATTAAATTGTTCCCTGAAATCACCATCAAAAGCCAATCCGTGCGTTTGCGCTTTATTAAAATTCTCACCGGGAACATTCGTAACGTATTAAAACACTACGACGAAACGCTCGCCGTGGTGCGTCACTGGGACCACGTAGAAGTCCGCGCGAAAGACGAAAACAAACGTCTTGATATTCGCGACGCGCTGACCCGTATCCCGGGTATTCACCATATTCTGGAAGTGGAAGACGTTCCCTTCACCGATATGCACGATATCTTCGAAAAGGCGCTGGTGCAGTACCGCGACCAGATCGAAGGGAAAACGTTCTGCGTGCGCGTGAAGCGCCGGGGTAAGCATGAGTTTAGCTCTATTGAGGTTGAGCGCTACGTCGGTGGTGGTCTGAACCAGCACGTTGAAACGGCGCGCGTGCGCCTGACTAACCCGGACGTCACCGTTAACCTTGAGATCGAAAACGATCGCCTGCTGCTGGTCAAGGGCCGTTACGAAGGTATTGGCGGTTTCCCTATCGGCACTCAGGAAGATGTGCTGTCGCTGATCTCCGGTGGTTTCGACTCCGGCGTGTCCAGCTATATGCTGATGCGTCGTGGCTGCCGCGTGCACTACTGCTTCTTTAACCTGGGCGGCGCGGCGCATGAAATCGGCGTGCGTCAGGTGGCGCATTACCTGTGGAACCGCTTCGGCAGCTCCCACCGCGTGCGTTTTGTGGCGATCAACTTTGAGCCGGTGGTCGGCGAAATCCTCGAAAAAGTGGACGACGGCCAGATGGGCGTGGTGCTGAAGCGTATGATGGTGCGTGCGGCGTCCAAAGTGGCTGAGCGCTACGGCGTGCAGGCGCTGGTCACCGGTGAAGCGCTGGGGCAGGTCTCCAGCCAGACGCTGACTAACCTGCGTCTTATCGATAACGTGTCTGATACGCTGATCCTGCGTCCGCTGATCTCTCACGATAAAGAGCACATCATCGATCTGGCGCGTAAAATAGGTACTGAAGATTTTGCCCGCACCATGCCGGAATATTGCGGTGTGATCTCAAAAAGTCCAACCATCAAAGCGGTGAAGGCGAAGATCGAAGCGGAAGAAGAGAACTTCGATTTCAGCATCCTGGAAAAAGTGGTGGCGGAAGCGTCCAACATCGATATCCGTGAGATCGCTCAGCAGACCGAGCAGGAAGTGGTTGAGGTAGAGACGGTCAGCGGCTTCGGTGCTAACGATACGATTCTGGATATCCGTTCTGTTGATGAGCAGGATGACAAGCCGTTGCAGGTGGAAGGCGTCGAGGTGGTTTCGCTGCCGTTCTACAAGCTGAGCACCCAGTTTGGCGATCTCGACCAGAGCAAAACGTATCTGCTGTGGTGCGAACGTGGGGTCATGAGCCGTTTGCAGGCGTTGTATCTGCGTGAGCAGGGCTTCGCGAACGTGAAGGTGTATCGCCCGTAGTTTCTCGCCCGGTGGCGCGAGCGCTACCGGGCCTGCGATTCTATGCTCTTTTTGGCCGGGTAATCGACAATGGAAAAAAAACATAAGTACTGGGAAATCAAAGAGAGAATCAAAAAAGATATTCTCAATGAAGTCTACAAAAAGGGCGAAAGCATTCCGTCGGAGCGCGATCTTGCCGGTATTTATGACGTTACGCGCGTAACGGTTCAGAAAGCCATGGCGATGCTGGTACAGGAAGGGTATATCGAGCGTATCCACGGCAAGGGCATGTTTGTTTTAAAGAATACTGCCAGCAATATTTACATTCTGAATAATGAAAAGAGTGACAGTATTCTCGGGTTTTCCCGTGAATTTCAGGGGCGGGTCAACGTAACCAGCCGCTTGCTGACGTTGACGACCCTTCACGCCGACGCGGCGCTGGCACAGCACCTCGAAATTGCGCAGGGTGATGATGTCTGGTTTATTCGCCGTATCCGTTTACTGGACGGACAGCCGGTGTTAATTGAAGACAGCAATATTCCTCACAAGGTGGTTGCCACTGTTCCGCAGGCTATTCTCGAAGTGGGATCGCTGTATGGCTATATTGAAGACTTTACCGGTAAGAAAATCAGCGACGCCGATTCACTGATTGAAGCGGATCTTTTTGATGAGGAGCTGGCGGCCCATCTCAATATTCTGCCAGGCCAGCCGATGTTGAAAATTACCGAAGTCACGCGCCTCGATGACGGTAGAGCATTTAACTTCTCCATCAGCTACAACCGGGCAGATATTTTCCGCGTCAAGAATATGCACATCAAACGATAACAGGCGCATCAGCGCCTGTTTCTCTTTTACAGCTTAGCGGCTGCCGCTTTATCGACAATGATCCTTAACCGTGGGTGCGGCTTTAGCAGCGTCGCGGGAACCGCCGGGTCCGGTGCGGAATTGACGGTTGTTGCGATGATGTCGGCTTTTTTCTCGCCGCTTGCCATCAAAATAATGGCCCGTGAGGCCAGGATAGTCTTCATCCCCAGCGAAATGCCCTGACGGATATGACGCTGCTGGCCGAAGTATTTAACCGAAACGGCCTGCGTCACCGCATCCAGGTCCACGACGTGGCAACCGGTATCGAGGGCGGCGCCCGGTTCATTGAAGCCGATATGGCCGTTCATACCGATCCCCAACACAATGATGTCAGGCCCACCGTGGGCCGTAATAAAGTTATCCACACGCTGACACTCTTCCTCGGGGGATTGCGTCAGGCCATCAAAGAAACAGATCTGATCGTCGCGCAGGGCCAGGTGGCTGAAGAAATGGCCCCATACCATCTCCCGGCAGCTGCCTTTATCGGCCTGACCCAGCCCCAGCCACTCATCCAGGCCAACAAATGCCGCACGGGAAAAATCGAACTTACCCTGTTTGCTGGCGTGCACAAGCGCGGCAAAAACGCCCAGCGGCGTATCTCCACCCGCGATGCAAATCAGCGCATCGGGTTTTTGCGTAACGGTTTCAATGACCGCTTTCGCCACGGCGTCACTCAGCGCCGCATAATCGTCTGTCTGTTCTACGTTCATTGTGCGTCCTTACGTTTAGCATACTGGGGTAAATAACGGTGGTTGACCTCAAGATATTCATTAAGGATCTGTTCTGCCGCGGCGGCAGAAGGCACAAGGGGATTTACGCTCAGCGCCAGCAGCGCCGTGTCGTAATTTCCAGTGACAGCGGCCTCAACGGTGAGCTCTTCATAGGCCTTCACGCTCTGGATCAGGCCGCGGATCTTCACGGGCAGCCTGCCATAGGCGAGGGGATGCGCGCCGTTTCGGTCGATCATGGCGTTGGTTTCCAGCGTAACGTGATCCGGCAGATCGGGTGTTGTGCCCCTGTTAGGAACATTTACGACGTGGACCTCTTTTTTATCGTTATAAATAGCGCTGATGATCGAGCATGCAGTATCGGAGTACCAGGCGCCTCCGCGCTGCTCCAGCTCTTTCGGCTTGTGCGCGAGATGGGGATCCTGATAAAGCGTAAAAAGCCGTTGCTCAATTTCGCGCGTCTGCTCGCCGCGGGTTCCCTTAGTATTTGCATCGCGCAGCGCGGCGTCGGTCATCTCGCGGGTCAAAAAATAGTATTTGAGGTAGGAGATAGGGTACATGTGGAGTGCCCTGGCAAAGCGGGCACTAAACCCAATGTCCGGTATATTTTTCAGGGAGTTATTTGCGCTGCCCTCGGCCAGTTTTTCAATAAAGTCGTCAGTATAATCCTCTCCCTTGAGGAAAATTTGGTCGGCAAAAATAAGATGGTTCAGACCAATAATGCGTGCGTAAACGTCCGACTTCTGCACGCCGTAGGCTTTGGCGATGTCCATCATCATGCTGTTTGCGCCACTGCAAATGCCTATGGTCCGAATGGCCGAGTGGCGGGTGATTGCCTCGGTGACAATCCCGGCCGGGTTGGTGAAGTTAATCAGCCAGCCGTTCGGGCACCATCTTTCCATGTCCTTACAGATATCCAGCAGGACCGGGATCGTGCGTTGAGCTTTCATAAACCCGCCGGGACCTGTCGTCTCTTGCCCCAGAACGCCGTATTTTAGCGGGATTTTTTCATCGTTGATGCGGGCATCAAGAAAGCCGACACGCAGCTGCGTGGTGACAAAATCGGCATCTTTCAGCGCCTCTTCCCGATCGAGCGTCAGGTGGATATTCATTGGGAGCCCGGCTTCAGCTACCATGCGCTGGGCCAGCTTTCCGACAATCTCCAGCTTCTCTTTTCCCTCTTCAATATCCAGCAAATAATAATCGGTGACCGGCAGCTCTGCGTAGCGTTTGATAAAACCGTCGATCAATTCTGGCGTGTAGCTGGAGCCGCCGCCAATAGTGACAACCTTGAGCTTTTTCATCGTGGTTCCTTTTTACAAGATGGGGTCGGAAAGCGTGTCCGCGTTGCGGCGGGCATTCTCTTCGGCCGCTTCGGTTTCAAGTTGTTTGCGCTCGGCCAGTTTGAAAAACGGCAGCCAGACCAGGGCGGAAATAACCAGCGTGCAGACGGACCAGATCACGGCAGGGATATTGCCGCCGGTCACGAACCATGCGGCGAAAATCGGCGGCATGGTCCAGGGGATCTGTAAGACGGGGCGACCAATGATGTCGAAGTACATCAGCGACCAGGTTGAGATGCACAGGATCATCGGCGTCAGGGTAAACGGGATCATCAGCAGTGGGTTGAAGACTATCGGGCAACCGAAAATGACAGGTTCGTTAATACAAAATATCGCGGAGGGCAGGGAGAGCTTGCCCACTGATTTGTACAGCCGACTGCGGGAACGCAGCATGGCAATGACCAGCCCCATGGTCGCGCCCGTTCCGCCCAGGCACATAAAGACGATATAAAACCCGTCGGCGGTAATATGGGGAATGGGCTGATGATGCAGATAGGCCTGAGTATTTTCAGCGATGTATTTCAGGAAAATGGGACTGGTGATGCCGGAAAGCACGTTGTCGCCATGTATGCCGCAGCACCACAGCAGCGAAATCAGAAAAATAAGCACCAGCATGCCCGGCAGCGAACCGAGGCCGGAGACGAGCGGGCTGAGCAGCAGGGTGAAGAAGTGGTTGATATCAAAATTCAGGATGACCCTAATCAGCCAGATCAGAGTGATTGCTACCGCGGCGGGGATCAGGCTCGCAAAAGATTGCGCCACGGCAGGAGGCACGCCCTCCGGCAGGGTGATCACGACGTTGTGCCGGATAAAAAATCGCACGATGTGCACCGTCAAAATCGCCAGGATGATGGCAGAAAACAGCCCCGCCGCACCAAGATTGTCAACGTTGAGCTGATAGCTGTCGTTGAGTTGCGCCAGTAAGAACACCACCAGCGTGACTATGCAGCAGGTGATAGCGTTGAGGTTGTACTCCTTCGCGAGGTTGTAGCTGATACCCACCGCAGAAATCAGCCCTATCGCACCAAAGGTAACGCCCACCGGGGCGCTGAGCTTTTCGGCAAACGGGCCAAGCCATTCACTCCAGCCGGGTATCGGTAGATTGGCGAGAATGAGAAACAGGCTACCGGTGATGGTGAAGGGTAAGGTCAGCGCAATACCGTTGCGCACGGCGACCAGTATTTTATTTTCGCCTACGCGAATCAGTACAGGAATGACTCTGTGCTCAAGAAATGTAATCACATTGCTTACTCCAGAAGAGATTTCTGCTCTCCCGCCGCTGTTGATGTTATCAGGCTTTGCTGGCGGATTTTTGAACTGGTATATACCAGTTGAATGCAGTTTTTCACGGTTCTTTTAGCCTGTCAAACAGGCATGCAATGCGGTGCAGATTTGATTATTTGTCTGAAAATAAAGGGTTTTTTGAAGGGTGAGACGGTGGGGAGACGCTTCAGGGCAGGAAAATGAATCGCAGAACTGTGACGCTGGCTGCACTATTTCTGTGGGGCAGACGGGCCAGCGCGTTGCCAGCCCGGGAGGACATCAGGCTTCGTAGAAATTATAAATCCCCGCCGCCATCACCAGCGATGACGCCACTTCGTACGCTTTTTCGCGCCCGACCAGCAGGTCAATAATCTTCAGGCCAAAATCAATGGCGGTGCCCGGCCCCTGGCTGGTGAGCAGGTTAACACGTGGATCCCAGACCACGCGCTTATCCACCCACTGGTCTTGCGGAATGGTGTCCTTCAGGCCAGGGAAGCCGGTCATATTGCCGATGGGGAAAATGTCGTGCGGAACCAGTACCGTGCCTGCGGCCGCACAGATTGCCGCGACGATACGCCCGGAAAGATGAAACTGACGAACGGTTTCAACCAGCAGTGGGCTGTCGCGGAAACACTCAGCCCCCTTCAGACCACCCGGCAGAACGATAATGTCGTAATCACCGTCCGCCACCTGTACAAGCGGTGCATCCGCCAGGATCTTCACCCCACGCGAGCAGGTAATCGCCAGACTTCCGTCGCTGGCGACGCTGGCGGTAGTAACCTTAATACCACCACGCACCAGCAAATCAATGGTGGTGACCGCTTCTGTCTCTTCGCTACCAGGGGCGAGGCATACCAGTGCCGATGCGCTCATACTCACTCTCCTTTCGTTTTACTAACTCAAACAGACGGCTGTTTTCCGCAACGGTAATACCGTGTGCCCGGGCGCGTTTTAACAGATAACCGGTAATGTAATCAATTTCGGTATGCCGCATAGCCCGGATATCCTGCAACATTGAGGAGATATTTTCTGCCGTACTCTCAATGACCTGGTCGACATAATAACGTAAATCGGACTCTGAGGTGTGGTAGCCTTCGCGTTCAATGACGGCGGCAACTTCCCGGCAAATCAGCGCTACCCGATCGGGATGCTTGCGCAGCTCACCGTTAGGGCAATCCAGCAGGGCGGTCAGCGGATTGATCGCGCAGTTGACCGCCAGTTTGCGCCACAGTTCCGCGCGAATGTTATTGTGCCAGGCGACGTCAGGCAGCGTGCTTTGCAGGGTATCCGCAAGATAGCTGTAATCGCCGGTCTGTTCACGCGCAGGACCGATATGGGTGATACCACTGGCAACATGGATAATGACGTTACCGTCGCGACGTGCCGCGTGGGTGGTTGTCCCCATCAGCAGCGGTTGCCGGACAGATTTTAGCTCTTCAATGGTACCCATACCGTTGTGAATCAGCAGGATTGGCGTGCTTTCAGGTAACTGGGCGGCCAGGCTTTTCACCGCATCGGAGACCTGCCAGGCCTTCAGCGTGACCAGCAGCAAATCGCTGGTGGCAAGAAATTCCGGATCGTTTGCCGTCAAGGACTCGTTAAAAATTGAACCGTCTGTACCAATTACGTTCACACTGCAATAGGGCTGGGGAATTCGCAGCCAGCCCTGAACGTCGTGTCCCTGTTTGCATAGCGCTGTAAGCCAGAGTTGGCCAAGGGCTCCGCATCCAAGCACTGTTACTTTCATCGTTCCTCCTCACCTGCAACGGCGCCAGGTGCTATGACGCTAAGTATAGCGCCATCAGCTAAGCTTCTCGTTATGCCTCGTTGCGGGTATTATGCAACGCAACAAAAATGAAGGGAGAAGAAAAGATGCCATCTTTCGATATTGTTTCTGAAGTTGATTTGCAGGAAGCGCGTAACGGCGTAGAAAATGCTGTCCGTGAGGTTGAGTCACGTTTCGATTTTCGTGGCGTTGAGGCGACCATTGAACTGAACGACGCGAACAAGACGATCAAAGTCCTGAGCGAGTCTGATTTCCAGGTCAACCAGTTGCTGGATATCCTGCGCGCCAAGCTGCTCAAGCGCGGCATTGAAGGGACCTCACTTGATGTACCGGAAGATTTTGTTCACAGCGGCAAAACCTGGTTTGTGGAAGCGAAGCTGAAGCAGGGGATTGAGAGCGCGGTACAGAAAAAAATCGTTAAGCTTATTAAAGACAGTAAGCTCAAAGTGCAGGCGCAGATCCAGGGTGAAGAGATCCGCGTGACCGGAAAATCCCGTGATGACCTGCAATCCGTGATGGCGCTGGTGCGTGGCGGCGATCTCGGTCAGCCATTCCAGTTTAAAAACTTCCGCGATTAAGACAATCATGCCCGGCTAAACCGGGCATTTTTTCAGGCCTTCAGCGCCTGCTCCACCTCAAAGCGGTTAGTCACTTTGCTGTCAATTTTGACATATGCACTGCGCTCTTCCGGGACAATCAGTACTTCGCTCACGCCCTCTGTCGCTTCCAGACGCTGTTTTAACGCGTCACCGATTGCCACGTCATCGGGAATTTCTACCCGCAGGCTACTTACATAGCGCGGCTCTTTCATGGTGCTGGCAACAAACAGCCAGAGCATCGCCAGCAGCGCACCGACGAGGAAAACGGTCTGGGAGTCAAACAGACCGTCCACCCAGCCGCCGAGCGACCCGCCGATCGCCACGCCGAGAAACTGGCTGGTGGAGTAAATGCCCATCGCGGTGCCTTTGTATCCTGCCGGAGACTCTTTGCTGATAAGCGACGGCAGCAGGGCTTCCATCAGATTAAACGCCAGGAAGAACAGCTGTACGCCGGCGATCAGTTCCCAGAAATGCGGGCCAGCGCCCCACAGCACAATCTCGGCAATCAGCAATAACGCCACGCAGCCCATGAAGACGCGTTTCATTTTGCGCTTCACTTCGGCGTAAATAATGAAGGGCACAACGGAGACAAACGAGATCAGCATTGTGACCAGATAAATTTTCCAGTGCTCTGCCGCCGGGAAACCGGCTGCGGCAAGTTGACCGGGCAGGGCGACGAAGGTGGACATCAGCAGAATGTGCAGGCACATAATGCCGAAGTTCAGCTTAAGCAGGCGCGGCTCGGCGATGACTTTGCTGAAGCAGCCTTTCACCATCCCGGATTCACGGTTGAGGACGTGGTTTTTACTGTCAGGCACAACCCACAGCGTGAGTGCGATCCCAATGGTCGCCAGCACCGCAATCATCCAGAACAGGGCGTGCAGGCCGAGCGCATGAGTGATAACAGGCCCCAGCACCATGGCAATGGCAAACGTGACGCCGAAGCTGACGCCGATAAACGCCATGGCTTTGGTGCGGTTTTGCTCGCGGGTTAAGTCTGACAGCAGCGCCATCACGGCGGCGGCAATCGCCCCGGAACCTTGCAGGGCGCGCCCAAGAATAATTCCCCAGATGGAGTGGGAGAGGGCGGCGATGATGCTGCCAAGTACAAACACCAGCAGCCCGCCGACAATCAGCGGTTTGCGACCCACACGGTCGGAGAGCAGGCCAAAGGGGATCTGGAATATCGCCTGAGCCAGGCCGTAGATACCAATCGCCAGACCAATCAGCGCTTCGCTGGCACCCTGTAACGCCATGCCATATGTGGTCAGAACGGGCAGGACCATAAACATGCCAAGCATCCGCAGCGAGAAAACAGTCCCTAAACCCCAGGTCGCACGCAGTTCGCCTGGCGTCATTTTATAATCGTTCATTACCACCTCAGTTCAAAAGCAGGCCATAGTGTAGTGCGGGGAAGGGGCGGGGTAAATAAAGGCTTATTTAACAAATATTACATGCGTGATTAATGGATTTGGTGAATAAAAAAGGGTGCCGAAGCACCCTTTTCATCATCACATAAACTTACCAGACGTAAGTCAGCAGGTTTTGCGAGTCCGGCACCATGAAGTCTACGGACATCATCACGGACAGGGAGGTGATGGCGACAATCGAGAACACAAACAGCTTGCGTGCCCAGACCTTGTCATCTTCCACTTTGTAACCGCGCAGGGCCATGCCGAGCCACCATACGCTCACCGCAGCTGCTACCACCAGATATTTATATCCGGCGTAACCGCCCAGAGAGAGCATCAGCGTTGCCACGGCAAAAGCGATGATGTAGAGCGTGATGTGGTTCTTGGCAACCGAAATGCCTTTCACGACCGGCAGAACCGGAATGTTCGCCGCCTGATAATCCTTAAAGCGGAAAATCGCGATGGCGTAGGAGTGCGGCATCTGCCACAGGCTAAAGATAGCCAGCAGGATGAGCGCACCGCTGTCGAACTCGTTCGTGACGGCGCAGTAGCCAATCACCGGCGGCGCCGCGCCGGAGAGAGAACCAATCAGCGTGCCGTAGACGGAGTGACGTTTCATATACAGGCTGTAGACGCCCACATACACCACGAACCCCATCACCCCCAGCCAGCAGGCCAGCGGGTTAGCACCAAACCACAGCAGCATAAAGCCAGCAATACCCAGCAAGGTGGCGTACACCAGCGAGACGGAAGGAGCAATCAGGCCTTTAACCAGCACCCGATTTTTGGTCCTTTCCATCTTCTTGTCGATATCCATGTCGATGTAGTTGTTAAATACACAACCGGACGCAACCACCAGTGACACACCGACCAGCGTGTAAATAAAGAGGGTGTAATCAATGCTGCCTTTAGAGGCCAGCAGGAACCCTCCGATTACGGAGATCAGGTTGCCAAAGATGATGCCTGGTTTCGTGACTTGCAGGTATTGCTTAAACATACTCGCCGCTCTTAGTGAACCATCATGTTGTAGTTAAGGTTCCACATAATCCAGATGGAACCGACTACCAGGATAGCGATGATAATCACGGTAAAGATAAAGGCCGTCATGTTCCAGCCTTCATCGGACTTGGTGTTCATGTGCAGGAAGCAAACCAGATGCACCAGAATCTGAATCACCGCGGTCACCAGGATTGCGCCCAGGATAACCGGCTTAGATGCAGAACCGTTCATCACCATCCAGAACGGGATCACCGTCAGAATGATCGACAGGATGAAACCTGTCATGTAGGTTTTTACGCTGCCGTGGGAAGCGCCATGATCGTTAGAATGACTCATTACATCGCCCCCATCAGATAGACAACAGAGAACACACAGATCCATACCACGTCCAGGAAGTGCCAGAACAGGCTCAGGCACATAATACGGGTACGGTTAGTACTGGTCAGGCCGCGACGGGAGATCTGGAACATCAGCACCGCCATCCAGATCAGACCCGAGGTCACGTGCAGACCGTGGGTGCCTACCAGCGCGAAGAACGCTGACAGGAAGCCGCTACGATCCGGGCCGAAACCTTCCATGATCAGGTGATGGAATTCATAGATTTCCATCCCGATAAAGCCAGCACCAAACAGCCAGGTCAACGCCAGCCAGGAGACAACCTGGCTCTTGTTGTTTTTGTACATGGCGATAGCCGCCATGCCGTAGGTGATGGAGCTGAATAACAGCAGTGCGGTTTCAACCAGAACGAACGGCAGTTCAAAGATGTCCTTACCGGTCGGGCCGCCCGCTGTGCCGTTCACCAGAACGGCATAGGTTGCGAACAGACAGCAGAACAGGATGCAGTCGCTCATCAGGTAGATCCAGAAACCGAAGACTTTCGTCGGTCCTGTATCATGGTGCGCATGTTCATGCGCGTGGGCAGTTGAGTGCGCCAGAGTATCAGTTGCCATTTTTCAGCCCCGCTTTAGAAATCTCGTCAAAATGCTGGTTTTCCAGCTTTTCAACTTCACGGACTGGTACGTAGTAGTCCACGTCCTCGTCAAAGCTCTTCACAATCCAGCTGATTACGATGCCAGCGAAGCCAACAATCGCCATCCACCAGATGTGCCAGATCATTGCGAAACCAAATACCGTTGCGAAAGCGGCAATAACCATGCCCGCGGCGCTGTTTTTCGGCATATGGATCTCTTCGTAATGCTCAGGTTGCTTGTACGCTTCACCTTTTTCTTTCATTTCCCAGAATGCATCACGCTCGTGAATGTGCGGCACTACGGCAAAGTTATAGAACGGAGGCGGAGAAGAGGTCGCCCACTCCAGCGTACGGCCACCCCACGGGTCACCGGTCAGGTCGCGGTTCAGGTTACGGTCACGGATAGACACGTAGTACTGAATCAGCTGGCACAGAATACCGCAGGCAATCAGCGCTGCGCCGCCCGCTGCAACCATCAGCATTGGGTGGAACTGCGGATCGATCTGCTGGCTCAGACGACGGGTCATCCCCATGAAGCCCAGCACGTACAGCGGCATAAACGCCACGAAGAAGCCGATGATCCAGAACCAGAACGCGCGTTTACCCCATTTTTCGTTCAGGGTGAAACCGAACGCTTTTGGCCACCAGTAGGTCACACCAGCGAAGCAGCCGAAGACCACGCCACCGATGATAACGTTATGGAAGTGCGCAATCAGGAACAGACTGTTGTGCAGAACGAAGTCAGCACCTGGTACCGCCAGCAGTACGCCGGTCATCCCACCTACGGAGAAGGTCACGATGAAGCCGATGGTCCACAGCATAGCTGAGTGGAACACGATACGACCCTGGTACATGGTGAACAGCCAGTTGAAGATCTTAACCCCGGTCGGGATCGCGATAATCATGGTGGTAATACCGAAGAAGGCGTTTACGTTGGCACCCGCACCCATGGTGAAGAAGTGGTGCAGCCAGACGATGAACGACAGGACGGTAATACATACGGTTGCCCACACCAGAGAGGTGTAACCAAACAGGCGTTTACGCGAGAAGGTTGCCGCGATTTCGGAGAACACACCGAACACCGGCAGAACCAGGATGTACACTTCCGGGTGACCCCAGGCCCAAATCAGGTTGATGTACATCATCATGTTGCCACCCATATCATTCGTGAAGAAATGGGTACCCAGATAGCGATCCAGGGTCAGCAGCGCGATGGTGACGGTCAGAATTGGGAACGACGCGATAATCAGGACGTTGGCGCACAGAGATGCCCAGGTAAATACTGGCATCTTGAACATCGTCATACCTGGTGCACGCATCTTCAGGATGGTCACGAAGAAGTTAATACCGGTCAGGGTGGTACCGACACCGGAGAGCTGAAGCGCCCAAATCCAGTAGTCAACGCCCACGCCCGGACTGTACTCAATTCCCGACAGCGGCGGGTAGGCCAGCCAGCCGGTCTGAGCAAATTCGCCCACACCCAGTGACAGGTTAACCAGGATAACGCCGACAACCGTGAACCAGAAGCTCAGGTTGTTCAGGAACGGGAACGCAACGTCGCGCGCGCCGATTTGCAGCGGAACGACCACGTTCATCAGACCGATTACCAGCGGCATCGCCACGAAGAAGATCATGATAACGCCGTGGGCGGTAAAGATCTGATCGTAGTGGTGCGGTGGCAGGAAGCCGGCTTCGCCCGCAGACGCAAGCGCCTGCTGGCTACGCATCATGATTGCATCCGCAAAGCCACGAATTAACATGACGATACCGACGATGCAGTACATGATACCGAGTTTTTTGTGGTCAACCGAAGTCAGCCACTCATTCCACAGGTAGCTCCACTTACCGAAGTAAGTGATCAGGCCAACTAAGGCCGCGCCACCAATGATAATTGCAGCCACCGTAACCATAATAATCGGTTCATGGTAGGGCACTGCATCCAGTGTCAATTTTCCGAACATTTTCTTCCTCGGCCCCTTAGTGAGCGGTTTCCGCGTGGCTCATGTCCATGCCTTCCATACCCTGGTGCGTGTTGTGCTCGCCTTCAGGCTGGGTCATGTCCATGCTCATGCCGTGATCCATAAATTTGCCAATAACGTCTTTGAACAGATTCGGTTTCACGTTAGAGAAGTACTCCACCTTGTTGTATTCGCTAGGTGCAGCCACTTTTTCGAACGCCGCCATGTCAGACATGGTGTTTGGAGACTGCTTCGCTTTTGCAACCCACTGGTCGAAAGTCGCGCGGTCTGGCGTAGCGATAGCTTTGAACTTCATACCCGAGAAGCCCGGGCCACTATAGCTGGCGGAGATACCGTCGTAGGTGCCTGCTTCATTCGCGATCAGGTGCAGGTTAGTCTGCATACCGGCCATCGCGTAAATCTGGCTGCCCAGACGTGGGATGAAGAAGGAGTTCATTACGGAGTTGGAGGTCACTTTGAACTGAACCGGAGTGTTCGCCGGGAAGGCGATTTCATTCACGGTAGCAATGCCCTGTTCTGGATAGATGAAGAACCATTTCCAGTCCATGGAGACCACTTCAATGGTAATAGGTTTTTCATCGTGAACCAGCGGTTTGCTCGGCTCAAGTGCGTGAGTGGTTTTCCAGGTCAGTACAGCAAGGAACAGGATGATCAGAATAGGTACCGTCCAGACCACAGCTTCCACTTTATTGGAGTGTGACCAGTTAGGGCTATACTTCGCATCTTTATTGCTCGCACGATACTTCCAGGCGAAACCAACAGCCATCAAGATGGCAGGAATAACCACAATCAACATCAGGCCAAAAGCCGTCAGTATCAATGAACGTTGTTCCAGTCCAATCTGTCCTTTGGGGTCTAGTAGTGCAGAATCGCAGCCACTGAGTAATACAGTGCCTGCGAATAATGACAACCATCCCAAACTTTTATTGTATTTCCTGAGTCTCATTTACCGACCTCAATTCCACGGGAGTCTGGTGGCGTTTAAAGTGTGGGGGCATTTTACGGGAAGGTTACATTACTGTAAACATCATTAGCCCTGTGTCAGGAAGGTGTTACCGGGTTCTGCCGCACATGTCACAAGTGTTGCAAATTATGTCGCGTTTTCCGGGGGAAGCCGCACGGAGCGGGCGTTATAACGAAAGGGTGCCCCAGCATACCGCAAAAGGGACAATTGGTATAACCATTGTGAAAAATACACAAATAATTAACAATTAATTATCAATAACAAGACAACTAAAAAACGAAAATTCAATCTTTCGAATGCTGAATCGTTTAACGGAAAATAGCGTAGCGAAATAAGCTCCAATAATTTCCGAATGCTATCCCGCACAAAACAACAAATATTTTTTTTTGCCGATGGCGGTTATTTCGCCGTTATAATTTCGTGTCGTTATTACAACGGGAAATAACCTTTCGCTTTTTACTTCATGTCATCTGCGTTTTCCGCAATGACATGAAATCCAGCATCCCACCGGTCAGGATACCCACGATGGCGAGTAACACCCCTGCATCAAGCAGCTGGGTTTCAAACGGAAGCGACAAGGTGGTCGTCGCATTCAAGATGAGTACCGCGAGCCACACTATCAGCGCAAGACAACCAGCCATCAGCAGACGCAGGGCAAACCGATAGGCAGCCTGATATTCCGTGCGCGGCATGAAGTGTTCCGTCCGCTGGGTATATTCCAGCGTCTGGCGACAGACCAGCAGCAATAAAATCCCCGGCACGGCCGCCACCACTGAGAAGAGATAAAACGTCGGCCAGCCGTGGGCTTCAACAAACCAGCCCGCGACGGGGCCAACGTATACGCGCCCGACGGCAGAAAGGGCAGACAGTAGCGCAAACTGGGTGGCAGAAAATGACTTATTGCACAGCGTCATCAGCAGGGCGACAAATGCCGCAGTGCCCATACCGCCACACAGGTTTTCAAAGAATACCGCCGTCGCCATGCTGATCATATGCTTGTCGGTGATCGACAGCAGCCAGTAACCGGCATTCGATGCGCCCTGAAGGATGCCGAAGATCAGCAGAGCGCGGAACAGCGTCAGGCGCTGCATCAATACACCGCCGTACAGCGCGCCGACGATCGTGGCAAACAGTCCCAGGGTTTTGTTCACCACGCCGACTTCGCCCGCATCAAACCCGACGCCGCGGATCAGGAAGGTGGTGGTCAGACTCATGGCGAAAGCGTCGCCAAGCTTATAAAGGACAATCAGCAGCAGGATCAGCCAGGCATTATTGCGACCAAAGAAGTCGCGGAGCGGTGCGGCGACGGCCTGCTCCAGCGAGCGGGGGACCGGAATCACATCGCTCGGTTCGGGCGCGAATAGCGTGGCAATAATGCAGGGGATCAGCAGAGCGGCCATCAGCCAGTACATTCCCTGCCAGCCGAGATAGCGGTCGGCAAGCCAGAGGGCCAGCCCGCCGGAAACCAGCATACCCAGGCGGTAGCCAAGCACGCTGATTGCCGCACCGGCGCCACGCTCTTCCGCTGGCAGGACGTCCGTCTTCCAGGCGTCAAAAACAATGTCCTGCGAAGCGGAACAGAAGGCGATGACTACCGCAAGCGCGGCCATCCAGCGCAGCTGTGTTGACGGCTCAAGGAAACCCATTGCGGCAATGGCCAGCAACAGCAGCACCTGCGTCATCACTAACCAGCCGCGACGGCGCCCGAGGAACGGTGGGGTATAGCGATCCATCACCGGCGACCACAGGAACTTAAAGACGTAAGCCTGGCCGACGAGCGAGAAGAAACCAATGGTTTTAAGATCGATGTTCTCAACCGTCATCCACGCCTGTAACGTGCCGGAGGTGAGCGCAAGCGGTAAACCGGAGGCGAAACCAAGGATCAGCAGAATAGCTGATTTCGGTTGCTGGAAAATGCGTAAGTAGTGACTGGACATGTTCTTATGAACTGACCCGGTGAAGCACCGGGCCAGTCAGCAGGATTAACGGGCGTTCTGCTTGATGAAGTCGTGAATGCTGGTGTCCTGTGCCATGTCGGCAATGGTGTCAGTCAGCACGCTGTTAACCGCGTCAGCGATATTTTTGTTGGAGGCCTGGAATGCGCCTTCAACGGAATAGCTTGCACGGTAGTTTTTGTTCATTTTGTTGCCGTTCTTCGCGGTAGCGATGATGGCGATATCGGCTTTGGTCGCAATGTTGTAGCGAACGTTACCCTGGGAGACGTCAGCGTACAGGTTGTTCACGATGATTTGCAGATCAACCGCGCCGCTTGGGCCAATCATGTAGCCACGGGAGGTCATCTGTTTTTCCAGCACTTCCTGCAACAGGAAGCGCAGGTCGCGGGAGGCGGTCAGCGTGACCTGCTGGTTGTCGCGAGTCACTTTCGCCAGCGCCTGGTCCTGACGCTGATCGGCGCCATTAATGCTGACTGTGACGCCCATCAGGCTTGGATCCTGCTGAGGCAGGGTAATTTTTGGTGAAACGTCAATGGTCGTCGGCGGAGTCGCGCAGCCGGCGAGCATAAAGAGTGCTACCAACGGAAAGAAGAGTTTTTTTAACATTTTCGGGTTCTCAACGAATCGTAAGCAAAGAGAGAAAAATTGCCGCCATCATAACATCGCTAACGGCCAGGGGAAGTGGTCAACGCATGTAAATTCATCGCCTTGTCCGAAAACTGACCACCTTTCCGCTTTTCTCTGCCTGTAAGTGACAAAACGTATGAACCTCATAGTGAACTTCATTCGTTTGGATGAGAAAATCAGACGAAAGCTAAATATTTGTTGTCAAGGTGTAATGGAACCGGTAAAAGCGGCTAATATTTAAAGGGATGGGTGACACCTTAGCGTTGTCGGAGGAGTGATTTCATGATGATACGTGAACAGATAGAAGAAAAATTAAGGGCAGCGTTCAACCCTGTGTTTCTCGAAGTTGTCGACGAAAGCTATCGTCATAACGTGCCGGCAGGTTCTGAAAGCCACTTTAAAGTGGTTCTGGTCAGCGATCGCTTCACGGGAGAACGTTTCCTGAACCGACACCGCTTGATCTACAGCACCTTGACGGAAGAACTCTCCACAACCGTACATGCGCTGGCGCTGCATACCTACACCATTAAGGAATGGGAAGGGCTACAGGATACGGTATTCGCATCACCGCCTTGTCGGGGTGCAGGCACCATCGCCTGATAAATCGGATTTGCAACCGCCGGAGTTTTTCCAGTATGTTGCTTACAGATTTCGTCAAAACGGCCTTCGGGCCGTTTTGTTTTGTCTGAGTTTTGAGCGGATGGCGCGTTTTTAAGGCTAAAAATAGCCTTAAAGTGTGAAAAAAGCCGCAGCAACATGCTCCAACCGTTCTCGACTCACCTAAGTGATGCCGCTATAATGCCGCGTCTTATTGAATGTCTTCGGGATGATTCTGGCGACAGGGAATGTGAATCTGCACATAAGAGAGCATCCCGGTATAACAGACAGATTCAGAGTTGACCGAGCACTGTGATTTTTTTGAGGTAACAAGATGCAAGTTTCAGTTGAAACCACTCAAGGCCTTGGCCGCCGTGTAACGATTACTATCGCTGCTGACAGCATCGAAACTGCTGTGAAAAGCGAGCTGGTCAACGTAGCAAAAAAAGTACGTATTGACGGCTTCCGCAAGGGCAAAGTACCAATGAATGTTGTTGCTCAGCGTTATGGCGCTTCCGTGCGTCAGGATGTGCTGGGTGAACTGATGAGCCGCAACTTTATCGACGCGATCATCAAAGAAAAAATCAATCCAGCCGGCGCGCCGAACTACGTTCCAGGTGAATACAAGCAGGGCGAAGACTTCACCTACTCCGTAGAGTTCGAAGTGTACCCGGAAGTTGAGCTGAAAGGTCTGGAATCTATCGAAGTTGAAAAACCGATCGTTTCCGTGACTGACGAAGACGTTGACGGCATGCTGGATACCCTGCGCAAGCAGCAGGCGAACTGGAAAGAGAAAGAAGGCGCTGTTGACGCGGAAGACCGCGTAACCATCGACTTCACCGGTTCTGTAGACGGCGAAGAGTTCGAAGGCGGTAAAGCGTCTGACTTCGTACTGGCGATGGGCCAGGGTCGTATGATCCCAGGCTTCGAAGACGGTATCAAAGGCCACAAAGCGGGCGAAGAGTTCACCATTGACGTGACCTTCCCTGAAGAATACCACGCTGAAAACCTGAAAGGTAAAGCAGCGAAGTTCGTTATCAACCTGAAGAAAGTGGAAGAGCGCGAACTGCCAGAACTGACCGAAGAATTCATCAAGCGTTTCGGCGTGGAAGATGGTTCTGTTGCGGGCCTGCGTACCGAAGTGCGTAAAAACATGGAGCGCGAGCTGAACGGCGCTGTACGTAATCGCGTGAAGTCTCAGGCGATTGAAGGTCTGGTGAAAGCGAACGACATCGACGTTCCTGCTGCCCTGATCGACAGCGAAATCGACGTTCTGCGCCGTCAGGCTGCACAGCGCTTCGGTGGCAACCAGCAGCAAGCGATGGAACTGCCACGCGAGCTGTTCGAAGAGCAAGCGAAACGTCGCGTTGTTGTCGGCCTGCTGCTGGGCGAAGTGATTCGTACCCACGAGCTGAAAGCTGACGAAGAGCGTGTGAAAGGCCTGATCGAAGAGATGGCTTCTGCATACGAAGATCCATCTGAAGTGATCGAGTTCTACGGTAAGAACAAAGAGCTGATGGACAACATGCGCAACGTCGCACTGGAAGAGCAGGCTGTTGAAGCGGTACTGGCGAAAGCGAAAGTGACCGAAAAAGAGGCCTCTTTCACCGAACTGATGAACCAGCAGGCGTAATTTCGCCCCGACGGTTTAAAGTTTGAACAAAAAACCCGTTGCCCTCCGGCGACGGGTTTTTTTTATCACCGCTTTAGTCCTGGAAGGGTGCTAAAACGCCCTTTCAGTGTTAGCGTTACAACAAAACGTTGTTATGCTTGAAATAGGGCATGACGACCCCCATTAGTATGTAATCACGATGATTGAGACTGGCTGATAATCCGTCCATAAGGTTACAATCAGTACAGCAGGTGTTTTCAATTTTGAACCAGGAGACGGAAATGTCATACAGTGGCGAACGAGATAACTTTGCACCCCATATGGCGCTGGTGCCAATGGTTATTGAACAGACCTCACGCGGTGAGCGTTCTTTCGATATCTATTCCCGTCTGCTCAAGGAACGCGTTATCTTTCTGACCGGCCAGGTGGAAGACCATATGGCTAACCTGATCGTGGCGCAGATGCTGTTCCTGGAAGCGGAAAACCCGGAAAAAGACATTTACCTGTACATCAACTCGCCAGGCGGTGTGATTACGGCGGGCATGTCAATTTATGACACCATGCAATTCATCAAGCCGGATGTCAGTACCATCTGTATGGGGCAGGCGGCATCCATGGGTGCTTTCCTGTTAACCGCAGGGGCGAAAGGTAAGCGTTTCTGCCTGCCTAACTCCCGCGTGATGATTCACCAGCCGCTGGGTGGTTACCAGGGCCAGGCGACGGATATTGAAATCCACGCCCGAGAAATTCTGAAAGTAAAAGCGCGCATGAATGAACTTATGGCGCAGCATACGGGTCAACCTCTCGAGCAGATCGAGCGCGATACCGAGCGCGATCGCTTCCTCTCTGCACCAGAGGCAGTTGAGTACGGCTTAGTCGACTCCATTTTGACCCATCGTAATTGATGCCCGCGACGCGAGTGTGCCGCTATACTAAGGTAGGGCGGAACGTTGCCTGTAAGCAGCTTGCGTCTGAGAATGGCATTTGCGTCGTCATGTGCGGCACATAGAACTTAAAAAGAGGTTTGGACTCATGACAGATAAACGCAAAGATGGTTCGGGCAAACTGCTGTACTGCTCTTTTTGCGGCAAAAGCCAGCATGAAGTGCGTAAACTGATTGCCGGGCCGTCCGTGTATATCTGCGACGAATGCGTCGATTTATGTAACGACATCATTCGCGAAGAGATTAAAGAAGTCGCGCCGCACCGTGAGCGCAGCGCGTTACCAACGCCACACGAGATTCGCCACCACCTTGACGACTATGTCATTGGTCAGGAGCAGGCGAAAAAAGTGCTGGCGGTGGCGGTATACAACCACTACAAACGTCTGCGTAACGGCGATACCAGCAATGGCGTAGAGCTGGGCAAAAGTAACATTCTGCTGATCGGGCCTACCGGTTCTGGTAAAACCCTGCTGGCGGAAACGCTGGCGCGCCTGCTGGATGTTCCGTTCACCATGGCGGATGCCACCACCCTGACCGAAGCCGGTTATGTGGGTGAAGACGTTGAAAATATTATCCAGAAGCTGCTCCAGAAGTGCGATTACGACGTACAGAAAGCCCAGCGCGGGATCGTCTATATCGATGAGATCGACAAAATCTCCCGTAAATCAGACAACCCGTCGATCACCCGTGACGTCTCGGGCGAGGGCGTGCAGCAGGCGCTGCTGAAGCTGATCGAAGGTACGGTTGCGGCTGTTCCACCGCAGGGTGGGCGTAAACATCCGCAGCAGGAATTCTTGCAGGTTGATACCTCCAAGATCCTGTTTATCTGTGGTGGTGCGTTTGCAGGCCTGGATAAAGTGATCTCTCACCGTGTGGAAACCGGCTCCGGCATTGGTTTTGGCGCAACGGTGAAAGCCACGTCTGAAAAACCAAACGAAGGCCAGCTGCTGGCGCAGGTTGAACCGGAAGATCTGATCAAATTCGGTTTGATTCCGGAATTTATCGGCCGTCTGCCGGTTGTGGCGACCCTGAACGAACTGAGCGAAGACGCGCTGATTCAGATCCTGAAAGAGCCGAAAAACGCGCTGACCAAGCAGTATCAGGCGCTGTTTAATCTGGAAGGCGTTGAGCTGGAATTCCGTGACGAAGCACTGGACGCGATTGCCAAGAAAGCGATGGCGCGTAAAACCGGTGCCCGTGGCCTGCGTTCTATCGTAGAAGCAGCATTGCTCGACACGATGTACGATCTTCCTTCTATGGAAGACGTTGAAAAAGTCGTGATCGACGAGTCCGTCATTGGTGGCCAGTCCAAGCCGTTACTGATTTACGGTAAACCGGAAGCGCAGCAGGCATCTGGCGAATAATTCACCATTTCATACAAACAGTTAATCAAAAAGGGGGGATTTTATCTCCCCTTTACTTTTTCCGTATTCATGGCGTTGAATGTATGGGAAACATCCCCATATACTGGATTACATGTTAATGGTTGTGTGAAGCACAGTTACATGACCAGTTTACCTGGCGGACACTAAACTAAGAGAGAGCTCTATGAATCCTGAGCGTTCTGAACGCATTGAAATCCCCGTATTGCCGTTGCGCGATGTGGTGGTTTATCCGCACATGGTCATACCCTTATTTGTAGGGCGGGAAAAATCTATCCGTTGCCTCGAAGCCGCCATGGATCATGATAAAAAAATCATGTTGGTCGCGCAGAAGGAAGCATCAACGGATGAGCCGGGTGTAAACGATCTTTTCACCGTCGGGACCGTGGCCTCTATTTTGCAGATGCTGAAGCTGCCAGACGGCACCGTGAAGGTGCTGGTGGAAGGCTTACAGCGTGCGCGTATTACCACTCTGTCAGACGATGGCGAGCACTTCTCTGCGAAGGCGGAGTACCTTGATTCACCGGAACTTGATGAGCGCGAACAGGAAGTGCTGGTACGCACCGCGATCAGCCAGTTCGAAGGCTACATCAAGCTGAATAAGAAAATCCCACCTGAAGTGCTGACGTCGCTGAACAGCATCGACGATCCTGCACGTCTGGCGGATACCATCGCTGCGCACATGCCGCTGAAGCTGGCTGACAAACAGTCCGTGCTGGAAATGTCCGACGTTAACGAACGTCTGGAATACCTGATGGCGATGATGGAGTCTGAGATCGATCTGCTCCAGGTTGAGAAGCGCATTCGCAACCGCGTCAAAAAGCAGATGGAAAAATCGCAGCGTGAGTACTATCTGAACGAGCAAATGAAAGCCATTCAGAAAGAGCTCGGCGAGATGGACGATGCGCCGGATGAAAACGAAGCGCTGAAGCGTAAGATCGACGCGGCGAAGATGCCGAAAGAGGCGAAAGAGAAAGCCGAAGCTGAGTTGCAGAAGCTGAAAATGATGTCTCCGATGTCGGCAGAGGCGACCGTCGTGCGCGGCTATATTGAGTGGATGGTACAGGTTCCGTGGAATGCCCGCAGCAAGGTCAAAAAAGACCTGCGTCAGGCGCAGGAAATCCTCGATACCGACCACTACGGCCTGGAACGCGTGAAAGACCGCATTCTTGAGTACCTCGCGGTACAGAGCCGTGTGAACAAAATCAAAGGTCCAATTCTGTGCCTGGTAGGGCCTCCAGGCGTGGGTAAAACCTCTCTGGGCCAGTCCATCGCCAAAGCGACCGGACGTAAGTATATCCGTATGGCGCTGGGCGGCGTACGCGATGAAGCGGAAATCCGCGGTCACCGCCGTACCTACATCGGTTCTATGCCGGGCAAGCTGATCCAGAAGATGGCGAAAGTGGGGGTTAAAAACCCGCTGTTCCTGCTCGATGAGATCGACAAAATGTCTTCGGACATGCGTGGCGATCCGGCGTCGGCGCTGCTGGAAGTGCTTGATCCAGAACAGAACGTGGCGTTCAGCGATCACTACCTGGAAGTGGACTACGACCTGAGCGATGTGATGTTCGTGGCGACCTCCAACTCCATGAACATTCCGGCCCCGCTGCTGGACCGTATGGAAGTGATCCGTCTCTCCGGTTATACCGAAGATGAGAAGCTGAACATTGCTAAGCAGCACCTGCTGCCGAAACAGATTGAGCGTAACGCGCTGAAAGCCAACGAGCTGACCGTCGAGGACAGCGCGATTATTGGCATCATTCGCTATTACACCCGTGAAGCGGGCGTTCGTAGCCTCGAGCGTGAGATCTCTAAGCTGTGCCGTAAGGCGGTGAAACAGCTGCTGCTGGATAAGAGCCTGAAGCACATTGTGATTAACGGCGACAATCTGCATGCTTACCTTGGCGTTCAGCGCTTCGACTACGGTCGTGCGGACAACGAAAACCGCGTTGGTCAGGTGACCGGTCTGGCATGGACGGAAGTGGGCGGCGATCTGCTGACCATCGAAACCGCCTGTGTCCCGGGCAAAGGCAAGCTGACCTACACCGGTTCACTGGGTGAAGTGATGCAGGAGTCCATCCAGGCGGCGCTGACCGTGGTGCGCGCGCGTGCGGAAAAACTGGGTATCAACCCGGATTTCTACGAAAAACGCGACATTCACGTTCACGTTCCGGAAGGGGCGACGCCGAAAGATGGCCCAAGCGCGGGTATTGCCATGTGTACGGCGCTGGTTTCCTGTCTGACAGGGAACCCGGTTCGTGCTGATGTGGCCATGACCGGTGAAATTACGCTGCGTGGTCAGGTACTGCCTATCGGCGGGTTAAAAGAAAAACTGCTGGCGGCACACCGCGGTGGGATCAAAACCGTATTGATCCCTTACGAAAATAAACGCGATCTGGAAGAGATTCCGGACAACGTTATTGCCGATTTGCAGATCCATCCGGTGAAACGCATTGAGGAAGTTCTGACTCTCGCACTGCAAAATGAACCGTCCGGAATGCAGGTTGTAACCGCAAAATAGTGACCTCGCGCAAAGAGCGCCAATAAAAACAAGGCTGGTAAGTCATTTCGTACTTGCCAGCCTTTTTTTGTATAGCTAATTTAGATTGCTGATTGGGTTAGCCATCAACAACGGGTGTTGTAAGGTCATAGCAGGACTGATATAACTGCTGCGCGGTCGCGCTGTGAAGGATTCAGGTGCGATATAAATTATAAAGAGAGGAAGAGAACAGTGAATAAATCTCAACTGATTGACAAAATTGCTGCGGGTGCTGATATTTCTAAAGCTGCAGCGGGACGTGCTTTAGATGCTTTAATTGCTTCTGTTACTGAATCTCTGCAAGCTGGGGACGACGTTGCACTGGTAGGCTTCGGTACTTTTGCGGTTAAAGAGCGTGCAGCCCGTACTGGCCGCAACCCTCAGACCGGTAAAGAGATCACCATTGCTGCCGCTAAAGTGCCGGGTTTCCGTGCAGGTAAAGCGCTGAAAGACGCAGTAAACTGATTGTTTTCCCGCTCCAGGGAAGCTGAAAAGTACAAGGGCGCATCGTTTGATGTGCCTTTTTTGTTTGTCCAGACCTGATTTGTGCGAGTTTATGCGAGTTGTGGGCTGACAATTGCCCTGTTTTCTTGTCACAATACGCCTTTACGCGCGACGGTCAGGATTTTCCGTCAGCGTCAGGTAACCAGTCACCTACAGCGGAGTGTTGTTACACCATGATGGACAGCTTACGCACGGCTGCTAACAGTCTCGTGCTCAAGATTATTTTCGGTATCATTATCGTGTCGTTCATATTGACCGGTGTGAGTAGTTACCTCATCGGCGGTGGCGCGAACTACGCCGCAAAAGTGAATGGCCAGGAAATTAGCCGTGGGCAGTTCGAGAACGCTTTTGCTGGTGAACGTAACCGCATGCAGCAGCAACTGGGCGACCAATACTCTGAACTTGCAGCCAACGAAGGCTATATGAAAAACCTGCGTCAGCAGACGCTGAACCGCCTTATCGACGAAGCGCTGCTGGATCAGTACGCGAAAAGCCTCGGTCTGGGCATCAGCGATGAGCAGGTTAAAAAAGCCATCTTCTCGACGCAGGCTTTCCAGTCTAATGGGAAGTTCGACAACGCGCGTTACAACAGCATTGTTAACCAGATGGGTATGACGGCTGACCAGTACGCTCAGGCGCTGCGTAACCAGTTGACCACGCAACAGCTGATCAACGCGGTGGTGGGCACCGATTTCATGCTGAAAGGCGAAACTGAAGAGCTGGCGGCACTGGTGGCGCAGCAACGCGTGGTGCGTGAAGCGACGATTGATGTCAACGCACTGGCAGCGAAACAGCAGGTTAGCGACGCTGAAGTTAATGCTTACTACGAGCAAAACAAGAACAACTTCATCTCTCCGGAACAGTTCCGCGTAAGCTATATCAAACTGGATGCAGCTGCGATGCAGGAAAACGCGACTGACGCCGAGATCCAGTCTTATTACGACCAGCATCAGGATCAGTTCACTCAGCCGCAGCGTAACCGTTACAGCGTGATCCAGACCAAAACGGAAGCAGAAGCGAAAGCCGTGCTGGACGAGCTGAACAAAGGCGCTGATTTCGCCACCTTAGCGAAAGCAAAATCCACCGACATTATTTCTGCCAAAAACGGCGGTGATATGGGCTGGCTGGAAGAGTCCACTACCCCGGACGAGCTGAAAAATGCAGGCCTGAAAGAGAAAGGCCAACTGTCTGGTGTAATCAAATCCTCCGTTGGTTTCCTGGTGGCGCGTCTGGACGATGTTGTGGCGGCGAAAACCAAGCCGCTGGCTGACGTTCGTGATGATATCGCTGCGAAAGTGAAGCAGGAGAAAGCGCTGGACGCCTTCTATGCTCTGCAACAGAAAGTGAGCGATGCCGCAAGCAACGACAATGAATCACTGGCGGGTGCTGAGCAGGCTGCTGGCGTTAAAGCGGTTGAGACGGGCTGGTTCAGCCACGAAAACCTGCCGGAAGAACTGAACTTCAAACCAGTTTCAGATGCCATTTTCAATGGTGGTCTGGTCGGTGATAACGGTACGCCGGGCAGCAACTCAGACATCATTACCGTTGATGGTGACCGAGCGTTCGTACTGCGCGTCAGCGAGCACAAAGCCGAGGCAGTGAAGCCCCTGGCGGAAGTGAAAGATCAGGTGGTGGCGCTGGTCAAACACAACAAAGCGGCACAGCAGGCAAAACTGGATGCAGAGAAAATTCTGGCCGATCTGAAAGCCGGTAAGAACGATGCGCTGAAAGCGGCTGGCCTGAGCTTTGGCGAAGCAAAAACGCTGAGCCGTACCGGTCAGGATCCTGTCAGCCAGGCGGCGTTTGGCCTGAGCCTGCCGGCGAAAGACAAACCTGTCTATGGTACCACGACCGATATGCAGGGTAATGTGGTGCTTCTGGCGCTGGATGAAGTAAAAGCCGGTACGCTGCCAGACGCGCAGAAGAAGGCCATGGTTCAGGGAATTACCCAGAACAATGCCCAGATTGCTTTCGAAGCGATGATGAGCAACCTGCGTAAAGAAGCCAAAATCAAACTGGGTGATGTGGTCACTCAGGAGCAATAATTACGTATCTGCTCGCAGATTTTAGTAACGCTCTGCAAAAACTAAAGGCCGCTTTCGCGGCCTTTTCCATTTCTGCAATCTGTTGTTTGTCCCTGTTTTCCCGTGCGGTTATCGTGGCGTGGCTGTCAACAAACAAGGAGAAAACAGCATGAAATGTGGAATCAAAGCACTGTTAATTACACTGGCTATTGCCACTTCCGGGATGAGTGCGGGCGCGCTGGCGGCGTCCCCCTCGGTTAAAGCGCAGGCCGCACAAAACCAGGCCGATGCAACGTCACAAGGTCATGTTAAAGCCAACGCGACGGTCAGCACGAAAGCCATTGAGGACGAGGGTACGCGGGTCAGTATCAATACTGCCTCTGCGGACGATCTTGCCCGCGTTATGAATGGCGTGGGTCTAAAAAAAGCGCAGGCCATCGTCAGCTATCGTGAAGAGTATGGCCCTTTCAAAACCCTTGACGATCTCAAGCAGGTGCCGGGTATGGGCAGCGCGCTGGTTGAGCGCAATCTCGCACACCTGACGCTGTAATCGCGTAATCACTTGCACTGCGGCAAAAATTTGCCAGGATAAAGAGGTCATACCAGTTATGACCTCTGAACCTATAACAACGAAAGGCTATTGCGCTATGCAGACACAAATCAAAGTCCGTGGTTATCACCTCGATGTTTACCAGCACGTCAATAACGCCCGCTACCTTGAATTTCTTGAAGAGGCGCGCTGGGACGGCCTGGAGAACAGCGAAAGCTTCCAGTGGCTGACCGCACACAACATCGCGTTTGTGGTCGTCAATATCAACATTAACTACCGCCGCCCGGCTGTGCTGGGGGATGTGCTCACCGTGACCAGTGAGGTCCAACAACTGAATGGCAAAAGTGGTGTATTGAGCCAGGTCGTTACGCTGGAGCCAGAAGGGCAGGTGGTGGCCGATGCGCTGATCACCTTTGTCTGTATCGATCTCAAAACCCAGAAAGCGTTGCCGCTGGAAGGGGAGTTGCGCGAAAAGCTGGAGCTGATGATCGCGTAAGAAATGTTCAGGAATAACTGTGCTGTCGACACTTACCGTTCGACAGCACGGTCAGGTAGCCCTTATTTCAGCCCGGTCTTTTTTTGCATCGCGGCCATCACGCCAGGTTTATCCGCAAGGTAATGATTCAGACCGTTCGCGCGCAGGTTACAGGCGGCACACTGCCCGCAGCCGTCCCCTTTAATGCCGTTGTAGCAGGTCAGGGTCTCGTTGCGAACAACATCCAGCTTGCCCCAGTAGTCGGCCAGGGCCCAGGTTTCAGCCTTATCCAGCCACATCAGCGGCGTTTCGAAGCGGGTCTCTTTTGCCATTCCCAGATCGACGGCGTGATTGAGTGCTTTCACGAATTCATCCCGGCAGTCCGGGTAGCCAGAGAAGTCGGTCTCACACACGCCCGTGATCACCGCTTCGGCTTTCACCTGGTAGGCATAGATCGCCGTCAGGGTCAGGAAGAGAATGTTGCGGCCCGGTACGAAGGTGTTCGGAATGCCGCTGGCATCCGGTTCGTAATCAGGCACCGGAATGCTGTCGCGGGTGAGGCTGCTGACAGCCAGTTCATTTAACAGCGTCACGTCCAGCACTTTATGAGCGCGGGCGCCCAGTTTGAGGGCCAGTTCACGAGCGACATCGATTTCAGCGCGATGACGCTGACCATAATCAAAAGTGACGCAGTGCACTTCATCATACTGGTGAAGCGCCTGAATCAGGCAGGTTGTGGAATCTTGTCCTCCGCTGAACACGACGACGGCACGTTTCATAGATCATCTCGACAGTTACAGTAAAAGCGTCATGTTAACGCCTGGCTAAAGCGGCGACCAGCTTCTTCACGCGTTTGGGGGAGGAAGCCAGGCTTCGGTGAAGTCAAACCAGCCGCGAGTGTTAAGGCGTATGCCGTTGACGCCCGGAGGCGCGCTGATTTGATACTGGTAGTTAAAGAGCGGCGTCAGGACGGCTGTCTCCATTAACCGGCTGAAGATAGCCTGAAGTCCTGCGTGTCGGTCACGTTCGTCGGCCTGCGTCTGCACCGCATCCAGCGTGGCCTGCAAATGGGTGTATGCCGGTGCGCTCAGCAGATGCGGCCAGAGCGCATCGCAGCGGAGCCACTGCTCAAGCGTGTACGCTGGCGCTTCGCCAATCAGTCTGTCTCCCATCATGATGTCTGCATCGGCAAGCTGCTGGCACCCGTCCCACGTTTTGGCGTCGTGAAAGATGACGGTCAGTTCACAACCCTGCCGCGCAAGGTATGCTTTTAACTGGCTGGCCATGGTGTGAAGCTCAACCGGCAGGTGGTAGACGAGCGTCAATGCCTCTGGCAGCGCAACGTCGGTTAAATCAGGCCATTGGGGGATCGCCCAGCCGGGAAGCAGTTCCTCGGTAGGGGTGATGAGCCCTTCGTTCAGGGGAAGCGTGTGCAGCAGCGTTGAGAGATGAATGATATTAATCAGCCGCTTTGCCTGAAGTTCGCTCAGACGCGGGCTCTGTTTCAGCGTGAGGTAGCAGAAACCCAGACTGGTGCTGTTACTCACCAGCCGCAGGCTGGCCAGCTCGTCGGCCTCGCCAATGGCGATTTGCACCGGGTGGCGACAGCTGGTGCCCAGACTGTAGTCAAAAAGCTGGGGCGTGATCCAGTACTCGATAGCCTTAAGCAACGGATGGCCAAGGTGATACTGCTCGTGGCTTTCCAGACGCACCAGTTCAGGCTCAAAAACGCTCAGCCGGAAGGGACCGCTACCCACCACGGGGTAATCGGGATGCGCCAGACGGCTACAGTAGGTTGCCAGCCTGTGCGCCAGCCAGTAGTCAGGTTGATGGAGAATAAACGTCAGGCACTGCGGATGCGTGGTTTCGATACGTAAGACGCTGCGGAAAAGCGTGCCCAAGCCGGGCTGCGATAACAGCGCCGTCAGGCTTTGCCGGAGCTGTGCCGTCTCTATTTTATCGCCGTTATGCCAGTGCAGGGTGGAGCGAATGTAGAAATGCCAGCGCAGGCCGTCAGCGGAGATTTCCCAGTGATGCGCCAGATCGCCCGTGGGTTCACTGCTGGTACCATTAAAACGCGTCAAACCAGAGAATACCTGTCCCGCCAGATGCTGCTCCGCCCGGCCAGGGAGAAACCCCGGCTGAAGCGGCTCCAGCGAGCGATAGTAGGGAATACGCAGCGTCGGCGTATCGTTCTGCCACTGCCCGCCCATAAACGGATGCAGCAGCGATCGCAAATCTTCAGGCGCGAGCTGGGCCAGCTCCAGCGCGTTGTGCTGCTGTCCACTTTTCAGGGCCTCTTCCATCATCGTATTACGCAACGAGTCCGGGGTGACGTGAAAGCGTAATTCCCCACGCTTACCTCGTCCGGAGCGGGCGTGCCAGCTTAGCCAGCCCGCCTCCTGCGCCTGGCGCAGCAGGGTGCGAACATGTCGCTCGCTGCAAAAGCAGCGGCTGGCAAGTTCACTGATGGTAACCTGCTGCGGTGCGCCGGCGGAGGGGTGCCACAGACGCTGATACTGGTTAAGACGATTAAGCTGGCGCATGAAAAACCCGGAACAATAATTATCATCTATTCACTATTACTTCCGTATATCTCACGTAATACTGATGCACAAGTTAACCGCATCACATTTCGGGAGTAATTATGGCTCGGCTCGCTGCATTTGATATGGACGGCACGCTGTTAATGCCGGATCACCGTTTAGGGGAGAAAACCCTGAACACACTTAAGCGCCTGCGCGAGCGTGAAGTCACCCTGACGTTTGCCACTGGTCGTCATGTTCTCGAGATGCGCCATCTGCTGGGAACATTTGCCCTCGATGCGTTCCTGATCACCGGCAACGGGACGCGCATTCACTCCGTCGACGGCAATATGCTGCACCGTCAGGATCTGAATCCGGAAGTGGCGGACATTGTCCTGCACAGCACCTGGGATACGCAGGCCAGCGTGCATGTTTTTAATGATGAAGGCTGGTTTACCGGGCGTGAGATCCCGGCCTTGCTGCACGCTCACGTTTACAGCGGCTTTAAATATCAGCTCATCGATTTGCGTCGCATTCCGGCACACAAGGTGACCAAGATCTGCTTCTGTGGCGATCACGACGATCTCTGCCGCCTGCGTATTCAGCTTAACGAGGCGCTGGGCGACCGGGCGCACCTGACCTTCTCGGCGGTGGACTGTCTTGAAGTGCTGCCGGTGGGCTGTAACAAAGGATCTGCGCTGGCGGTGCTGAGCGATCATCTAGGGCTGACGATGCAGGACTGTATGGCCTTTGGTGACGCCATGAACGACCATGAGATGCTGAGCAGCGTAGGGCGTGGGCTGATTATGGGGAACGCGATGCCGCAACTTATCGCCGCGCTCCCGCATTTACCGGTTATCGGACACTGTCGTAACGAAGCGGTGTCCCATTTTTTGACACATTGGCTGGACAAAAATAACCTCCCATATTCCCCCGAATAGTGAGACCCTTCCAGCAAGCCAGGCTAAAGCCTGGCTTTTTTTTATTTCACCAGCTGCGAAATCTGCGCTTTCCACGGTTCTACATCGCCAATATTGGCCTGCACCCATTCTGCGTTGTAATAGGTGTCCAGGTAGCGCTCCCCGCTGTCACACAGCAGCGTGACGACAGAGCCGGTACGGCTTTCTTCGCGCATCCTCGCGGCCAGCTGTAGCGCGCCCCACATATTGGTGCCGGTGGAAGCCCCGACTTTACGGCCAAGCTGTGTCTCCAGCCAGTGCGCCGTCGCGACGCTGGCGGCGTCCGGCACGCGGAGCATCTCATCCACAACGTCCGGAATGAACGAGGGTTCGACGCGCGGGCGACCAATCCCTTCGATCTTGCTCCCCACGGGGCTGCGCAGGCTGGCATCGCGGGATTGCCAGTAATTGAGGAACACCGAGTTTTGCGGGTCAACCACCATCAGCTGCGTATCATAACCCTGACAGCGGATATAACGTCCGATGGTGGCGGAGGTTCCGCCCGTGCCCGCGCTCATGACAATGTAAGAGGGAACAGGATGCGGCTCGTGGGTCATCTGGCGGAAAATGCTGTCCGCAATGTTATTATTGCCGCGCCAGTCGGTGGCGCGCTCGGCGAAGGTAAACTGGTCCATATAGTGACCATTCAGTTCGCGGGCCAGCATTTCGGAGGCCGCATAGATTTCGCAGGCGCTTTCCACAAAGTGGCAGCGTCCGCCGTAAAATTCGATCTGTTCGACTTTACGTTTCGCCGTGCAGGAGGGCATCACGGCGATAAACGGGAGGCCCAGCAGGCGGGCAAAGTAGGCTTCGGAGACGGCAGTTGATCCGGACGACGATTCAATAATCGTGGTGCCTTCTTTGATCCAGCCGTTACATAAACCGTATAAAAAGAGTGAACGCGCCAGGCGATGCTTCAGGCTGCCGGTAGGATGGGTGCTTTCATCCTTCAGGTAAAGCTGAATGCCGGGAAATCCAGGCAGAGGCAGGCGGATCAAGTGGGTGTCTGCCGAGCGCTGATAGTCGGCATTTATTTCGCTGATGGCATGTTTAACCCAGGTGCTATTCATCGTAGTTATCCGTTTGTCATTTTGTGCCCAGCATAGCGAAAAGCACAGAAAAAATTGTTGCTATCTGACCTTTAAAATAGAATGTAAGGAGAATAATTTTCTCTTCGAGGTGGCTATGTTAGATAAAATTGATCGTAAGCTGCTTTCTTTGCTGCAAAGCGACTGCACCCTCTCTTTGCAGGCGCTGGCAGATGCCGTTAATCTGACCACCACACCGTGCTGGAAGCGCCTCAAGAAGCTGGAAGATGATGGCATTCTGCTGGGACGCGTGGCGTTGCTGGATCCCGAAAAACTGGGGCTTGGACTGACCGCCTTCGTCCTGATAAAAACGCAGCATCACAGTAGCGAATGGTACTGCCGCTTCGTCACCCAGGTTTCCGACATGCCCGAAGTGCTCGGCTTCTGGCGCATGGCGGGGGAATACGACTATCTGATGCGCGTTCAGGTGGCAGACATGAAGCGCTACGATGATTTCTACAAGCGGCTGGTCAATAGCGTACCAGGCTTGTCCGATGTCACCTCCAGTTTCGCCATGGAACAGATTAAATACACCACAGCGTTACCCATTGAATAACTTCTTAAAATACCTTCAGGAAAAGACCGCGTGCGATTATTTGCCCAATTAAGCTGGTACTTTCGTCGGGAGTGGCAACGCTACCTCGGCGCGGTGGCCCTGCTTATTATCATTGCCATTCTGCAACTGATCCCGCCCAAAGTGGTGGGTTACGTCGTGGATGGCGTTACGGAACAACATTACACCGCCGCACGGGTGATGATGTGGGGCGGTACGCTGGTGCTGACGGCCGTGGTGGTTTACCTGCTGCGTTATGTCTGGCGCGTGCTGCTGTTCGGCGCGTCCTATCAGCTTGCCGTTGAGCTGCGCGAGGACTTTTACCGCCAGCTGAGCCGCCAGCACCCTGAGTTTTATCTGCGTCACCGTACCGGGGATCTCATCGCCCGCGCCACTAACGATGTAGACCGCGTGGTGTTTGCCGCCGGTGAAGGGGTGCTAACGCTGGTGGATTCCCTGGTGATGGGCTGTGCGGTACTGATTGTGATGTCTACGCAAATTAGCTGGGAGCTCACGCTGCTGGCGCTGCTGCCGATGCCGCTGATGGCGCTGGCAATTAACCGCTACGGCGAGCAGCTCCATGAACGCTTTAAGCTGGCGCAGGCGGCGTTCTCGTCGCTGAACGATCGCACCCAGGAGAGCATGACCAGCATCCGCATGATTAAAGCGTTTGGTCTGGAAGACCGCCAGTCCGCGCTGTTTGCCGCCGACGCTGCCGATACCGGCGCGAAAAACATGCGCGTGGCGCGTATTGATGCCCGTTTCGATCCGACAATTTATATTGCGATTGGCATGGCGAACCTGCTGGCAGTGGGCGGCGGCAGCTGGATGGTGGTGCAAGGCACGATGACCCTCGGGCAGTTAACCAGCTTTGCGATGTACCTTGGGCTGATGATCTGGCCGATGCTGGCGCTGGCCTGGATGTTTAATATCGTTGAACGCGGGAGCGCCGCTTACAGCCGTATCCGCGCCATGCTGGCGGAAGTGCCGGTCGTGAACGATGGCAGCGAGCCGGTGCCGGAAGGTCCGGGTATTCTCAAGGCTGATATCCGCGCCTTTATCTACCCGCAAACGGAACATCCGGTGCTTGAGAACGTCAGTTTCACGCTGCGTCCTGGTCAGATGCTGGGCATCTGTGGCCCGACGGGTTCCGGTAAAAGCACCATTCTGTCACTGATTCAGCGCCATTTTGACGTGAGCGAAGGCGATATCCGTTTCCACGACGTCCCTCTGCCACGTCTGCTGCTGGATGACTGGCGCAGCCGCCTGGCGGTCGTCAGCCAGACGCCTTTTTTGTTTTCAGACACCATTGCCAACAATATCGCGCTCGGGTGTCCGACGGCGACACAGGACCAGATTGAGCACGTGGCACGTCTGGCCAGCGTCCACGAGGATATTCTGCGCCTGCCGCAGGGCTACGACACGGAAGTGGGTGAGCGGGGCGTTATGCTCTCCGGCGGACAAAAACAGCGTATCTCTATTGCCCGCGCGCTGCTGCTGGACGCTGAGATCCTGATACTGGATGATGCGCTGTCCGCGGTTGACGGGCGTACTGAACATCAAATTTTGCATAACCTTCGCCAGTGGGGAGAGGGGCGCACGGTCATCATCAGCGCGCACCGTCTGTCGGCTCTTACCGAAGCCAGTGAAATTCTGGTGCTTCAGCACGGGCATATTGCTCAGCGTGGTCAGCATGAGCAGCTTGCCGGGCAGACCGGATGGTATCGGGATATGTACCGCTATCAACAGCTTGAAGCCGCGCTGGATGAGGAGGTCGCCGATGCGTAAGTTTGGACAGATGTGGCCGACGTTAAAACGGCTGCTGGCCTATGGCTCACCGTGGCGCAAACCGCTTTCCATCGCCGTGCTGTTGCTGTGGATCGCCGCGATTGCGGAGGTGACCGGTCCGCTGCTTATCAGCTATTTCATCGACAATATGGTGGCGAAAAACTATCTGCCGCTGGGGCTGGTGGCGGGGCTGGGCGTGGCGTATGTCGGCCTACAGCTGACGGCGGCGGGGCTGCACTATGCGCAGTCGCTGCTGTTTAACCGGGCCGCCGTGGGCGTGGTCCAGCAGCTACGCACGGATGTGATGGATGCCGCGCTGCGCCAGCCGCTGAGCGAGTTTGATACCCAGCCGGTCGGACAGGTTATTTCGCGCGTCACCAATGACACCGAGGTGATCCGCGACCTCTATGTAACCGTTGTCGCAACGGTTCTGCGCAGTGCCGCGTTAATTGGCGCGATGCTGGTGGCGATGTTCAGCCTGGACTGGCGTATGGCGCTGGTGGCGATCGCTATTTTCCCGGCGGTGCTGATTGTGATGGTAATTTACCAGCGCTACAGCACGCCGATTGTTCGTCGCGTGCGCGCTTACCTCGCAGATATCAATGATGGCTTCAACGAAGTGATCAACGGCATGAGCGTTATCCAGCAGTTTCGCCAGCAGGCGCGTTTTGGCGAGCGAATGGGAGAAGCCAGCCGCTCGCACTATATGGCGCGGATGCAGACGTTACGGCTGGATGGCTTCCTGTTACGCCCGCTGCTGAGCCTCTTCTCTGCGCTGGTGCTGTGCGGGCTGTTGATGCTGTTTGGCCTGACGACGCGCGGAACCATCGAGGTGGGGGTACTGTACGCATTTATCAGCTACCTTGGACGCCTTAACGAACCGCTGATTGAACTCACCACGCAGCAATCGATGCTGCAACAGGCAGTGGTCGCGGGCGAACGTGTATTCGAGCTGATGGACAGGCCGCGTCAGACCTATGGCGATGACGAACGCCCGCTGGAAAGTGGATCCATAGCGTTTGATCATGTCTCGTTTGCCTACCGCGACGACCAGCTTGTCTTGCAGGATATCAACCTCGAGGTACCGTCGCGCGGTTTTGTCGCCCTGGTTGGGCATACCGGTAGCGGCAAAAGCACGCTCGCCAGTTTGCTGATGGGCTACTATCCGTTGACGCAGGGGGAGATCCGTCTGGACGGACGGCCGCTTGCCGCGCTTAGCCACAACGCGTTACGTAAGGGCGTCGCGATGGTGCAGCAGGATCCGGTGGTACTGGCGGATACCTTTTATGCCAACGTGACGCTGGGACGACCTTTCACGCCTGAGCAGGTATGGGAGGTGCTGGAAACGGTGCAGCTTGCGGATCTGGCGCGCGGGTTAAGCGAGGGGATCCATACCCGGCTGGGTGAGCAGGGCAATAATCTCTCGGTCGGGCAAAAGCAGCTTCTTGCGCTGGCGCGCGTGCTGATTGAAACGCCACAGGTGTTAATTCTGGATGAAGCGACCGCAAGCATTGACTCCGGTACCGAGCAGGCGATCCAGCAGGCGCTGGCTGCCGTGCGGGATCGCACTACGCTGGTGGTAATTGCCCACCGCCTGTCAACGATCGTCGATGCCGATACCATTCTGGTGTTGCACCGTGGCCAGGCCGTTGAACGGGGGACGCACAGAGCGCTGCTTGAGGCAAAAGGACGCTACTGGCAGATGTATCAGTTGCAGCTGGCAGGCGACGAACTGGCCGCCAGCGAGCGCGAGGAAGAGTCACTCAGCGCCTGATGCACCATAACAAGGCAATGCGCTAACAGACTTAACCGTTGGTGCAAAACTGAAACGCACCCTGCACTGCCATGGTGCGTTTTTTTTCGCCTCTTCCCGGCGCATCCGCGCCGCGGCGCTTTCCTCCTCACCTTTCACTTCTGGCACACCCTTTGCAATATCCCTTTCGTGTTAGCTGCGGCCATTACCGAATTCTGACTGGAGGGGATATATGAAGCTGGTTACGGTGGTAATCAAACCATTCAAACTCGAAGACGTGCGTGAAGCGCTGTCTTCCATGGGTATTCAGGGACTGACTGTCACCGAAGTGAAAGGCTTTGGGCGTCAGAAAGGTCATGCCGAGCTTTATCGCGGGGCGGAATACAGCGTTAACTTCCTGCCAAAAGTGAAGATTGATGTGGCGATTGCCGACGATCAGCTTGATGAGGTGATTGATGTCGTCAGCAAAGCAGCCTACACCGGAAAAATTGGCGACGGCAAAATTTTCGTTGCCGAACTACAGCGCGTCATTCGCATCCGTACCGGCGAATCTGACGAAGCGGCGTTGTAAGTAACTCCTGGCACACAGTGATAGGGATCGAGAAAATGAAGAAAGCAATAATGAAAACAGGTCTGGGTTCGCTGGCACTGCTGCCGGGCCTGGCAATGGCTGCACCTGCTGTGGCAGACAAAGCCGATAACGCCTTTATGATGATTTGCACCGCGCTGGTGCTGTTCATGACGATTCCGGGGATCGCGCTGTTTTACGGCGGCCTGATCCGCGGCAAGAACGTACTCTCCATGCTGACGCAGGTTGCCGTCACGTTCGCGCTGGTGTGCGTGCTGTGGGTGGTTTACGGTTACTCGCTGGCCTTCGGGGAGGGCAACGCCTTCTTCGGCAACGTTAACTGGGCGATGCTGAAAAATATCGAACTGACCGCGGTGATGGGCAGTTTTTATCAGTATATTCATGTCGCGTTCCAGGGCTCATTCGCCTGCATCACCGTGGGGCTGATTGTGGGCGCGCTGGCTGAGCGTATCCGCTTCTCTGCGGTACTGATTTTCGTGGTGGTCTGGCTGACGCTCTCCTATATCCCGATTGCGCATATGGTCTGGGGAGGTGGTCTGTTGGCTTCCCATGGCGCGCTGGACTTTGCGGGCGGTACCGTTGTGCACATCAACGCCGCGGTAGCAGGTCTGGTAGGCGCATACCTGATTGGTAAGCGCGTGGGCTTCGGGAAGGAAGCATTCAAGCCGCACAATCTGCCGATGGTCTTTACCGGCACCGCCATCCTCTATTTTGGCTGGTTCGGCTTCAACGCAGGTTCAGCCAGCGCCGCTAACGAAATCGCCGCGCTGGCCTTCGTGAATACCGTTGTGGCAACCGCCGGCGCTATCCTCTCATGGGTATTTGGCGAGTGGGCCGTTCGCGGCAAGCCATCGCTGCTGGGTGCCTGTTCCGGGGCGATTGCCGGTCTGGTAGGTATTACGCCAGCGTGCGGTTACGTGGGCGTGGGCGGTGCGCTGCTGATCGGTATCGTCGCAGGACTGGCAGGGCTGTGGGGCGTTACCGCACTGAAACGTGTTCTGCGCGTTGACGATCCGTGTGATGTATTCGGCGTACACGGTGTGTGCGGCATCGTCGGCTGTATCATGACCGGTATCTTTGCTGCCCAATCTCTGGGCGGTGTGGGTTACGCAGAAGGCGTGACCATGATGCATCAGGTGCTGGTACAGCTGGAAAGCATCGCGATCACCGTTGTCTGGTCCGGTGTTGTGGCCTTTATCGGTTACAAGCTGGCGGATATGACCGTTGGGCTGCGCGTGCCGGAAGAGCAGGAGCGCGAAGGCCTGGACGTCAACAGCCACGGCGAGAATGCGTACAACGCATAGTTTGAGTGCTTTTGCCGGGCGGCGGCTTCGCCTTACCCGGCCTGAAAAAGCACAATTCGCAGGCCCGGTGAGCGCAGCGCCACCGGGCTTTTTACATCACCCGCGATTACGCATCACACCTTCCTGCACGGTAGAAGCCACCAGCACGCCATCCTGAGTGTAAAACTCCCCGCGTACAAAGCCGCGCGCGCTGGACGCAGAGGTACTTTCCACGCTGTAAAGCAGCCATTCGTTCATATCGAATGGACGGTGGAACCACATGGAATGGTCAATTGTGGCTACCTGCATCCCTTTTTCGAGGAAGCCCACACCGTGCGGCTGTAGCGCAACCGGCAGGAAGTTGAAATCCGAAGCATACCCCAGCAGGTACTGATGCACGCGTAAATCTGCGGGTACGCTGCCGTTGGCGCGGATCCACACCTGGCGGGCGGGCTCAGCGGTATGCCCCTTCATTGGGTTATGAAATTCGACCGGGCGGATCTCCAGCGGTTTATCGCACAGAAACTTCTCTTTTACCTGCGGCGGCAGCAGATGCGCGAGAGCGCGGGCAATTTCGGTTTCCGATTTCAGATCGTCCGGCGACGGGGCAGACGGCATCTTTTTTTGATGCTCATAGCCCGGCTCTGGCGCCTGGAACGAGGCGGTCATGTAGAAGATGGGTTTGCCATGCTGGATGGCCGCCACGCGACGGGCGCTGAAGCTTTGACCGTCACGCAGAACTTCCACGTCGTAAACAATCGGTTTAGCGCTGTCACCGGGGCGTAAAAAGTAGCTGTGAAACGAGTGCACCAGACGGTCTGCCGGGACGGTCTCCTTGGCGGCATACAGCGCTTGCCCCACGACCTGGCCGCCAAAAACCTGGCGTAAGCCTAAATCTTCGCTCTGTCCGCGAAATAGCCCTTCTTCTATTTTTTCCAGGTTCAGTAATGTCAGCAGATTGTTCAGTGCCTGACTCATAGTGGTCCTCAATAAACGCCGTGGCGAAAGATACGCTGAGTATAACCCAGAAATGAAAGTGGTCCGATGGGTAGAATAATCTTAATATCCGGACGAAATTAGGCATAAATCCGTGATTTGTGCCACACTTGTATTCGTTATGTGAATAAAACGACATCAGATGGGATCGATCCCGCTGGTGCATTGATGATAAGGAGACTTCAATGAAACTCGTGCCTATGCTCAGTGGTGTAGCAATTGCGGTAGCGTTGTCCGCCTGTGCTGGTAAGAGTGCCGATGTACCGGTGCCAACAGCAAGCGCAAACGGGATTAACACCCTTTCACAGCAAGCTATTCAGCAGCCAAATGTTTCCGGTACGATCTGGATCAAACAGAAGGTTGCGCTGCCGCCGGATGCGGTTTTAACGGTCACGCTGTCTGATGCTTCCCTGGCGGATGCGCCGTCTAAAGTGCTTGCGCAGCGCGCGGTTCGTACAGAGGGTAAACAGGCGCCGTTCAGCTTTGTGCTGCCGTACAACCCGTCTGACGTGCAACCCAATGCGCGTATCCTCCTGAGCGCGGCGGTAACGATCAACGATAAGCTGGTCTTTATCACCGATACCGTGCAGGAAGCGGTCAACAAAGGCGGCACCAAAATCGACCTGACCCTGGTACCGGTGCAGCAAACTGAAGTGCCTGTTGCAACGCAGACCAATCAGCCGACTCTGCCTACACCGCCAACACAGCTGTAATTCTCTTTCGCCCTCTCCATGTTGACGGGAGAGGGCGTCAGTACTCCCAGCGATGCTTCTGCATATCAATTTGTCCTGCCCCGGACACCTGCACCCCTTCTGAGAGTAATGCCTGACGCTGGCGCTGCAAGTCTGGCCCGGTGAGGGAAATGGCGCCATGGCGATTGACGACCCGGTGCCACGGTAACGTGCTTCCTTCCGGTAGTCTCCTTAGCACGCCGCCTACCTGACGCGCCGCGCGCGGAGAACCCGCCAGCCGGGCGACTTCCCCATAGGTCGTGACACAGCCTTCCGGGATCGAGGCTACGATTTGCCACACTCGCTGTGGGAAAGTGTCATGTTCGTCCATTGTTTCTCCTGCGGGAAATCAGCGAAGGGTAATGTTATACGAAGATAAAGAAGATTGTCGGGGCAGTTTGCGCAATAATCCAGCATCCGGTTGCCAGCGGCTTGCAATTGAGGTGCTCCGCAGGGATAATGCGCCAGCGCGTTGGTTATCAACGCTCTCAATGGGGGCTCTGTTGGTTCTCCCGCAACGCTACTCTGTTCACCAGGTCAGGTCCGGAAGGAAGCAGCCAGGGCAGACGACGTGGGTGCCGGGATGTAGCTGGCAGGGCCCCCACCCATTTGAGCTTACGCTAAGTCGTATAGCTTAAAACCTCATCTCTTTGCCAACAATCATTCTGATATAGAGCCGATTATATCCGGCTCCCTTAATCGAAGATGACGTTTTCGGTTTAAGTATGGGGTCCAAGGAATCGATCGCCGTTCAGGTGGATCATATGGGTTGGAGCATCAGCTACCCAGACCTCTGTTTCCCAGGATAATTCCATCAGATATTTTGCCATCACTTTCCGGTCGGGGAAGGCTGTAACGTAAACCAATCCGGGTTTAGCAGAAGCAAATAATTTTGCTAACTCACCGTGACGCTTTCCATCGACGGGCCCGTGGGAAGTAACTGATTCAATTAACAGTAGCCAGTTGCGTTTTTGCCAATAAAGAACAACATCGGGCAGTTTACCTTTTCGATCAACACTTACTCCCAGTTCTGCAAGTCTGTCTTTTCTAAAATGATCTTCCTTCGCGCCAGTATCTCCGATGTAAATAACTTCTGCTTCAGGAGCGAAACGAGGACCAAACTCAACGATGATATCCTTGATGAGCTGGCTATGCGCACCGGGGCTTAATTCTAATTCAGTACCGTCATTCAGCTTTAATGGCACCATTTCCATTTTTCGCGCCATGGCATACTGCTCAACTAAGGTCGGTACGTTGCCCATATGTTCTTTAAGCGCTGTTTCCCATTTGGCAGAACCATAGTTTAATAATACGGTATGCAGTTCAGGCGCTATCTGATAGCAAGCTTTAGGGGAGTTAACGGGGCGTTCGGGTTTATCCGGATTGTATATAGCTATTCCGCCATCACAAAACTGATGGAGCGTTTGTCGACGAAAGGTTTCACGCGTGTTTGGGGCGTACTCTTTTCCGTAAACGTCTCTACACCAATCCATGATCGGTGTCACACCCAACATTGGGCGTTCAATTTTCTCCCACTCGCCATCAGGATGAAGATCAAGCAATGCGAGCAAAGTTAAAGCCGAACGCTCGTTTATTTGAGCACGAGGCATTCCAAGTTGACGCAACACATCAAGAGCTTGCTCTATTTTTTCCTGCGCTTTCAACGGGTCAGCGATTTTTCCTTTCGTCATAAGATCTAACTCCCTGTTAATAATTTCGTCAATTTGGTTCTGTTTAAGCACTTCATCATCGAACTCACTACCCATTTTTCGCAATACTTGCATTGATGGATAATGAATTGATCTTAAATCAGAGGCATTTACCTGAGTATGCCCACCAAACTGACGGTAATACTTATCCAGCAAAGTGCAGTTCAGATAGACATAAAGCCCGCGGGCGAGATCCGCATCCATACCCTTCTTCTGAATATGGAAGACATTGGTTTTATTATCGAAACCGATCAACTCGCCAGGAAGTGAGGAGTCATATAATGTTGCGACAATGCGACGCTTTTCCTCTTTGCTGCTAAATCTTTTTAAAATCAGGAAGTAGCCCTGGTTTTTCCATAACCAGGGACGTGATGATTCGGAAACCCTAATTGCATTAGGTTTTTTCCCATCAAGGGGCCAATTCACTTTGCCGTTCAAATGCAGAGGAAAAAGTAGCGGCACTGACCCGGAATCCATTCTTTCTCTGAGGTCATTTTTAAGGCGAAAGTCAACTACCGGCCCAGTACTAACCTGAACATTAAGCTCGTCCAGAGTTGTTGTAAAAGGGGATAATCTCTCGATTATGTCCTGTTCTCTGGGACTTGCAGCGATATGAATGAACTTTTGTTTGTCTGCTGGGTTAACTATTTTGTCTATTGACACCTTGCGCTGCGTCATATCGGTGGCCGTGATTTGCCCGGATTCTTCATCAAGATGAAAATCTGACGTTGGGCTGGAGGTGATAATAACCTGCCCCTGCGGAACGCCTTTAACACAGTGAATGATGATATTTTCTTGAAGTACTTCATCCTCAGCAAATGCCGCATTACGGGAGTCGAAAATGTGGATGTGCTTGATGGACGTTTCAGAGAGTAAAAGCTCGCGGAAAGGCTGATAGTAAGGGCCATTACAGAAAGAGCGTGGAATAATCGCCACTAACTCTCCTCCCTTTTTCAGCTGTTTCAAAGCTAACGCCACAAACCCAGAGTATAGGTTGACCGTTTCTATGCCTGCATTGCGTAAAGAGGCCCGGTGAGCGCTCGACGAGAGAATTTTTTTATAAGGGGGATTCATAATCACATGGCTATAAGTCCCTGGCTCTTCACTGGTCGAAATATTTTTAGCCAGACTTGCCTCAAGTATGTAATCTACCTTACTAATTTTATGGGTTAATTTTCCATTTGCAGCCTCATCACAGGCTTTCAGTGTCTTGCTAAGATACGGAAGCATCACTTCTGCAATGTCGATGGCGTCGAGCTCCATCTTGTCGACATCAAGGCGCAACGCTCGTTCTACGAACGCCGCAGAGAGCGACCCCACTCCGCAGCCTGGATCGAGTAGCTTGATGTCACCTTTTATGTCGTCAAACAGGCTTGCCATGAACAGACAAATCGGAGCCGGGGTCATAAACTGACCGAGTGCAGATTTTGTCTTTGGATTTAACAGCTTATTCGCTTCTTTTCTATGCTGATCAGCCAGTTCCAACAAGCGCATCATATTTCCACTAGGTAACAAAAAAGTTCAAATTGCATACTGCTCCTGTGTCATCCGGAACAATATTAAGAGTCAGAATGCTTCACATGCCGACAATGTTACTACAAACAGAGCAGCGATCAGGATATCTTTAGTCCGTCAAAGGCCGCTTTGCCGATCGCCAGCCTAGCCTGCGCCACCGCTAATGGTAAACCCAGCGTCAACAGTCCGTAGCTGTTCAACGGTTGCTTTACCGATTCTGCTATCCTGGCGTGTAATACAGACTTCATTTAACTGAAATAATAATGTCATAAACCTGTAATAATAGACTGTCATTTTATTTTTCGATGCCTTTATTCTGTCATAAGCTAAAAAATATATATCTGGATAACAAACTTATCTTCGTGTATTAAATTAAACACGTGTTCCGAAAGGATGTGACAATCATGGTTACTGCGGTTTTAAACGTTAAAATTGATGAAGCGCTAAAAGAAAGACTTCGCCACTATGCGGAAGACAATAATGAGAATTTAAGCGTGACCACAGAGAAACTGCTGCTGCTGGCATTTGAAGCAGTAGAAGAGGCGGGAGTATCGGAAGAGGATGTTGATAATCAGCATACGGAAGAAGAGAGCGTAACTCCATTTACTCCTAAAGAAATCAAAGCACTACGTAAACTTCTGAAGAAGAGAAAATGAAACAACAACTATCGACTGCCAGTGACTACAACGAGGCCTGCAATCTGTTACGTTCCGGCTACGTGAAACATGTTCGTCTTGGCTGGAATGTAGGAAGTGATGAGTTCTTTCGTATTGCGTCTGACTGGTGTGATACCGGTGCAAAAATAAAGAAAGAAGGGGATAATTTCATTATTTCGCTGAAAGGCTTCCCGATTCCACCTCAACATTAAGTTGTTCTTCATGAAAACTGCTGACTGCATGCGATACAGTCAGCAGTTTTTATTGTTTCTGGCGAATAATTTACACCAGGCTCCGTTTTACTGGCGCTACACTTTTATTTAATGCACGCCACAGCGGTTTGATCCGCAATAATGCCTCTTCAAGTTCTGGTGAACTGAGTGAGAAGGGCATACGCAGGTAGCGGTCAAACGCGCCTGATAGTCCAAAACGCGTGCCGGTGCCCATAATGATGCCTGTCGTTTCGGCGCGTGCCGCCAGCTGTGTCGCCAGCATGCCGGGTAATTCAATCCAGTATGAAAGCCCTCCCTCCGCTTCCTGAAACCGCCATTCGGGGAAATGTTCCCGCAGCATCTGGCCGCAGCGGTCGCGCCGTTCTGCCAGCATTTGCCGCCGGGCAGGCAGGAAGGTTGCACTGTTTTCGATAAGCCACAGCGTGGCCAGCTGTTCCAGCACCGGCGAGCCCAGATCCAGCGTGTCGCGCGTTTGCGCGAGGGTGGCGATAGTGCGTGACGAGGCGCGGATCCAGCCGAGACGCAGCCCACCCCAGAAGCTTTTACCTGCGGAACCCAGCGTCATCACCGTGGCCTCCGGGTTAAAGGCGGCCAGCGGCGGCGGCGGGGGAACATCGAACCAGAGATCGACCATGGTTTCATCCACCACCAGCGTGGTGCGGGTTTGCGCGGCGATGTCGGTTATGGTCTGGCGCGTCGCGGCATCCATGCAACGTCCGGTCGGATTATGAAAATCCGGCATCAGATAGGCCAGACGCGGGGCTGTCTGGGCAAGCGTTGCGGCAAAACCGTCGGTATCCCAGCCCGTTTCAGGCAGCGAGACGCCCACGGGCCGGCATAGCGCCCCCTGAATAGCGGCTATCGCCAGCGGGTAGGTGGGATGATCCACCACCACGCGATCCCCGGGACCGGTCATCATTCTTAAGATCAGGGCGAAGCCGCTGACGGCGCCGTTCACCACCATCACTTCGTCTGCCCGGGTGGGCAGACCGCGTGCGGTGTAGCGGGCGGCGATAGCTTCACGCAGCGCCGGAAGCCCAAGCTGATCGTACCCGGTCAGCGCCAGATTCGGCGTGATGGCCGTCAGCGCGTGGGCGTAGGCCTGGTGGATCTCTGGTCCCGCGTTGAGTGCGGCGGTTGAGAGATCCAGCGCCGCGCTGGCAGTAGAAAGCGTGGGCACGGCGCGGCGGTCTGGCAGGATCGCCCGCGAACCGCTGCCGTGACGGCTCTCCAGATAACCCTCTTCCCGCAGATGCGCCAGCGCGCTGCTGATGGTGGTGCGGCTTACGCTCAGAGCGGCGGCCAGTTCCCGCTCTCCGGGCAGGCGTGTGTTTAGCGCCAGCCTGCCATCCAGAATTAACAGGCGTAACGCGTCAGCCAGCTGGCGCCACAGCGGGGTGCGGGAAGAGGCTTGCTGCCAGTGCCCTAACAGGCGTACCAGAGACTGGCTTCCAAAACGACGTGATGACATATGCAGTCCACTATTTGAAAACTGGACATTAATCATAGTGCCATTTTCACCGAAGATGGAGCCTGGTTCTTCGGAGAAGAGAAAATGGTACGTCGTCTGGTACAACTTTATGTCGGTTTAGGCCTGTACGGGCTTTCAACCGCGATGTTTATTCGTTCGGATCTGGGTGTCGACCCGTGGGATGTCTTTCACCTTGGCGTCGCCATCCAGACCGGGATGAGCATCGGCACGGTGATTATTTTAACCGGGGCCGCGGTGCTGCTGCTGTGGATCCCGCTGCGTCAGCTGCCGGGACTGGGTACTATCAGTAATGTGATTTGTATTGGTCTGGCGGCCGATGCGTCAATGGCGCTGATCCCTGAGCTCACCTCGCTGCCCGTGCGCATCACCCTGCTGGTTTCCGGCATTGTGGTTAACGCCCTTGCCACCGGGATGTATATCGGCGCGGGTTTTGGCGCAGGCCCGCGCGACGGTCTGATGACCGGCATACATGCCCGGCTGGGCTGGTCGATCCGCAGCGTGCGTACCGCGATCGAGGTGACCGTGTTGATCGTCGGCTACCTTCTCGGGGGAGCGTTTGGCGTTGGAACCGTACTGTATGCATTAACCATCGGCCCGCTGATCCAGCTCTGTTTGCCGTGGTTTCGCCAGAGACCGCGCATTCATAAAGCTGCGCAACCGGAGCGGATTGTTTAATTTTGCGAAGCGCTCACAGGCTATGATGGCGTAACTGTGTCAGAATAGAGACTTCTCTTTTTACGACGCCAGAATGTATGAAAGCGATCACTCTTTATGACGTTGCCCGCGTGGCAGGCGTTTCTTATCAGACCGTTTCCCGGGTGATTAACGACGCGGAACACGTTTCTGCCCGTACGCGGGAAAAGGTCCGGCAGGCCATGGCGGCGCTACACTATGTGCCTAACCGTGGCGCGCAGCAGCTGGCCGGGAAACGCACCCGCACGCTGGGGCTGATGACCAGCGATCTGGCGCTGCATGCGCCGTCGCAAATCGCCTCAGCTGTAAAATCCCGGGCAGTGGAGCAGGGGGCTAGCGTACTCATCTCCATGGTGGAGCAACCCGCGCAGTGTCAGGCTGCTTTGCAGGAATTACTGGCGCAGCGCGTGGAGGCGCTGCTGGTGAACGTTCCGCTGGAAGATGCACAGGCAGAAATGCTTCAGGAAATGGCCTCGCCGACCCCGGTTCTTTTTCTCGATGTTTCCCCGACAGCTCGGGTTAACAGCCTCGTTTTCAATGCCGAACAGGGCGCTGCCCTGGGGGCAGAGCATCTGCTTTCGCTGGGGCACCAGCGAATTGCGCTGCTCGCCGGGCCGGAAAGTTCAGTCTCTGCCCGGGCTCGTCTGGCGGGATGGAAAACCACGCTGGCCCGGGCCGGTGTGGAGGCGTTTGCGGTGGTGCAGGGCGACTGGAGCGCAGCTTCGGGCTATGAGAAAGGGCATCAGCTCCTGGCGGGCGCGCAGCTGCCGGAGGCGATCCTCGTCGCTAACGATCAGATGGCGCTTGGCGTTTTACGCGCCTGTGCGGAAAAAAGCGTTGCGGTACCGGGGCAGATCTCGGTTGTCGGGTTTGATGATACGGCTGACAGCGCGTGGTTTTCACCTCCGCTCACCACCGTTCGGCAGGCGTTCCGCGAGGCCGGTGAGCGCAGCGTGGAGTGGCTGATGGCACCTGACCATCACGACGAATGCTGGCAGGAACAACTTCCCGTTACGTTGATAGTACGTCATTCCACCGCGCCGCGCGCCGCACAGCAGGCCGATCGTGAAGATCTGGCGCAACAGCTCAGAACGATGGCGCTGCTGGCGGAGAAACTGGCGCGCAGCTAGCACTTTTGTGATCGTGCTCGCCTGGTGACGATCAAAGTCTTTACCGCCACCGTTTACCAGGGCATGTTGGCTGAAATTGTGAGCGCTTCGCAAAGAGGTTGATATGTCTTCTACATTACCGCTGACCCTCAGCGCACTTCTGGCGCGTCGTGACTGGGAAAACCCGGGCGTGACGCAGTGGAATCGTCTGGCTACACACGCGCCTTTTCATAGCTGGCGCGATGAAACCTTCGCCCGCGAGGATAAACTTTCGCTAAGCAAGCGTCTGCTTAACGGCGTCTGGCGATTCAGCTTTTTCCCGGCGCCAGAGCAGGTTCCCGAGGCATGGATAACGGACGATCTGGCTGACGCCGTTGAGATGCCCGTGCCGTCGAACTGGCAGATGGAGGGATTTGACACTCCCATCTATACCAACGTCACCTATCCGATAAATGTGAACCCGCCGTATGTTCCGGCTGAAAACCCAACTGGTTGTTACTCGCTCACATTTGAGATGAATGACGCCTGGCTGTGCAGTGGGCAAACCCGCATTATTTTTGACGGGGTGAATTCAGCTTTTCATCTGTGGTGTAACGGCCAGTGGGTGGGCTATTCGCAGGACAGCCGTCTGCCTGCGGAGTTCGATCTTAGCGCGGTGCTGCGACCGGGGCAGAACCGTCTGGCGGTGATGGTGTTACGCTGGTGCGACGGAAGCTACCTGGAAGATCAGGACATGTGGCGGATGAGCGGCATTTTCCGTGACGTCTCGCTGCTGCACAAGCCGGAAACGCGAATTGCCGATTATCAGATCGTGACCGATCTGAATGCCGAATGCGATCGGGCGATACTCCGGGTTGACGTTGCGCTGGAAGGCTCACGCTACGCCGAATGTGAGGTGGCGTTTACCCTGTGGCGTAACGGCGAAGCCTGCGCGCAAACCACGCAGCAGCCCGGATCGGCCATCGTGGACGAACGTGGCAGTTGGGCAGAACGGCTCACGGTGGCGATCCCCGTGAACGCTCCCGCGCTGTGGAGCGCTGAAACACCGGAATGCTATCGGCTGACAATGTCGCTTCGGGATGCGCAGGGTAACGTGCTGGAGACTGAAGCCTGCGATGTCGGTTTCAGACGCGTCGAAATCAGCAACGGCCTGCTGAAGCTTAACGGCAAACCGCTGCTGATCCGCGGCGTGAACCGTCACGAACATCATCCTGAGAAGGGGCAGGTGATGGATGAGGCGACCATGCGCCGCGACATCGAACTGATGAAGCAGCATAACTTCAACGCCGTGCGCTGCTCGCATTATCCGAACCATCCTCTGTGGTACACGCTTTGCGATCGCTACGGCCTGTACGTGGTCGATGAGGCGAATATTGAAACCCACGGCATGGTGCCGATGAGCCGCCTGGCGGACGATCCGCGCTGGTTGCCTGCCATGAGCGAACGCGTAACGCGTATGGTGCAGCGGGACCGGAATCATCCGTCCATCATCATCTGGTCCCTGGGGAATGAGTCCGGGCATGGGGCGAATCACGATGCGCTGTACCGCTGGCTGAAAACCGCCGATCCCACGCGGCCGGTGCAGTACGAAGGCGGCGGCGCCAGTACGGCCGCTACCGATATTGTCTGCCCGATGTATGCCCGCGTCGATCAGGATCAGCCATTCCCGGCGGTGCCAAAGTGGTCGATTAAAAAGTGGATCGGCATGCCGGACGAAACCCGTCCGCTGATCCTGTGCGAGTATGCCCACGCGATGGGCAACAGCTTTGGCGGCTTTGCCAGCTACTGGCAGGCATTCCGCAGCCATCCCCGGTTGCAGGGCGGGTTTGTCTGGGACTGGGTCGATCAGGCGCTGACGAAAAAAGCGGAAGACGGCACGGCATACTGGGCCTACGGCGGCGATTTTGGCGATAAGCCCAACGACCGTCAGTTCTGCCTCAACGGGCTGGTGTTTCCCGATCGCACTCCGCACCCCGCCCTTTACGAGGCGCAGCGTGCCCAGCAGTTCTTTACCTTTACGCTGGTGAGCACCGCTCCGCTGGTCGTCGAGATCCAGAGCGATTATCTGTTCCGTCATACTGACAACGAGCATCTGCAATGGTCGGTGGCGCGTGACGGTGCGGTGTTGGCTTCCGGCGAAATACCCCTTTCTGTTGCGCCTCAGGAGACGCAGCGCGTTGAGATCCCGCTGCCTGAGCTTGACGCTGAGCCGGGCGAGGTCTGGCTCAGCGTGGAGATCGTTCAGCCTCAGGCCACGCCGTGGTCGCCGCCCGGCCACCGTTGTGCCTGGGATCAGTGGCCGCTCCCGGCTCCGCTGTACCTTGTGCCACCGAAAGCAGGCGGAACCCCTCCGCAGCTAACGGTGCAGGACGAAGCGCTGGACATTACTCATCAGCAGCAGCGCTGGCAGTTTAGCCGTCTCACCGGAAACCTGACCCAGTGGTGGAACGAGGGCGCTGAAACGCTCCGTTCCCCGCTAACGGATAACTTCACCCGCGCGCCGCTGGACAATGACATTGGCGTCAGCGAGGCGACCCGCATCGATCCGAACGCGTGGGTGGAACGCTGGAAAGCGGCAGGGATGTATGAGATGTCCGCGCGCCTCCTCCAGTGTGAAGCGGAGCAGCATGCCCGTGAGGTGGTGGTGACCACGCAGCACGTCTGGGAGCATCAGGGTAAAGCGCTGTTTCTCAGCTGCAAGCTCTGGCGGATTGATGACCACGGGGTGCTGCACGGTGATGTGCAGGTGACAGTGGCGTCTGACATTCCTGAGCCCGCTCGCGTGGGTCTGAGCGTTATGCTGGCGGATATCCCGGAAACGGTGCGCTGGCTGGGGCTAGGCCCGCTGGAGAACTATCCGGACAGAAAACTGGCGGCGCAGCAGGGGCGCTGGGCGTTACCGCTGGAAGAGATGCAGACGCCGTATATCTTCCCGACGGAGAACGGTTTGCGCTGCGACACCCGCGAGCTGACGTTTGGCTCCCATCAGTTGCAGGGACAGTTCCATTTCTCCCTGAGCCGTTATAGCCAGCGGCAGCTGCATGAGACAACGCATCAGCATTTGCTGCGGGAAGAGGCTGGCTGCTGGTTGAATCTTGATGCGTTTCACATGGGCGTAGGGGGGGACGACTCATGGAGCCCGAGCGTAGCCCCGGCCTTCATTCTGCAAAACCGCCGGCTGCGCTACACGTTTAGCTGGCAGCAGAACGGCTGAGTGGAAACGTGCGGCCACGGCAGTGGCCGCACGTAACACCGCGCAATCGGTTTATTTCCTGAGGTTGTGCCCGGCCCAGAGAATGAAATCCTCTTTAGGCAGCGCCTTGCTGAAATACCAGCCCTGGCCGTACTGCACGCCGTGGCGATGCAACCATTCAATCTGCCCTTCAGTTTCAATGCCTTCTGCGACCATCGCCAGTTTAAGCGATTTGGCCATTTCGATGATGTGGGGAGTCACGTTCTTGTACTCCAGCGCATCCACAAAGGATTTATCAATCTTCAGGGTATCGACATCCAGGTCCTGCAAATAGCTCAGGCTGGAGTAACCCGTACCAAAATCATCAATGTAGATAGCGTGCCCGGCGCGGCGAAACGCAGCGATGGCAGGCACGCTGACGGCGGGATCGGCAAAGCCGCGCTCGGTTAATTCAAGGGCGATCTGGCGCGGGTGGACGCCCCATTTGTTGAGCAACTGACTCAGCTGGCGAGGCAGCTCGGGGGACGTTAAATCCGATGGCGCAAGGTTGACAGAAATGTGCAGTTCCGGGTGATGATGCAGCCAGGCGCCTAAATCCTCAAACACCTTATTCACCACCAGCTGCGTCAGCGTTGAAATAAGCCCCGTCTGCTCAGCCAGCGGCACAAAGAGATTGGGCGACAGGTGACTGCCATCTGGCTGCGGCCAGCGCATCAGCGCTTCAGCACCCACCAGTTTTCCACTGCACAGCGCCACGATGGGCTGATAGTAAACCTCGATCTCCCGGTTGTTGATTGCGTCGATCAGGCGGTTACGCGGGGATAACAAACGGCGGAGGATGCGCAGGACAATAAGGGCAGCAGCCAGGCTTAGCAAGATGCCAGCCGGTAGCCAGATGATCAACTGCTGGTGCCAGGATTCCGCCAGCGGTTTTAACGACGCCCACGCGATCACCGTAAACCCCAGTTCGGGTACAGGTTTCAACACGTACATCGAGCCGTTGTATTGTACGCGCGTAACGTCCTGCTGCTCCTTAACGACAGAAAGAATATACGGGTCGACAATATTGCTTCTGGCAAATATCCGATGGGTTTCACTGCCCACAAGGGCGGCATCCATCGAAATTTCACCAAACGGGACAACATCCACAAGCGAGGCAGGATCAACCATCACCAGATAATGTCCTTTCCCCAGAACGGCCATATAGCGGTGAATGCCAAGGTCGTTTTGCGAGGTGAGCCACGCGCTATACCCGTCTGCGGTGATCCGCATCGGGGGCGGTAAGATCGCCGTATTACTGGATTGTTCAAGGGATGAGCAGAGCGGCTTCAGGTTATCGATATACATCACTTCCTGAATATAGCGCCATGAGAATTCAACCCGACGCATTTCGCGTAAATGCGGGGGAGTGCAGGGTGGGGCGTGGAATGTCTGTAGGTGCGTGAGCGCCTGTTTTGCCTGCGCAACGACTCTGTCGGTACGGATCAGGACGCGCGAGGCATAGCTGTCCAGAGCGTCCACAAATTTATCCTCTGCCTGACGATGCGCCAGCCAGATACTGAGGCACACAGGGACCAGCACAGAGAAGATCAGTATGCCTGTTACCAGGCTGACCAGATGTCGGGTTCGCATGCTGCTTTATCCTTTCCATATGCCCACCTTGGGCCTGGAGTTTGCGCGCCAGAAGAAAAAGTTTTTTATCGCTAAATGATATAGTTATAGCATGTGACAGTCTCAGGCAGGTATCTGGATCAACCTTTCAAAAACAGGCTGTGCGTGACAGGGGTTGTTTTTGCAGCAAAGCTCAGATAGTATTTTGTTATGTTATAACAATACATGAAGGCCAGAGATGAAACCGAATATCCATCCAACCTATCGCACCGTTGTGTTTCACGACACCACGGCTAATGAATACTTTAAAGTCGGCTCAACAATTAAGACAGACCGTGAAATTGAGCTGGAGGGGAAAACGTATCCCTACGTTACCCTTGATGTCTCCTCTAAATCACATCCGTTTTATACCGGGAAGCAGAAGACCTTCTCGACGGATGGCAGCGCGGCACGCTTCCGCAAGCGTTTTGGTGGCTTTCTTGATGCGAAGCGAGGCTAATCATGCAGGTGCTGAACTCATTACGCAGTGCAAAACAGCGTCACCCGGATTGCCAGATAGTCAAACGCAAGGGACGCTTATACGTGATCTGCAAATCTAACCCGCGCTTTAAGGCGGTGCAGGGACGTAAAAAAAGACGCTAAACGCGCGTCTCTCGCCAGCTTTCCAGGGAGCTTTTCTGTTTGCCATCGGCGGTAAAATTGTCGGTGGCAAGCCAGATTTCAAACGCGCTCGCCAGCGCTGGCCACTCTTTGTCGAGAATTGAAAACCAGTCGGTGTCCCGGTTTCGGCCTTTAATGACCAGCGCCTGGCGAAAACGCCCTTCAAACTGAAAGCCCAGACGCAGAGCCGCTTTGCGGGATGGTTCGTTCAGGCTGTTGCACTTCCATTCATAACGCCGGTAGCCCAGGGTATCGAACACGTACCGCATCAGCAGATACTGCGCTTCTGTCGACATGGGCGTGCGACTTAACAGTGACGAGAAGTGAACATGTCCCACTTCCACAACGCCGTTTTTAGGATCGATCCGCATCAGGGACAGCGTCCCGACAGGAGACTGGGTCTGGTTATCGATAACGGTAAAGTGGATGGGATCGGCTAATTCGCTCACGCTCGCCACCCATTCGGCAAACTCCTCTGCGGTGGCATCGGGTTCACGCAGCAGCCACGTCCAGCTTCGGGTATCTCCGGCCAGGGAATACGCAGAGAACAACGCCGGGGCATGCTCCACGCGCAGCGGCTCAAGCCGACAATAGCGACCCTGAAGTATCACCCGGGACGGGTGCGGGCGAGGCTGCCAGTCGAAAAAGCTTTCGCCTACAGGTTGTCCAAACTCATTGAATGTATTCATCTTTATTCCCGTCACATTGAAAAGATCTCCAGATTAATGAATTGCTGGTTCCTTAAAAAGAACCACCAGGCTATGTTTTTCTGGTACCACGAGGAGGAAAGATGAATATACCGGGTGATGAGCTTTACACCTTGCTCCATGCTGCGCTGAAAAAACGTGGGGAAGAGACGCTCCAGCGTGCGCTCTATCTTGCTTTGCGGGAGGCCATACTGTGCGGAAGGCTTCGGTCCGGCAGCCATTTGCCCGGCTCGCGAACGCTGGCGCAGCAGATCTCGGTGTCCCGAAACACCGTCAACGCGGCGCTGGACCAGCTCACGCTCGAAGGTTATTTGCTGCGTAGCCGCCAGGGTACGCGGGTGGGGCAATTCGCTCCTCGGACGATTGCCCGGACGTTACCGGACCCGAACGTCAGGCTGACAAAACGTGTCGCCCTGCTGCCCGCGCCTGTGCTGCGCGACACCCCGGTGATGGCGTTTACGCCGGGAACGCCTGCCATCAACTATTTCCCCTTACCGCTGTGGCGGCGGTTGTACGATCGTGTTCTGCGCGAGGAGGGAAGCACCCTGTTAGGGTATGGCGACCCGGCCGGCGAGCCGACGCTGCGGGCCGCCGTTGCCCGCCATCTTGCGCTGTCCCGCGGCATTGACTGCGATGCCAGCCAGATTGTGATAACCGAAGGGGCGCTGGAGGGCGTCAATCTGTGCACGATGCTGTTAAGCGAGCCGGGGGATGTTGCCTGGGTGGAAAATCCCGGCTATAGCGGCGCCAAAAGCGCTTTCGTCAAAACCGGCCTGGCGATGACCGGCATACCGGTGGATGACGAGGGGATGTGCTGGGAAGGGCTGTCTGCGCCTTCACCCACGCTGATTTTTACCTCGCCATCGCATCAGTTCCCTTGCGGAAGCGTGCTCAGCGCGCGGCGGCGTCTGGCGCTGCTGGAACTGGCCCGGCAGCACAGCGCGTGGATCATTGAGGATGATTACGACAGCGAATTTCGTTATACCGGTGAGCCCGTCCCGGCGATGCTCGGAATGGTCAACAATGCGCCCGTTGTGTATCTGGGGACGTTCAGCAAAACGCTGTTTCCATCGCTCCGGATGGGGTTCATGGTGTTACCGCCAGCGCTGGCGAAGGCGGCGCGTCCGGCCATCGGCTCGCTGCTGCGCGGCGGGCATCGCGCTGAACAGCGCACCCTGGCGCTGTTTATTGAGGAAGGCCACTATGCACGGCATCTTGCCGCCATGCGCCGCCTTTATCGTAAGCGTTACCGCCAGCTGCGGGAGGTGCTGAGCGCAGAGCTTCATACGCCGCACCGTGTTCTTGCCGGGGAAGGGGGAATGCACCTGACGCTGGCGATTGACGGTATCGACGACCAGCGGCTGGTGGAGCAGGCGAGAGCGTTTCAGCTGGCACCCGCTGCGCTGAGCGGGTATTACCTTGAGACGAAGCAGGGGCAAACCGGTCTGGTTTTAGGTTACGGTAATACCTCTGCTTCGCAGTTTGCGCCGGGTATCCGACGTCTTCATGCGCTCATTACACAGCAGTGGGGCGGGAAAGGGTAAAGACATCATAAAAAGAGAGCTGGCCCTTAGTGATGACCATTTTCTGCAACTTCTCTTTTTGCCCGGCTTCGACGGCCGGCGAGAGCAGGATATTGTCGATCAGCTCCTTCGGCACGTAACGCGTATTGTACCACTCCCCGTTGTAGCACACGCGGAAATCGAGTACGTCGATATCTTCATACCGGTAACGCGGATTGACGTCGAAAAAGAAAAACGCGTTAAACACCACGAACAGCACAACCAGTAGCCAGACGGAATCGACCAGCGTTTCAGACTTCAGCATGACGATAAGCGTTGCCAGCCAGGCGGCGTACATGGCGACGAACAACCCGGGGTGTTTGCGAATAAAGCTGATGCTAAAGCGCGGGCGATTGTCGCGCTTTTCGCGGGTATTGAGATCGTCGATGGTGGCGGTAAGCAGGCGCTGTATCTCTGTCATTTTTTGCCTTTATGATTGTTGAAAATACAGGTGATCTGCCTATTTTATGAGAGGGGTTTATGCGATGAAAGTAACAGTTATGCCAGGAAAAAGCATAACAGTTACTCAGGATGCGCTTAGATCATTTTAATGATTTTCGCCGGATTCCCGCCCACTACCGCATTGGCCGGCACGTCTTTGGTCACTACCGCGCCGGAAGCGATAACCGCATTATCGCCAATGGTCACGCCTGGATTAATCACCGCGCGTCCGCCGATCCAGACATTATCACCAATGGTGACCGGTTTACCGTACTCCAGCCCGCTGTTACGTTCGGTCGCGTCCAGAGGATGCGTGGCCGTATAAATGTGCACTCCCGGCGCAAGCATACAGTTATCGCCAATGCGGACAGGGCAGACGTCCAGCATGACGCAATCGAAGTTAGCGTAAAAATTGTTGCCCAGATAGATGTTATACCCGTAGTCGCAGCGGAAGCTTGGCTCTATATAGGCACCTTCGCTTTGACCCAGCAGGTCAGCCAATAAGGCGCGACGTTCGGCCTTCTCATCGGGTGCGGTATGGTTATAGCGGTGAACAAGATGACGCGCGCGTAAACGGTCAGCCCTCAGCGTGTCATCGCCAGGGCGGTAATATTCACCTGCAATCATCTTCTGTTTTTCTTCACTCATGGGAACCTCTCTGGAATCGTTTTACGCAGCGTAAAGAGGATTAACCAGAAAGGGAACGTTCCCTAAAAGTGGCTGTGACGGGAGTCACAACATTCTTGCGCATAAATACGTTTTATACGGGAACCTGGCGTTTGCATTTGAAGCGTAATTCGAAAGGTAAATTCAGCTTAACAACGGGCGTAATGCCTTTACAGTCTCTCTTCAACGATTAACGAACAAATTTCCACACCGAAGAGGGGATCTTGTCATACAGTTTATTCATGGTCAGCTCAGCAAGACGATGGTCGGCAGCTGAATAAAATACCGCCAGTTCATTATCAGACAGCTCGTATTTATTTTTCTCAATAACTCGTTCAAGGGTGTCAATTGACTGGCAGCGTCGCAGGCGCATCAAATAATCGACTTTTGTTAATGGTTTATCAGACATAAATTCACCTTAGTAATTGTAATAATTTTAACAGGAAAGACTAACCGGATTAGCTCTGCTGACATTAGTGAAGCAGCGAAATAGACGGTTTCCTGATTTACGCCATTTCTGCAAATCCTGTGCGTTAATGCCGTAGCTGCTGAACAACATAAAGGTGTCGTCCAGGTATTCATCAATTTGCTCTATCAACTTATTATCTTCATTGTACTTAATTTTATAATTAAGTGCGAAGGTGGCGATATGCTCGATCAGCTCGTTAAGCTGTAAATTGATAGCAGACGTTGGATCGTTCACCCAGCCATGGTTACTTTCTTCAAGATTGGCAAGGCAGTCATGGTACAAGGATTCGCAGAGAAATTTCAACTGCGCGATATCATGCCTTTTTGGCGAGTACTCGTCCATAGCGCATCCCCTTCTGAGTGATTTTTTACTCACCGAACATCATGTCGGGATGGATACAACTTGCTTAGCCACACGGGAGCTGTGTTCCTGATAACTCTAACTATAAGCCACTCTGATCAAGATTTCACCGCGCTATTACGAAAAATTACAATTAAATCGTTACTGTTCGAGCCTTTACGCAAATCTACCTTTTGCAGCGAACGCGTTAATCAATAAAAAAGACGATTTTTATCGGTTCCTTAGAATTCATTGAGTTAGCGCAAAGTTTCATGTGAAGTCCGAAACCAGATATCTTCAGATATTTTCCATTGCTTAGGAATAGTCCGAATAATTTACGTCACGAAATGATAATAAAAGAATGCTGAGTTCCTGGTGTAAGTTATCGGCCTATTATGATAGGCCTTATTAAAAAAGAGGAAAATAAATAGAAAGGCAATAGGTCTATTTTATGATTTTTTCTGAAAAAGAAAAAGGCCGCAAATGCGGCCTTTTTATCATGTGAAACCGGTATCAGTGATGTTCTACCGAATGATTGTGCTCAACGTCTTCATTCTTACGGCTGAAGCGGCGGCGAACCACCACGAAGAACACCGGTACGAAGAAGATCGCAAGAACGGTCGCGGTTACCATCCCACCCATTACGCCGGTACCTACTGCGTTCTGTGCGCCGGAGCCCGCGCCGGAGCTGATAACCAGCGGCATAACGCCGAGGATAAATGCCAGAGAGGTCATCAGGATTGGACGCAAACGCATACGAACGGCTTCCAGCGTTGCTTCAATCAGGCCTTTTCCTTCTTTCTCCATCAGATCTTTGGCGAATTCGACGATTAGTATCGCGTTCTTCGCCGACAGGCCAATGGTTGTCAGCAGGCCCACCTGGAAGTAAACGTCGTTGGTCAGCCCACGGAACGTTGCGGCAAGCAGCGCACCGATAACCCCCAGCGGAACCACCAGCATAACGGAGAATGGAATCGACCAGCTCTCATACAATGCCGCCAGACACAGGAACACCACAATCAGTGAAATGGCGTACAGGGCAGGGGCCTGGTTACCGGACAGACGTTCCTGGTAGGACATGCCGGTCCAGTCGTAGCCGACACCCGCAGGCAGTTTGCTGGCCAGTTCTTCCATCAGGTTCATGGCTTCACCGGTGCTTCGGCCCGGCGCTGCCTGACCGAGGATTTCCATCGATGGCAAGCCGTTATAACGCTCCAGACGCGGTGAACCGTATTCCCAGCGCGAGGTTGAGAAGGCGGAGAACGGCACCATCTGGCCATCGCTGCCGCGAACATACCAGTTGTTGATATCGTTCGGCAGCATACGGTATTGCGCTTCGGACATCACGTAGACTTTCTTCACGCGACCACGGTCGATGAAGTCGTTGACGTAGCTGCCACCCCAGGCTGCACCCAGCGTGGTATTAATGTCGCTGATGGAAACACCCAGCGCCTGCGCTTTTTCCTGGTCGATATCGATCTTGTACTGCGGCGTATCTTCCAGACCGTTAGGGCGAACGCCCACCAGCAGGTCAGGGTGTTTTGCCACCTCGCCAAACAGCTGGTTACGCGCCTGAGTCAGTTTTTCGTGGCCCAGACCGCCCTGGTCAATCAGCTGGAAGTCGAAGCCGGTCGCCGTACCCAGTTCAACAATCGCTGGCAGGTTAAAGGCGAAGACCATCGCATCTTTAATCTGTGAGAAGGTGCCCATCGCGCGGCCGGTAATGGCTTCTACCTTGTTCTCTGCGCCCGGACGTTCAGACCAGTCTTTCAGAGAAACGAAGGCGATACCGGTGTTCTGACCACGACCCGCGAAGCCAAAGCCGTTAACCGCAAACACGGATTCGACGTTGTCTTTCTCTTTGGTCAGGAAGTAGTCGGTCATCTCATCCAGCACCTTTTGCGTACGCTCTTGCGTCGCACCGGCCGGAAGCTGAGCCATACTCAGGAACACGCCCTGGTCTTCATCTGGCAGGAACGAGCTTGGCAGACGAACGAACAGGAAAGCCATGCCCACCACGATGATGATATAGAGCAGCAGGTAACGACCGGTGCTGCGCAGGATGTTACCCACGCTGTCGGTGTAGTGGTGCGTACTCTTATCAAACATGCGGTTGAACCAGCCGAAGAAGCCTTTATGCTCGCCGTGACCGCCTTTCTGAATCGGCTTCAGCATCGTCGCGCACAGGGCTGGCGTCAGGATCAGTGCAACCAGTACCGACAGCGCCATCGCCGAAACAATGGTGATGGAGAACTGACGGTAAATCGCACCGGTAGAGCCGCCAAAGAAGGCCATCGGGATAAATACCGCAGACAGTACCATCGCGATACCGACCAGCGCGCCCTGGATCTGGCCCATTGATTTACGGGTTGCTTCCTTCGGCGGCAGGCCTTCTTCCGCCATGACACGCTCGACGTTTTCGACCACCACGATGGCGTCATCCACCAGCAGGCCGATGGCGAGCACCATCCCGAACATCGTCAGGGTGTTTATCGAGTAGCCAAATATCGCCAGCACCGCGAAGGTCCCGAGCAGTACAACCGGCACGGCGATGGTTGGGATCAGCGTTGCGCGGAAGTTTTGCAGGAACAGGTACATCACCAGGAAGACGAGAATGATCGCCTCAACCAGGGTTTTCACCACTTCGTGAATCGAAATTTTAACGAATGGCGTGGTGTCATACGGATAAACGATTTTCAGACCTGACGGGAAGAACGGTTCCATCTTCTTCAGTTCTGCACGGATAGCCGTCGCGGTGTCCAGGGCGTTCGCGCCCGTCGCCAGTTTGATACCCAGACCGGAAGCCGGTTTACCGTTGAACTTCGCAATGATGTCGTAGTTCTCACCGCCCAGCTCAACCTTCGCCACGTCACGCAGGCGAACCTGCGAACCGTCCTGATTCACCTTCAGCAGAATTTTGCTGAACTCATCGGCGGAGGTCAGACGCGTTTGCGCGATGATCGACGCGTTAAGCTGCTGGCCTTTCACCGGCGGTGTACCACCCAACTGACCGGCGGCAACCTGGGCGTTCTGCGCTTTAATTGCGCTGATAACGTCAACCGGCGTCAGCTGGAAGTTGTTCAGTTTATTCGGATCCATCCAGATACGCATCGCGTACTGGGAACCGAACAGCTGAACGTCACCCACACCAGACGTACGGCTGATGGCGTCCTTCATGTTGGCGCCCACGTAGTCGGAAATATCCTCCTGCGTCATGGTGCCGTTGGTGTTGATCACGCCGACAACCATCAGGAAGCTACTGGACGATTTCTCGACACTCACGCCCTGCTGTTGTACTTCCTGCGGCAGCAGAGGCATCGCCAGCTGCAATTTGTTCTGCACCTGAACCTGTGCAATGTCCGCATCCGTACCGGATTCAAAGGTGAGGGTGATCTGAACCGTACCGGTTGAGTCACTGTTGGAGGACATGTACATCAGGTTATCGATACCGTTCATGTTCTGTTCGATAACCTGCGTAACGGTATCCTGCACCGTTTTGGCATCAGCGCCCGGGTAGGTTGCGGAAATCGTCACTGCCGGCGGCGCAATCGTTGGATATTGCGCGACAGGCAGCTTCAGGATCGCAAGTCCCCCGGCCAGCATGATGATTATGGCGATCACCCACGCAAATATGGGGCGATCGATAAAGAAATTAGGCATGTCTTAACGGCTCCTGTTTAAGTTAAGACTTGGTTTGTTCTGACTGGCCAGCGGCCGACGCTTGTTGTTTGTCGTCAGATTTCACTTCCTGAGCTTTGACCTGCGCACCAGGACGAACTTTTTGCAAACCAGTAATAATTACGCGATCGCCATCTTTCAGACCTTCCGTTACCAGCCACTTGTCGCCAATCGCCTGCGTTGCAGTGATATTGCGCGTTTCGACTTTGTTATCGGCACCCACAACCAGTGCGCTCGCATCGCCGCGTGGCGTACGGGTCACACCTTGCTGAGGAACCAGAATGGCGCTTGGGTTAGTCCCTTCCTCAAGACGGGCGCGTACGAACATACCCGGCAGCAGGGTTTTATCCGGATTAGGGAAAATGGCCCGGATGGTGATAGAGCCGGTGGTCTGATCGACGGTCACATCAGAAAATTCCAGTGTGCCAGTCTGTGAGAACTTGATACCGTCGTTGGTAACCAGTTCCACTTTGGCTTTACCGTTTTCCTGTTTCAGGGTGCCGTTAGCCAGCTCCTGTTTGAGACGCAGGAAATCGTTGCTGGACTGGGTGACGTCAACGTAGATCGGGTCAAGCTGCTGCACGGTGGCCAGCGCGTTGGTTTGACCGTTCTGCACCAGCGCACCTTCGGTGACGGCAGATTTACCAATGCGACCACTGATAGGGGAGGTCACTTTGGTGTAAGCCAGGTTAATACGCGCGGTTTCTACCGCCGCTTTCGCCGCCACAACGGCTGCGTTGGCTTGCTGTGCATCGGCCAGGGCAGAATCGTAATCCTGTTGGCTGATGTACTGCGTGCCGAGCAGTTTCTTGTAACGATTCAACGTCAGCTGCGAGATTTTGGCTGCCGCTTCGGCTTTAGCCAGATCGCCCTTAGCGCTCTCATAAGACGCCTGATAGGTTGCTGGATCAATCTGATACAGAGACTCGCCTGCCTTGACATCACCGCCTTCGGTGAAGTTACGTTTCAGGATGATACCGCTCACCTGCGGACGCACTTCCGCAATGCGGTAGGCGCTGGTGCGGCCCGGTAGTTCTGTTGTCATCTGGAGAGGTTCGGATTTGAGCGTCACGACGCCAACTTCTGGCACCTGCTGAGCTCCTTGTTGAGCCTGTTTGTCGTCACATCCTGTAAGCGCTAAGCTGCCTGAGAGCATCAGAACGACCGCCAGAGGCGTTAACCCTCTGTTTTTGTTCATATGTAAACCTCGAGTGTCCGATTTCAAATTGATCAAGGGTCCTGAGTCTAAAACCCATTGCTGCGTTTATATTATCGTCATGCTATGGTACATACATTCATAAATGTATGTAAATCTGACTCCTGTAAATTCATCAACGTATGGCACGAAAAACCAAACAACAAGCGCTGGAAACCCGACAACACATTCTGGATGTGGCAATGCGTTTGTTCTCACAGCAGGGTGTTTCGGCAACCTCGCTGGCACAGATTGCTCAGGCCGCGGGCGTCACGCGGGGAGCGATTTACTGGCATTTCAAAGACAAGTCCGATCTGTTTGGTGAAATCTGGGAGCTTTCAGAGTCCAGCATTAGCGATCTTGAGAGTGAGTATCGGGCAAAATTCCCTCACGATCCACTCTCAGTGTTAAGAGAAATTCTAGTATATATCCTTGAAGCGACGGTTGTTGAAGAGCGTCGTCGTCTGATGATGGAAATCATCTTCCATAAATGTGAGTTCGTTGGTGAAATGGCGGTGGTTCAGCAGGCGCAGCGCGACCTGTGTCTGGAAAGCTACGATCGCATCGAACAGGTCCTCACGGAGTGCATGCAGGCCAAAATGCTTCCTGCCACATTACTCACCCGCCGGGCTGCGATCCTGATGCGCAGCTATATTTCCGGCCTGATGGAAAACTGGCTTTTTGCTCCGGAGTCGTTCGATCTCAGATCAGAGGCGCGCAGCTACGTCGAAATTTTTCTTGAGATGTGCCAGCTCTGTCCGACCCTTCAAAGTAAACATAGCCCGCGCTCTGCCTGATCGGGCATGGGAAAAATCGTAGACCCTTTCCGTCGTACTATTCTGCTTCAGCCGGGCGTGATATCCTTCATGCCCGACTATTTCCGGTCATTTCTCACATCACATTCACAACTATGCTGCACATCAATCGCTCGCAACATCCTGTTCTGGCCCTGTTTTTGATCCTGCTGTTTTACTTTGCAGCCGCGCCGCTTTCATGGGCCCGTGCAGACAATGGCAGTGACATTCCCACGCGTGCTGATGTTCAGTCGCAACTCGACACCCTGAATAAGCAAAAAGATCTCTCCGCCCAGGAAAAACTCGTTCAGCAGGATCTGACGGAAACCCTGGAAACGCTGGACAAGATCGATCGCATCAAAGCCGAAACAGCCCAGCTACGGCAGAAGGTCGCTCAGGCGCCGGAGAACATGCGTAAGGCAACGGAGGCGCTGAGTGCGCTCAGCGACGTCGATAACGACGATGAAACCCGAAAAACGCTTGCCACGCTGTCGTTGCGCCAGCTTGAGTCGCGCGTGGCGCAGCTGCTGGACGATCTGCAAACGGCGCAGTCCGATCTCTCAACCTACAACAGCCAGCTGGTTTCGCTGCAAACCCAGCCTGAGCGCGTGCAGAACGCCATGTACTCGGCGTCGCAACAGCTACAGCAGATACGTAACCGTCTGAATGGCATCACCGTGGGGGAAGGGGCGCTTCGTCCCAGCCAGCAAACGCTGTTGAACATCCAGCAGACGCTGCTAAACGCGGAGATTGAACAGCAGCGTAAGAGCCTGGAAGGCAACACGGTGCTACAGGATGCGCTGCAAAAACAGCGTGACTACGTGACCGCGAATATCAACCGGCTTGAGCATCAGCTTCAGCTGTTGCAGGAAGCGGTGAACAGCAAGCGCCTGACGCTGACTGAAAAAACGGCGCAGGAAGCGGTTTCGCCAGACGAGACGGCCCGTATTCAGGCCAACCCGCTGGTGAAGCAGGAGCTGGAGATTAACCACCAGCTGAGCGAGCGTCTGATTCAGGCGACTGAAAACGGCAGCGCGCTGGTGCAGCAAAATATTAAGGTCAAAAACTGGCTGGATCGCGCTTTGCAGGCCGAGCGCAACGTCAAGGAGCAGATTGCCGTCCTGAAGGGCAGCCTGCTGCTGTCGCGCATTCTCTACCAGCAACAGCAGACGCTGCCGTCCGCCGACGAGCTGGAAGACATGACCAACCGCATTGCGGATTTGCGTCTTGAACAGTTTGACGTTAACCAGCAGCGCGATGCGCTATTTCAGAGCGATACCTTCGTTGCCAAAGTGGAAGAGGGCCATTCAGGTGAAGTGAACGCTGAAGTTCACGACGCGCTGTTGCAGGTGGTGGACATGCGCCGCGAATTGCTCGATCAGCTTAACAAGCAGCTGGGCAACCAGCTGATGATGGCGATTAACCTGCAAATCAACCAGCAGCAGCTGGTGAGCGTTTCTAAAAGCCTCCAGGAGATCCTGACCCAGCAGATTTTCTGGGTGAACAGCAATAAACCCATGGACTGGGACTGGTTTAAATCTTTCCCGGAAACGCTGAAATCCCAGATCAAAAGCATGAAAATTACCGTGAACTGGGAGAAAGCCTGGCCTGCGGTGATGATTGCCTTCCTGACGGGGCTGCCTTTGCTGCTCATCGCTGGCGTCATACGCTGGCGTTTGAAATGGCTGAAACAGTACCAGGCGAAGCTGGCCTCGGAAGTGGGGCAACTGCGTAACGACAGCCAGCTGCACACCCCGAAAGCGATCCTGATCGATCTGATCCGTGCTCTGCCGGTCTGCCTGTTGATACTCGCCGTGGGCCTGATCCTGCTGACCATGCAGCTGAATATCAGCGATCTGCTGTGGGCGTTCAGCAAGAAGCTGGCGCTGTTCTGGCTGGTGTTTGGTCTGTGCTGGAAAGTGCTGGAAAAAGATGGCGTCGCCGTCCGCCACTTCAACATGCCGGAAAAACTCACCAGCCACTGGCGTCGCCAGATTGTGCGCATCAGCCTCGCGCTGCTGCCGCTGCACTTCTGGTCAGTTGTGGCGGAGCTTTCCCCGCTGCACCTGATGGATGACGTGCTGGGGCAACTGGTGATTATGCTGAACCTGCTGCTGATTGCCGTTCTGATGTGGCCAATGTGCCGCGACAGCTGGCGGGATAAAGAGTCCCACAATCTTCGTCTGGCTACCGTAACGGTACTGGCGATCATTCCTCTGGCGCTGATGGTGCTGACGGCGACGGGTTACTTCTATACCACGCTGCGTCTGTCCGGCCGCTGGATCGAAACGGTTTATCTGGTGATTGTATGGAACCTGCTGTTCCAGACCGTGCTGCGTGGTTTGAGCGTGGCGGCGCGCCGCATTGCGTATCGTCGTGCTGTTGCCCGTCGGCAGCATCAGGTGAAAGAGGGGGCTGAAGGGGCAGAGCCGCAGGAAGAGCCGACCATTGCTCTGGAGCAGGTTAACCAGCAAACGATGCGTATTACCATGCTGGTGATGATCGCCCTGTTTGCGGTGATGTTCTGGGCCATCTGGTCTGATTTAATTACCGTCTTCGCCTACCTCGACAGTATCACGCTCTGGCAATACAACGGTACCGAAGCGGGCGCTGCGGTAATGAAAAGCGTCACCATGGGCAGCCTGCTCTTTGCGCTGGTGTCGTCAGTGGTTGCCTGGGCGTTGATCCGCAACCTGCCGGGTCTGCTGGAAGTGCTGGTGCTCTCAAGGCTGAACCTGCGTCAGGGGGCGTCGTACGCCATTACCACCATCCTGAACTACGTCATTATTATTGTCGGGGCGATGATGGTATTCGGCTCGCTGGGCGTCTCGTGGGATAAACTCCAGTGGCTGGCGGCGGCGTTGTCGGTGGGTCTGGGCTTCGGCTTGCAGGAGATCTTCGGTAACTTTGTCTCTGGCCTGATTATCCTGTTCGAACGTCCGGTGCGTATCGGCGATACCGTCACCATCGGTACTTTCTCCGGGACCGTCAGCAAGATCCGCATTCGTGCGACCACCATTACCGACTTCGATCGTAAAGAGGTGATCATCCCGAACAAAGCGTTTGTGACCGAGCGTCTGATCAACTGGTCGCTCTCGGATACCACCACTCGCGTGGTGATCCGACTCGGGGTGGCCTATGGCTCGGATCTGGACAAGGTGAAAGAGGTACTGCTGAAGGCGGCAGCTGACCATCCAAAAGTGATGCACGATCCTGCGCCAGCGGTATTCTTCACCACCTTCGGGCCGAGCACTTTGGATCATGAGCTGCGCCTGTACGTACGCGAACTGCGCGATCGCAGCTACACCGTCGATGAGCTGAACCGCACCATTGACCGTCTGTGTCGTGAAAACGATATTAATATCGCCTTTAACCAGCTTGAGGTTCATCTGCGCAACGAGAAAGGCGATGAGCATACGGAAGTGAAGCGCGAGATTAAGGGGGACGACCCTACTCCCGCCTAATCTATTTCCCTCTCTCCTCTGGGGAGAGGGTAGGGTGAGGGGGAAGTTTCCCCTCAAAATCTCGTCGCACAATCTCCAGCGCTTTCAGCACCGTCTCCGCCGGGATCTCGTGATTCTCCAGCAGCATAATTAAATCGACGGCCAGCTTGACCTCGTCGGGGGCATTTTCCAGTGACATCAGTGGCTCCTGTTAACGGGTCAGGCGTTCAATGACGCGTTCAATCTCATCCAGCGCCTGACGGCAGCGGACGATGCGGCCTTCCAGCGCGCTGATTTCACGCATTAATAACTGCTGCTCTTCCAGCGTTTCGCTGGTGTTCAGGCGGGCTTCGCGCTCGCGCTTCATCTCAAACAGACGGCGCTCAAACTCCTGGTTCTCCAGCCGCTTGCGCTGCCATTTTCCGAGCCCCGGCGAGGCGCTGTCCCACGCGCGCAGCGGCCAGGCGGCGATTTCCCGGTGCAGGGCGGTGATCTGCTCGGTAAGATGCTCCGCAAGCCACGCGACATGTTCCTGCTGTTCACTCTCAACCGCGTGACGAAGCTCGTCGAGATTGGTCTGCGCTTCAGCAAGATAATCCTCAATGACGGTGCTGCGGGTGCGGAAGAGCTGTCGGTCAAAGCGCGGTTTCAGCGTGGCGTGGCCCATCAACGGCGTGGCCTGCGCCCGCAGCGCGATCAGCTGATTTTGCAGCCTCTCAAGAAGCAGTGCTGTTTTCAAGGCGCTCTCCAGTGGTAAAGTAGCCGTTCAGTTTGATAACGATTCGCATTATGCAGCGTACTATTTTAATCATCATTGGCTGGCTCGCGGTAGTGCTGGGTACGCTGGGTGTGGTTTTGCCCTTGCTGCCGACCACCCCGTTTATCCTGTTGGCCGCCTGGTGCTTCGCCCGCTCGTCGCCGCGTTTTCACCACTGGCTTCTGTACCGCTCGTGGTTTGGCGGCTACCTGCGGCACTGGCAAAAACACCGGGCCATGCCGCCCGGGGCCAAGCCGCGCGCCATTGCCTTCATCCTGATCACCTTCGCCGTCTCGTTATGGCTGGTGAAAATGATGTGGGTGCGCATTCTGCTGCTGGCGATCCTGGTTTGCCTGCTGATCTTTATGTGGCGGATCCCCGTGGTTGATGAAAAGCAACAAAAGCACTGAAGCCTCATCATGGCGGTTGCAATTATGGCGCACAGCCAGTAAATTCGACCGTTTTCGAGCACAGGTGCGCCTGGTCAAAGGTTAAACAACTGTTACTTTGATCGACTCGTCGCGCGCCGTGAGTAACACTGTTTCATTTAGGCACAAACCGATGACCGCAACTGCACAGCAGCTTGAATATCTGAAAAATAGCATCAAAAGTATCCAGGACTATCCAAAACCTGGCATTCTTTTCCGCGATGTCACCAGCTTGCTGGAAGACCCGAAAGCGTACGCCCTCAGCATTGAACTGCTGGTTGAGCGTTATAAAAACGCCGGGATCACCAAAGTAGTAGGTACTGAAGCCCGTGGCTTCCTGTTTGGCGCACCGGTTGCGCTGGCGATGGGCGTGGGTTTTGTGCCGGTGCGTAAGCCGCGCAAACTGCCGCGTGAAACCATTGCTGAGAGCTATGAGCTGGAATACGGCACCGATCAGCTGGAAATTCACGTTGATGCCATCAAGCCAGGCGACAAAGTGCTGGTGGTGGACGATCTGCTGGCAACCGGCGGCACCATCGAAGCGACCGTGAAGCTGATCCGTCGTCTGGGCGGGGAAGTGACCGACGCGGCATTCATCATCAACCTGTTCGATCTCGGCGGCGAGCAGCGCCTGGAAAAACAGGGTATTACCAGCTACAGCCTGGTGCCATTCCCGGGACATTAATCCCGTATCTCACAACCTCGCTCAATGGGTGAGGTTGTGATAGCATTCCCCTCCATTAATTCACCTTCCAGCGTTGCAGAGCCTGCCCATGAGTTATCAGGTGTTAGCCCGTAAATGGCGACCACAAACCTTTGCTGACGTTGTCGGTCAGGAACATGTGCTGACGGCCCTGGCGAACGGCTTGTCGCTAGGTCGCATCCATCACGCCTATCTTTTTTCCGGCACCCGCGGCGTCGGTAAAACCTCTATTGCCCGTCTGCTGGCAAAAGGTCTGAACTGCGAAACCGGGATCACCGCCACCCCGTGCGGCGTGTGCGACAACTGTCGTGAGATCGAGCAGGGGCGTTTTGTCGATCTGATTGAGATCGACGCCGCCTCGCGCACCAAAGTGGAAGATACCCGCGATCTGCTCGACAACGTGCAGTACGCCCCGGCGCGCGGCCGCTTCAAGGTCTATCTGATCGATGAAGTGCACATGCTGTCGCGCCACAGCTTCAACGCCCTGCTGAAAACGCTGGAAGAGCCGCCTGCGCATGTCAAATTCCTGCTGGCGACCACCGATCCGCAAAAGCTGCCGGTCACGATCCTCTCGCGCTGCCTGCAATTCCATCTGAAGGCGCTCGACGTTGAGCAGATCCGCGCTCAGCTTGAGCATATCCTCGATGAAGAGCACATTGTCCATGAACCGCGTGCGCTGCAACTGCTGGCCCGTGCCGCGGATGGCAGCCTGCGCGATGCGCTGAGCCTGACCGACCAGGCGATTGCCAGCGGTGACGGTAAACTCTCCACCGACGCGGTCAGTACCATGCTCGGCACGCTGGATGACGATCAGGCGCTGTCGCTTATTGAAGCGATGATTGCCGCCAACGGTGAGCGAGTGATGGCGCTCGTCAACGACGCTGCTGCCCGTGGCATTGAGTGGGAAGCGCTGCTGGTCGAGATGCTCAGCCTGCTGCACCGCGTGGCGATGCTGCAACTGTCTCCGTCGGCCATTGGCGCGGACATGGCGACCATTGAACAGCGGATGCGTGAACTTGCGCGCACCGTGCCGCCGGCTGACGTTCAGCTTTATTATCAGACGCTGCTGATTGGCCGCAAAGAGCTGCCGTTTGCACCGGATCGCCGGATGGGCGTTGAAATGACGCTGCTGCGCGCGCTGGCCTTCCATCCGCGCAAGCCACTGCCGGAGCCGGAAACGCCCCGGCAGTCCTTTGCGCCGGTAGCGCCGACCGCGGTAATGTCACCGCAGCAGGTGCCACCGCAACCGGCATCGCCGCCGCCGCAAAACGTGCCGCTGTCGGATGCCACCAGTTCGGTGCTTGCCGCACGAAGCCAGTTGCAACGTGCGCAGGGAGCAACCAAACCAAAAAAGAGTGAACCGGCAGCGCCTGCAAGAGCGCGGCCGGTGAACAACGCCGCGCTTGAACGACTGGCCTCGGTAACGGAGCGCGTGCAGTCGCGTCCGGCACCGTCCGCGCTCGAGCAAAAAGCCCCGGCGAAAGAAGAGGCATACCGCTGGAAGGCGACCACCGTTGTTGAAACGGTCAAGGAAGTGGTCGCCACGCCAAAAGCGCTGAAAAAGGCGCTGGAGCATGAAAAAACGCCGGAGCTGTCCGCGAAGCTCGCGGAAGAGTCCATTGAGCGCGATGCCTGGGCCGCCGAGGTCAGCAAACTGCAACTGCCGAAGCTGGTGGAGCAGGTCGCGCTGAATGCCTGGAAAGAGCAGGACGGCAATCAGGTGCGTTTGCACCTGCGTCCGGGTCAACGCCACCTGAATTCCCCTGGCGCGCAAAAGGCGCTGGCCGAGGCGCTTACCGCATTACAGGGTGTACCGGTTGAATTGACTATCATTGAAGATGATAATCCGGCGGTGAAAACGCCGCTCGAGTGGCGTCAGGCCATTTATGAAGAGAAGCTCGCGCAGGCGCGCGAGGCGATAATTGCGGATAACAACATCCAGACCCTGCGCCGGTTCTTCGACGCCGATCTGGATGAAGAGAGTATTCGCCCCATTTGATCGTGAGTCTGACTTACGGTTGTAATCCTTAACGTGAAAGAAGAGAGAAGCCTATGTTTGGTGGAAAAGGCGGTCTGGGTGGCCTGATGAAGCAGGCTCAGCAGATGCAGGAAAAAATGCAGAAGATGCAGGAAGAGATCGCTCAGCTGGAAGTCACGGGTGAATCCGGTGCCGGTCTGGTCAAGGTGACCATCAACGGTGCGCATAACTGCCGTCGCGTTGAAATCGACCCGAGCCTGCTCGAAGACGACAAAGAGATGCTGGAAGATCTGGTTGCAGCCGCGTTTAACGATGCCGCTCGCCGTATCGACGAAACCCAGAAAGAGAAAATGGCCTCTGTTTCCAGCGGTATGCAACTGCCGCCGGGCTTTAAGATGCCATTCTGATGCAAACCAGTCCGCTGCTCACGCAGTTAATGGAAGCACTGCGCTGCCTGCCGGGCGTTGGCCCGAAGTCGGCGCAGCGTATGGCGTTTACGCTATTGCAGCGCGACCGCAGCGGCGGGATGCGCCTGGCGCAGGCTCTGACCCGCGCCATGTCAGAAATTGGCCACTGTGCGGATTGCCGGACCTTTACCGAGCAGGACGTATGTAACATCTGCACGAACCCGCGTCGTCAGGAAAACGGTCAGATTTGCGTGGTGGAGAGTCCGGCGGACATCTACGCCATCGAACAAACCGGGCAGTTTTCCGGCCGCTATTTCGTGCTGATGGGGCATCTCTCCCCGCTGGACGGCATCGGCCCGGACGATATCGGTCTTGACCGCCTGGAGCAGCGCCTGGAGTCGGAAACCATCAAAGAGGTGATCCTCGCCACCAACCCGACGGTGGAAGGGGAAGCAACCGCCAACTACATCGCCGAACTGTGCGCGCAGTACGGCGTTGACGCCAGCCGCATCGCCCACGGCGTGCCGGTCGGCGGTGAGCTGGAGATGGTCGACGGCACCACGCTGTCACACTCGCTGGCCGGACGTCACAAGATTATTTTCTGACCAAACGGAGGCTGCGCGCGCGGCCTCCGCTTGAAAATTCCTCCCCTTATCCCCATCTCTCACTCAACGTTTTACAACCCCATTAAATGGCATTGTTGAGGTCGACTTAGATGAAAGGACAAGAAACCCGTGGTTTCCAGTCAGAAGTAAAACAGCTTCTGCACCTGATGATCCATTCCCTGTATTCCAACAAAGAAATCTTCCTGCGTGAGCTGATTTCCAACGCCTCTGATGCGGCGGACAAGCTGCGCTTCCGCGCGCTGTCTAACCCGGATCTGTATGAAGGCGACGGCGAGCTGCGCGTGCGCGTCTCGTTTAATAAAGAGAACCGCACCCTGACCATCGCCGATAACGGCATCGGGATGAACCGCGACGAGGTGATTGACCACCTCGGAACCATCGCCAAATCCGGCACCAAAGCGTTCCTTGAGTCCATGGGCTCTGACCAGGCGAAAGACAGCCAGCTGATCGGTCAGTTCGGCGTAGGCTTCTACTCGGCGTTCATCGTGGCGGACAAAGTCACCGTGCGCACCCGCGCCGCGGGCGACAGCGCCGAGAACGGCGTGCTGTGGGAGTCTAAAGGTGAAGGTGAATACACCGTTGATGACATCACCAAAGCGGATCGCGGCACCGAAATCACCCTGCACCTGCGTGAAGGCGAAGACGATTTCCTGAACGACTGGCGCGTACGCTCCATCATCAGTAAGTATTCCGACCATATCGCGCTGCCGGTTGAGATTGAAAAACAGGAAGAGAAAGACGGCGAAACCGTGGTTTCCTGGGAGAAAATCAACAAGGCGCAGGCGCTGTGGACGCGTAATAAAGCTGAAATTAAAGACGACGAGTACAACGAGTTTTACAAGCACATCGCCCACGACTTCACCGATCCGCTGACCTGGAGCCACAACCGTGTTGAAGGGAAGCAGGAGTACACCAGCCTGCTGTACATTCCGGCGCAGGCGCCGTGGGACATGTGGAACCGCGATCACAAGCACGGCCTGAAGCTGTACGTGCAGCGCGTGTTCATTATGGACGACGCCGAGCAGTTCATGCCGAACTACCTGCGCTTTGTGCGTGGCCTGATAGACTCCAACGATCTGCCGCTGAACGTCTCCCGTGAAATTCTTCAGGACAGCACCGTCACCCGTAACCTGCGCAACGCCCTGACCAAACGTGCGTTGCAGATGCTGGAAAAACTGGCGAAGGACGATGCGGAAAAATACCAGACCTTCTGGAAACAGTTTGGCCTGGTGCTGAAAGAAGGTCCGGCGGAAGACACCGCGAACGTGGAAGCTATCGCTAAACTGCTGCGCTTCGCCTCTACGCACAACGACTCCTCCGCCCAGACCGTGTCGCTCGAAGAGTACGTCTCCCGCATGAAAGAAGGGCAGGAGAAGATCTACTACATCACCGCCGACAGCTATGCGGCAGCGAAGAGCAGCCCGCATCTGGAACTGCTGCGTAAGAAAGGCATCGAAGTGCTGCTGCTGTCTGACCGCATCGACGAGTGGATGATGAACTACCTGACCGAGTTCGACGGTAAATCCTTCCAGTCCGTTGCCAAAGCCGACGAGTCTATCGATAAGCTGGCGGATGAAGTGGACGACAGCGCGAAAGAAGCCGAGAAGGCGCTGGAGCCGTTCGTTGAGCGCGTGAAAACGCTGCTGGGCGACCGCGTGAAAGAGGTGCGCTTCACGCACCGTCTGACCGATACGCCAGCCATTGTCACCACCGATGCGGACGAAATGAGCACCCAGATGGCGAAACTGTTCGCTGCGGCGGGCCAGGCCGTGCCAGATGTGAAATATATCTTTGAGCTTAATCCGGATCACCCGCTGGTGAAACGCGCGGCGGATACCCAGGACGACGCCCGCTTTGCGGAGTGGGTTGAACTGCTGCTGGATCAGTCCCTGCTGGCCGAGCGCGGTACGCTGGAAGATCCTAACCTGTTCATTAAACGTGTGAATGCGCTGCTGCTGGCGTAATCTTCCCTCACCCCGGCCCTCTCCCACAGGGAGAGGGTGAAAGAGTTCCCTCTCCCTGTGGGAGAGGGTTAGGGTGAGGGCACCAGACCGCCCGAAGCCAAATTATCTCCCCCCGTTAACCGTTTCAGCCTTCCCGCCTTCCTTGAGCCATACCCGTTCTGGTGGTATTGTTTAGCGCTTTTTGAAAAATTGAATCGACTTTTGAGGGGATTTTCGCAATGCGTATTATTCTGCTTGGCGCTCCGGGCGCGGGTAAAGGAACTCAGGCTCAGTTCATCATGGAGAAATACGGTATTCCGCAAATCTCCACCGGTGACATGCTGCGCGCCGCTGTTAAATCTGGCTCCGAGCTGGGTAAACAAGCTAAAGACATCATGGACGCAGGCAAACTGGTGACCGACGAACTGGTTATCGCGCTGGTTAAAGAGCGCATTGCTCAGGAAGACTGCCGTAACGGTTTCCTGCTGGACGGCTTCCCGCGCACCATTCCTCAGGCTGACGCCATGAAAGAAGCGGGCATCAACGTGGATTACGTGCTGGAGTTCGACGTACCGGACGAGCTGATCGTTGACCGTATCGTTGGCCGTCGCGTGCACGCTGCCTCTGGCCGCGTTTACCACATCAAATTCAATCCACCTAAGGTTGAAGGCAAAGACGACGTGACCGGCGAAGAGCTGACCACCCGTAAAGACGATCAGGAAGAAACCGTGCGTAAACGCCTGGTGGAATACCATCAGATGACCGCACCGCTGATCGGCTACTACACCAAAGAAGCGCAGGCGGGTAACACCAAATACGCGAAAGTGGACGGCACCAAAGCCGTGGCTGACGTACGTGCAGAGCTGGAAAAAATCCTCGGCTAAGCGCACCTCTCTCACCCGGAGCCCCGGGTGAGAAAAATTCTCATCTTACCTATTACAGCAATGGGTTTCGTTTAAACGCATTTCCGCTACAATTGACAGCCTATCAAATGGTTAAGAGGCGTGAATGAGTCAGGCGAAAACCGGCATCCTGCTTGCCAATCTGGGCACCCCAGAAGCACCTACTCCAGCGGCGGTCAAACGCTACCTGCGACAATTTTTAAGCGACACGCGCGTCGTGGATACCCCAAGACTGCTGTGGTGGCCACTGCTGCGTGGCGTCATTCTGCCGATTCGTTCCCCGCGTGTGGCAAAGCTCTATCAGTCCGTGTGGATGGAAGAGGGCTCGCCGCTGATGGTCTACAGCCGTCGTCAGGAGAAGGCGCTGGCCGCCCGCCTGCCGGACATGCCCGTTGCGCTCGGCATGAGCTACGGTAAGCCGTCCCTGGAAAGCGCCGTCGACTCTCTGCTGGCGCAGGGCGTTGAACACATTGTGGTGCTGGCCCTTTATCCGCAGTATTCGTGCTCCACGGTGGCTGCCGTCTGGGACGAACTGGCGCGCATTCTGGCGACCCGCCGCCGTATACCGGGTATCACCTTTATCCGCGACTACGCCGATAACGAGCTGTACATTCAGGCGCTTGCCAGCAGCGCGCGCGCGTCGTTTGAAAAACACGGCGAGCCGGATCTGCTGCTGCTCTCCTATCACGGTATTCCGCAGCGTTTCGCGAACGAAGGGGATGATTACCCCCAACGTTGCCGCGATACCACCCGCGAGCTGGTCTCCGCCCTCGGCCTGCCGCCTGAGAAGGTGATGATGACCTTCCAGTCGCGCTTTGGCCGCGAGCCGTGGCTAACGCCGTATACTGATGAAACGCTTAAGATGCTGGGCGAGAAGGGCGTGAAGCACATTCAGGTGATGTCGCCGGGCTTCTCGGCGGACTGTCTGGAAACGCTGGAAGAGATTGCTGTCCAGAACAAAGAGTTCTTTATGGAGGCGGGCGGAACGAAATACGAATACATTCCTGCGCTTAACGACTCCCCTGAACACATCGACATGATGGTCTCACTGGTCACCACCCGCCGCTGATCGCGTTACGGGCCGGGTTTGTGCTACCATTCCCGGCCCGTATTCTTTGCACAGTTCAGACCATGAAATTTCCCGGTAAACGTAAGTCCAAACACTATTTCCCCGTCGATGCCCGCGATCCGCTGTTACAGCAAATTCAGCAGGAAAGCGAAACCAGCGCTGCCTGGGTGGTCGGTATCGATCAGACGCTGGTGGACATTGAAGCCAAAGTGGATGATGCGTTTGTCGCACGTTACGGTCTGAGCGCCGGGCACTCGCTGGTGATTGAGGATGACGTTGCTGAAGCGCTGTATCAGGAGCTGGTGCGCGAAAATCTTATCACCCACCAGTTTGCCGGCGGCACCATCGGCAACACCATGCACAACTACTCCGTCCTGGCAGACGACCGCTCGGTGCTGCTTGGCGTGATGTGTAGCAATATCGAAATCGGTGGCTACGCCTACCGCTACCTGTGCAATACCTCCAGCCGCACCGATCTGAACTATTTACAGGGCGTTGACGGGCCGATTGGCCGCTGCTTTACGCTGATAAGCGATTCCGGCGAGCGTACCTTTGCCATCAGCCCCGGCCATATGAACAAGCTGCGCGCTGAAAGTATCCCGGAAGAGGTGATCGCGGGCGCGTCTGCGCTGGTACTGACCTCCTATCTGGTGCGCTGCAAGCCGGGCGAACCAATGCCGGACGCAACCATGAAGGCAATTGAGTACGCGAAGAAATACAACGTGCCTGTGGTTCTGACGCTGGGCACCAAATTCGTCATTGCCGACAACCCGGAGTGGTGGCAGGCCTTCCTGAAAGAACACGTCTCGATTCTGGCGATGAATGAAGAAGAAGCCGAAGCGCTGACCGGCGAAAGCGATCCGCTGCTGGCGTCTGATAAGGCGCTGGACTGGGTAGATCTGGTGCTCTGCACCGCCGGGCCGGTCGGGCTGTATATGGCGGGCTTCACGGAAGAAGAGAGCAAGCGGAAAACCCAGCACCCGCTGCTGCCGGGCGCAATCGCCGAATTTAACCAGTACGAGTTCAGCCGCGCCATGCGTCATAAAGACTGCATCAACCCGCTGCGTATCTTCTCCCACATTGCACCGTATATGGGTGGCCCCGAGAAGATCATGAACACCAACGGCGCGGGCGACGGCGCGCTGGCCGCGCTGCTGCACGACATCACCGCCAACGCCTACCACAAAACCAATGTGCCGAATTCCAGCAAGCACACCTTCAACTGGCTGACCTACTCCTCGCTGGCGCAGGTGTGCAAGTACGCGAACCGCGTGAGTTATCAGGTGCTGAACCAGCATTCACCGCGCTTAACGCGGGGGCTGCCGGAACGGGAAGACAGCCTCGAAGAGGCGTATTGGGACAGGTAAAAGCAAAACGGCAACCTGTGGTTGCCGTTTTTAGTGTTTGTTCCCTCTCCCTGTGGGAGAGGGCCAGGGTGAGGGCATCAGGCCGCACAAAACTTAACCCGTCACCGCCTCTTCAACTGGCGGTTTTGTCAGCATTGTCAGCATTGTATTCGCAATCTCACGCTCACCCATCACCACCTGATTCGCGCCGCGCTCGGTGATGTACTCCACTTCGTCATCATAATGGGCGCGGGCAATGATTTCGATATGTGGGCATTTTTCACGGGCTGTGGCGACAATCTCGCCAGCCTCGTAACCGTTCGGGATAGTGAGCAGCAGCCAGCGAGCGCAGTCCAGATGCGCCAGATTCATAATCTCTTCGTTAGCCGCGTTGCCCAGCACCGCGCGGATGCCGCGCTCGCGAAGCTCGTCGACGCGAGTGCGGGAGGTTTCAATCACTACCAGGGGGATCCCCTGGGCCATCAGCTTCTCACCGAGCAGGCTGCCGACGCGGCCAAAACCGACCAGCAGCGCGTGGTTGCAGATATCTACGGGGATCTGTTTCTCCTCCTCAATCGCTTCTTCCAGGGTTTGCTCTTCGAGGGTTTCGGTCTTCTCGAGATATTTCTCCAGCAGGGCAAACAATACCGGGTTTAGCATGATGGAGAGGATCGCCCCCGCCAGCACCAGATTTTGCCCCGCCTGTGGCAGCAGGTTCAGGGCCATCCCCAGACCAGCAAGAATAAAGGCGAACTCGCCAATCTGCGCCAGGCTGGCGGCGATGGTCAGCGCCGTGCGCGGCGAGTGACCGAACATCCGCACCAGGAAGAAGGCGGCAACGGACTTACCAAAGATGATGATTGCCAGCGTACCCAGCACGGCCAGCGGCTGCTGAATGAGGATCAGCGGGTCGAACAGCATCCCGACGGAGACAAAGAACAGCACCGCGAATGCATCACGTAGCGGCAGGGTATCGTGCGCGGCACGGTGGCTCAGCTCGGACTCGTTCAGCACCATCCCGGCGAAGAACGCGCCCAGCGCAAAGGAGACGTCAAACAGCTCGACGGCGCCAAAGGCAATGCCCAGCGCCAGCGCAAGGACCGAAAGCGTGAACAGTTCACGCGAGCCCGTGGCGGCGCTGCGGGACATGATCCACGGCACCAGACGGCGGCCCACCAGCATCATGATGGCGATAAACGCCACGACTTTACCAATGGTGATACTCATATCCAGCGCCAGCGAGGCAAAACCGACGTTGTCTTTTTCCATCATACCGGCAACGGCAGGCAGCAGAACCAGCGTCAACACCATCACCAGATCTTCAACAATCAGCCAGCCAATCGCGATTTGCCCGCGCTGGCTGTCTATTAGCTGTCTCTCTTCAAGCGCGCGCAGCAGCACCACGGTACTGGCGGTTGAAAGACACAGCCCAAACACGATGCCGGTCATCAGCGACCAGCCCAGCACCGCCGAAAGCGCCATCCCCAGCAGCGTCGCCACCCCTATCTGGGCGATCGCTCCCGGTATGGCGATAGACTTTACCGCCATCAGGTCCTTCAGCGAGAAATGCAGGCCTACGCCAAACATCAGCAGAATCACGCCCAATTCCGCCAGTTCAGGTGCCAGTTTAGTATCCGCCACAAAACCCGGCGTAAAGGGCCCCGCCAGCACGCCCGCTAACAAATAGCCTACCAGGGGCGAAATACGCAGTTTATTGGCAATCATGCCGAGGATAAAAGCGAGCACAAGTCCACCAACAATGGTGGTGATAAGCGGTGTGGCGTGGTGCATTCCGTCTCCTTTCGCGATGGGTGATCCATTTTTGGTGCAAATACCAAAAAGCCGATTAATAGTTTATGACAATTTTTACGCTTATGTTTATGAATAATTGTTGAAATCAGAATAAAAACGCAATAAGCGTGAAAAAGTGCATGTTTTGGTAAATTTGCAGGGGGGAGGGAGAGGAAAGCCTTATGGCCTCAGGTTATCCGGCTGCCAAAGTTTAACTTTGGCAGCCGTGAAGTCACGCTTTATGACGGTTGTCAGGCAGGAATATGGTCAACATCCCAAGAAGTGGCAGGAAAGCGCAGATTTTATAAACCAGGAAGATACTGGTGTGGTCTGCAACCATCCCTAACACCGCGGCTCCCAGGCCACCCATGCCAAAGGCAAAACCAAAAAAGAGGCCGGAAACCATACCGATACGTCCCGGCAGCAGCTCCTGCGCGTAGACCAGGATGGCTGAAAATGCCGATGCGAGGATAAAACCAATAATCACCGTCAATATTCCAGTCCATTCCAGCGTTGCGTACGGTAAAACAAGCGTAAACGGCGCAACGCCGAGGATAGAGCCCCAAATCACATATTTACGTCCAATTTTATCCCCCACAGGGCCGCCAATCACCGTGCCTGCCGCCACCGCAAACAGGAAGGCAAAGAGGTGGAACTGGGCGTTTTGTACCGATAATCCGAATTTTTGCATCAGATAGAAGGTGTAATAGCTGCTAATGCTCGCCATATAGAAATATTTTGAGAAAATCAGCACCAGCAGCACGCTGACGGCAAGGATCACCTTATTGCGCGGAAGGGGATTGGTTATCTTCGCGGCAGGTTTTCCCTTATTTACGCGATGCTGCGCGGCGTACCAGCGGCTGATTTGCGCCAGGACGACAATCGCCAGCAGCGCGGCCAGCACAAACCACGCCACGTTGCCTTTGCCGTAAGGCGCGATAATTACCGCCGCCAGCAGAGGACCGAGGGAGCTACCAAAGTTCCCCCCCACCTGGAACAGGGACTGCGCCAGCCCGTGGCGTCCGCCGGAGGCCATACGCGCCACGCGGGACGATTCCGGATGGAACACCGATGAACCGGTTCCCACCAGCGCCGCGGCAACCAGTACCGCCTCAAAGCTGCCCGCCATGGCCAGCAGCACCAGCCCGCTCAGGGTGAAGCACATGCCAATGGGCAGCGACCATGGCATCGGGTATTTGTCCGTCCAGTAGCCCACCACCGGCTGTAGCAGCGAAGAGGCCAGCTGGAAGGTCAGGGTGATCATCCCGATCTGCACGAAGGTTAATGAGAACTCAGATTGCAACAGCGGGTAGATCGCCAGAATCAGCGACTGGATCATGTCGTTGAGCAGATGAGAGAGACTGATTGCGCCTAATACTTTAAAGGAAGTGCGCGATTTCGGCGGCGACGCCGGAGCGCCCTGGACGGGCTGGGTTGATTCACTGATTGCCATAAATACCACGTCGATTTGTTATTAGAGATGCAGGGAGTAATTATTATCCGACTAACATACCCGTCCGTGACATTTGAAGAAAGTCGCAATTCTGAAAACTTATTTGTCTATTCTTGTGAGTCACTGTAATTTTTGCGTTTGTCTATGGGTCAGGGAGAGAGAAGATGAAGTTAATGAAGCGTGGCGTCGCGCTGGCGCTCATCGCCGCATGGGGGCTGACAAGCCTGCCCGCGCAGGCGTATGAAAAAGATAAAACCTATAAAATTACCATTCTGCATACTAACGATCATCACGGCCATTTCTGGCGCAGCGAATACGGTGAATATGGCCTGGCGGCGCAAAAAACGCTGGTGGACGGCATTCGTAAAGAGGTCGCGGCCCAGGGTGGCAGCGTCCTGCTGCTGTCGGGCGGGGATATTAATACCGGGGTACCGGAATCTGATTTGCAGGATGCCGAGCCTGATTTTCGCGGCATGAATTTAATTGGTTACGACGCGATGGCGGTCGGAAACCACGAGTTTGATAATCCGCTGAGCGTGTTGCGCCAGCAGGAGAAGTGGTCCAAATTCCCGTTCCTTTCCGCCAATATTTATCAGAAAAGCACCGGCGAGCGCCTGTTTAAACCGTGGGCACTGTTTAAGCGTCAGGATCTGAAGATCGCGGTCATCGGCTTAACCACCGACGATACGGCCAAAATTGGTAATCCTGAATTTTTCACCGACATCGAATTCCGTAAACCGGCGGACGAAGCGAAGCTGGTGATCCAGGAGTTGCAGCAGAATGAAAAACCGGATGTGATTATCGCGACCACCCACATGGGGCATTACGATAACGGTCAGCACGGCTCTAACGCGCCGGGCGACGTGGAGATGGCGCGCAGCCTTCCTGCGGGCTCGCTGGCGATGATTGTGGGCGGTCACTCACAGGATCCGGTCTGCATGGCTTCTGAGAATAAAAAGCAGGCAGATTATGTGCCCGGCACGCCGTGTGCGCCGGATCGTCAGAACGGGATCTGGATTGTACAGGCCCACGAGTGGGGGAAATACGTTGGCCGCGCGGATTTCGAATTCCGTAACGGCGAGATGAAGCTGGTGCACTATCAGCTCATCCCGGTCAACCTGAAGAAGAAAGTGACCTATCCGGACGGCAAAAGCGAGCGGGTACTCTACACGCCAGAGATCGCTGAAAACCAGCAGATGCTCTCTCTGCTGACGCCGTTCCAGAGCAAAGGGAAAGCGCAGCTGGACGTGAAGATTGGCACGCTTAACGGACGACTGGAAGGAGACCGCAGCAAAGTTCGCTTCGTACAGACCAACATGGGGCGTCTGGTGCTGGCCGCGCAGATGGCGCGCACGAATGCGGATTTCGGCGTGATGAGCGGCGGCGGTATTCGTGATTCCATTGAAGGCGGAGACATCACCTATAAAGACGTGCTCAAAGTACAGCCGTTTGGCAACGTGGTGGTCTATGCGGACATGAGCGGGAAGGAGGTGATTGACTACCTGACCGCCGTGGCGCAGATGAAGCCGGATTCCGGGGCGTATCCGCAGTTTGCTAACGTCAGCTTTGTCGCGAAGGACGGCAAGCTTAACGATCTCAAGATCAAAGGCGAACCGGTTGATCCGGCGAAAACCTACCGCCTGGCAACGTTAAGCTTTAACGCCACCGGCGGCGACGGCTATCCGCATATCGATAACAAACCGGGCTATGTAAATACCGGGTTTATTGATGCGGAAGTGTTGAAGCAGTTTATCCAGCAAAATTCACCGATTGACGTGAACATGTATGAGCCGAAAGGCGAGGTGAGCTGGCAGTAGTGCGTTTTTTTGCCGGGTGGCGGCTTCGCCTTACCCGGCCTACATTCGAATCGTAGGCCCGGTAAGCGCAGCGCCACCGGGCAATTTTCTCAATCCCGGCGCGCAATATCCGCAAATTTCGCGTCCAGCATTTTCGCCAGATCGCCTGCGGCCAGTTCGATATCCAGCCCGCGTTTGCCGCCAGAAATATAGATCGTCTCAAATTCCTGCGAAGGCGCATCGATCAGCGTCGGCAGACGCTTTTTTTGGCCGAGCGGGCTGATCCCGCCGACCAGATAACCCGTTGTGCGTTGCGCAACCATCGGGTCTGCCATATCGACCTTTTTCGCTCCCAGCGCTTTGGCCACTTTCTTCAGATCAAGCTGTCCGGCGACGGGTGTCACTGCCACGGCGAGGTGCTTCATATCGCCGTTCACCGCGACCAGCAGCGTTTTGTAGACCTGGTCCGCGTTCAGCCCCAGCTTGCGCACCACTTCATCACCAAAGTTGGTTTCGTTCGGATCGTGATCGTAGGTGTGGATCCGGAAAGAAATTTTGTTTTTTTCGAGTAATTTAACGGCGGGAGTCATGGCTATCCTTCTTACGACAGACGATTCATACCAGCAGCATACGCCTGACGTTTGTCTAAAAAATAGCACCATCTTGCGCAATAGTATTGGCAGTGATGGTTACTTTGAGCGACAATCGGCGTAGCCGAAGGTCACTTCGGTATAATAAAAACGATGAAATTCCTCTTTGACGGGCCAATAGAGATATTGGCCATTTTTTTATTTCAGCAGCGACGGCAAATTCCCTTCTCCGTACAAATGCAACGCGCCAACCGCGACAACATAACGACCGGCAGGCAGGGCATATAGTGTCTCCCGCCACGCCTGGTTGCGCGCGTTCATCAGCACATCATACAACGATTCACTGAACGTCGACGGTAACGCCAGCTTACCGTCTGCGGGCGGCGCATCCAGCCACCAGCCAATCATCGTTTGCAGCAGACGCGCGTTGGTGTGCCAGTGGGTCAGGGTATCATCCAGCAGCATCAGGCCGTCATCGGGAAGCTGGCGAAGAAGCGCAATCTGGCTGTCCGTGCCTTCCAGTTCAATGACGGACAGGTTGCGCGCCCTTGCCGCATTCAGCAGTTGATAATCGATACCGTAATCGCCGCGCAGCCCCAGGCGCTGCGCCTGGGTGGCCTGTAGCACCATGGCAATTTGCCACAGGGGCAGAGTGTCGAGCATTGAGAGCGAGACGCCGGTCTCATCCGCAAGACGGGTAAGCTCAGCCAGCTGCGTCCCGTTAAGACGTTCCGCCAGGGGGCGATCGCTTTCCAGCCCGGCAAACGGCGATTCATGGCCGGAGATGTCGGCTTCGACGATCAGCGCGTCGGCGCGCTTCAGCAGTTTAATCAGGCCGGAGGGCAGGGGGGACATGTCCTGCGTGCCCATATGAATGCTTCCCACCAGGTGCAGATGCTGCCCGCCCGGAAGCGAAATATCCATACCGGGCCAGGCATAACGGCGGGGAAAAAGGGCGCGAAACGATGTTTTTAGACGATTAAACAGACCCATACGCGCTCCATGATCGGAAAGGTTCATGCTAGCGCGTACGGGTACAAGGTTCAATCCTTCGGTTTAAACCGCAGCAGACGGTTAGCGTTGCTCACCACGGTAATTGACGAGAGCGCCATCGCCGCACCCGCAACAACCGGGTTCAGCAGGGTGCCGGTCAGCGGCCACAAAATCCCGGCGGCAATCGGAATGCCGAGCGAGTTATAGACGAAGGCCCCCAGCAGGTTCTGCTTCATGTTGCGCAACGTGGCTTTCGAAATCGCCAGCGCATCCGCCACCCCCATCAGGCTGTGGCGCATCAGGGTGATCGCCGCGGTTTCAATGGCGACATCGCTCCCGCCGCCCATCGCAATGCCTACGTCAGCCTGCGCCAGCGCCGGGGCGTCGTTGATGCCGTCGCCCACCATCGCCACCTGGCGACCCTGACTTTGCAGGTTCTTGATGGCGTCCGCTTTGCCGTCCGGCAGCACGCCCGCGATCACCTCATCAATACCGGCTTCTTTCGCAATGGCATTGGCGGTGGTCGGGTTGTCCCCGGTCAGCATCACCAGACGATAGCCCGCGCGGTGCAGGCGCTGTAAGGCATCTACGCTGTCCTGGCGTAACGGATCGCGCACGGCCAGCAGCGCCGCCACCTGACCATCCCTCGCCAGCAGAACCGGCGTCGCGCCCTGAGAGGCCTGCGCGTTTAGCTCTGCGTCCAGCGCGGACGTATCAACGCCTTGTTCAGTCAGCAGTGCCTGGTTGCCCAGCAGCAGCGTATGGCCTTCGGCTTCACCGCTGACCCCTAAACCGCGCAGGGTGCGGAAGTTGCTGACCTGCGGCAGACGGCCATCACCGGCTTTCTCCAGGATGGCGCGCCCCAGCGGGTGGCTGGAACCTTGTTCCAGCGCGGCGGCAAGGCGCAGGGCGTCCGTCTCCGTACAGCCAACGGTACTGACGGCCACCACCTGCGGTTTGCCCTCGGTGAGCGTGCCGGTTTTATCAAAGACAAGGGTGTCCAGCGTGCTTGCCCGTTGCAGGGCGTCAGCATCACGGACCAGTACGCCAAATTCGGCGGCGCGTCCGACGCCAGAGATAATCGACATCGGCGTGGCCAGGCCAAGGGCACAAGGGCAGGCGATGATCAGCACCGTGGTGGCGATCACCAGGGTGTAGACAATCTGCGGCGCCGGGCCGAAGAAATACCAGATCGCCGCGCTCAGCAGGGCAATACCAACGACCACCGGCACAAAAATGGCGGAGATTTTATCGGCAAGCTGACCAATCTCCGGCTTACTGCTCTGCGCCTGGCGGACCATGCGAATGATGCGTGACAGCGTGGTATGGCTCCCGACCGCGCTGGCGCGGAACAGTACGCTGCCGTCCTGTACCACCGTACCCGCATGCACCGCATCGCCCTGAGATTTCTGCTGGGGTATCGGCTCGCCGGTCAGCATCGCTTCATCCAGCCAGGCATCGCTCTGGGTGATTTCACCGTCGACGGGCACGCGGTCGCCGGTGGTCAGGCGCAGCGTCATTCCCGGCTGTACCTCTGAGAGCGGAACGCTTTTTTCCCCGTCATCCGTGACCACGCGGGCCGTCGGCGGGGTTAAATCGAGTAATCTTTCCAGCGCTTTCGACGAGCGCTGACGCGCGCGGGCTTCGAGCATATGGCCTAAGTTAATCAGACCGATAATCATCGCACTCGCTTCATAATAGAGATGGCGCGCCTCCATCGGGAACCACTGCGGCCAGACGTTCACGCTCATCGAATACAGCCACGCCGCGCCGGTACCGAGCGCGACCAGCGTGTCCATCGTCGCGGTGCGGTTTTTCAGGCTCTTCCAGGCGCTGGTATAGAAATGTCCGCCAGCAAACACCATCACCGCAAGGGTAATCAGACCAATCACCAGCCACAGGGTGCGGTTGTCAGCGGTGACCATCATGTTGTCACCCATCATGCCCCACACCATCACCGGAATACCGACCAGCAGGGCGACAATCGCCTGCCAGCGGAAACGCTTCATAGTGGCGACAGCCGTTTCCTGCTGGCGCTCGCGGCGCTCGGCATCATCTTCGATGGCCTCCGCCCCGTAGCCCGCTTTCTCCACGGCCTGCACTAACTCTGCGGCGGAGGCGCTGCCCATCACCAGCGCAGTACGCTCCGCCAGGTTTACCCGTGCCTGTGCGACGCCCGGTACCGCCTGTAAGGCGTTCTGTACCCGGGAGACGCAGCTGGCGCAGCTCATGCCGTTGATCAGCAGCTGTTGGCTGTCATCAATGTCATCAGCTACCGGAAGCTCAGGAGTGGCCGCTGTCAGTGCTTCCGACGGGGATGATGACTCTGCCAGCGGTTTAGCCTTTGGGTGGCTTAACTCCGCCCCGTAACCGGCCTGTTTAATGGTATCAATCAGCGCGTCGGCGCTGGCGCTGCCGGTCACGGCGGCATGATCGATAGTCACCTCAGCGCTTTCCACGTCAGGACGCTGCTCCAGGCTTTCTTTAACGCGTTTGACACAGTGGCCGCAGGAGAGGCCGTCCAGTGTCAGGTCAATAGTGTGAGACATAACAAAACTCCCGTATAATGTTCTGGTCAATTGTTGACCTTCACTCTGCTTTTCGCTAACTGTTATGAAGGTTAAACCTTCCATCAAGGGGAAGGTCAAGAATTTAAATTGCTGATTGAAAGGGATTTTTAAAATCAGCGTCCACATAGCGTCCACACTTCGACAAAAGTGTCCACATTACAATGACAAAGCCCCGCTTATTGAGCGGGGCTTTTTTCATAACAAGTTACTCTTCATCGTCTGAAGGTAGCTCTGTTTAATGACATAAACTTGGTTTACTTCCAACCACAAGCTTTTTGAAGCGGTTTCATTGCATCTGAAAGGCCCTTCAGATCGAAGGTTGCACTCACCGGGGCTTCATTGTATGGGGTGATTCTGGTGAACATTTTGTCTGCTTTAGCTAGAGATTTAATGAAATCAATGTCACTACCCTTGTAAAAAACCGCTTTGGTATCAGTTGAGATAGACCATTCTTTTTCAACTGCTTTCTGCTTATCCAGGCGGTAGAGCATGCTCGTTTGCTCAAGGCCCAGGTACACATCCCAGTTAATGAATACCTCCGTTTTCTTTTCGCGGCAGGCTACATACATTGTTGGAATCACACTTTCACCAAAAGGTGTTCGAATGTAATCATTACTGTTAAGTGAGAGGATTATGTTTTTTGAGTCGTCTACCGGTGAGGTGCTAATCGATGTTTGCCACTTGCCAGGGTTAGAAACAGTATCTTGCGCAGCCTCAGTTTCTGCGGATGTAGTCTGCGGGAATAACTTGTCGAAACATGCCAGCCTTTTAGTGCCATTAATTTCACTTTGGCACTCTAACAACTTCGCTCGGTCAGGTTGCTGATAATCATTTTTTGCTGACGTGTTTATCGAGCTTGTTGTAGTTTTAAACGTTGGTGAGAAGAAGCGATCGTAACAAGATAGTCGTTTACCGTCGCCTTTCTCCTCGGGGCATTGATCCCTACTCTCGAATTTCTCAGCATTTTGTGTTCGTGATGGCGGTATTGATTTGTCGTAACAAGAAAGTCGTTCAGCATTATTTTCCATACCCCGACATTCAAGGACTGCATTGAAGTTTTTATGTTCACTTCCTGCGTACACAGACGCTGCATTGAGTGCCACAAATGATGCTATTAAATTTAAAAAAAGCTTTTTCATTTAATCATCCTTTTGGTCTTATCAGGAATACAAGGTTACCGATGATTATGTTGCCTATAACCCAAACACTAACGATTGCCATTAAACCTAGACCTGTACCAATTGCAGCCCCAGATCTTTCTGCATCGGAAGTTGCGTGATTTATTACATCACCACTACCAACTAATCCTGCGAAGAGGCAGTAGATTATAAATAAGTTGAACAATATAAAAGACCACTTGATGACTTTTCCAAAAAGTGAACGTCGTGGCTTTTTAAGTTGCTTCCCACATGACGGCAACGCAATGCTGTATCACTTACATCCTTAAGATACTCTGGGCAGCTAACCAATGCCATAAACCTATCTTCTATGATTAATAAAATATTGTCTTTTTGTTACAAATAATTTTGATTTTATCGGATTTGGGCGCATTGACAAGAGAAAAGCATCATTACAGCGCAGGGTTTTTGTTAAATAATCAGGTTGAATTGATTATTTCCATAGTGCAAGGAGGGAAAGGCATCGCGTGGGATATCAGCAAAGGATGAGTTTCTTAACATCAAATCGGCAACGTGCAACGATTTGAGCGCCGCTCGCTTCATTCCGCCGCAGTTGATGGGCGCAATACCAGAAGGCAATGGATCGCTCGGTGATGGAAGCAATGAAGGCATTCATGACTGGCTCGGTCAGGAAGTGATACGCTTCAATTCCTACGCTCTGCTCAAAGACGAGGGACCCATTCTACCCGCCGCGCATCCTGCGGCAGTTCTCCTTGAGTAATTTTCAATCACCGCATAACCGACCAACCGTTCTGCACTAAATTTATCGCCCCTCACACTGAACCCATAAGCGCCACACTGGCAGCCGCAAACTGCAATTGACCCCGCGTACACCTAGAAGCGTAAAAGGCAGGAAAGGCCGAAAAATGGCATTTAAATGCATCTCCTCCCTCACCTCTTTCGCGTGGGCTGTTCCCCCGTCACCTGCGCCTGACAAACTTGCGTGTTTATGTGCATTTGCAGATTCACCGCTAGATAGAGGAGATACTGTCGCTATAGGACCAAAAGACGACCAATTTTATTGTGCAGTTTTATGCATAATTGTGCAGTTGGAAGTTTGTCCATCAGATTGACTTCAGTTACAAATTCAATGTATTTTAATCCAATACGTGTCCTATCTGTTTCTTTACTAAATATTCGAGATACATCAAATGGCTAATGAAAACTTAGATATTGACTCCAAGACAGCAGAAGAATTATATGAATGGTATTTAGAAGATAAATTAATTATAAATCGAAGATACCAAAGAAAGTTAGTATGGTCCCTTAACGAGAAAACCGCATTGATCTCATCAATGACTCAACAGTATCCTATCCCTTTGCTATTATTCGTTTCCATTGACAACAAAAGAGAAATTCTCGATGGTATGCAAAGACTAGAAGCTTTAATGAGTTTTATTGAACAGCGATTCTCGTTAAATGGCAAATACTTTGATTTAGATGCTATTGCATTAACAAAAGAACTAAAAGATAGTGGCAAAATTCAACAAAAAGAACCAGTGTTATCTCGTGAAAGCTCCGCATTAATTGCTCGCTATAGATTTGCCATATCGGAATACTCCTCAACTGAGGATCACATTGACGAAGTATTTCGCCGTATAAATTCCAATGGTAAGATTTTATCGAAACAAGAACTACGGAGCGCGGGTTGCGTAAGTAATTTTTCAGAATTAGTGAGAAAAATCTCAACCATTATAAGAGGTGATACTACTCATAGCGATATAATGGGACTTAATAAAATACATAACATATCCATTTGCAATGACGGTCTTGATTATGGAATAAATATTGATAACCATTTCTATATTAGAAATCATATAATTAGTAGGCCTAGTATCAGGGATTCTGACGACGAAGAGTTAGTCGCAAACATCTTAGGTTATATTTTCTTAGATGACAAGCCTACATCGGGGTCATCATCACTTGATACATTTTACGGTGAAGGTTCGACGACTCATGCAATCCATACACGAACCCAATTAGAGAATTATATTCAGACAAATAGTGCGGAGAAAATTATAAATAATTATCTCATCGTATATGAGATGATTCAAAAGCTATTTGATGATAACGATTTGAATTTCAGAACACATATTCTAGGCAATACGTCTTCATCTCAAGAATGCCCACGTTACTATCAAGCGGTTTTTCTTGCTTTGTATGAATTAGTAATAAATGAAAACATGCAACTTGATGATGAACAGAAATTTATCGCACAGCTCGGGGACAGTGTACAACGTTCAATGGTACAAACAGAAGGTGGTCGCTGGGCAGCTAGCGCTCGTCAGAAAAGTGTCGAAGACTTATGCGCTTTAATTAAACGATATTTTAAAGAGTCAGAACGTAAATTTATCAATCATGCATGGCAAACGCTGATAAGAACCCTACTTAATAATTCAAGAACAGAACAGCCAAATTATGATTTTAAACAGGGTTTATTCATCCTGTCAGGCGAAAACAAAATAGATGAAGATTGTTTTATTAATATTGTTCAAACGGCTGTAGCAATTAATAATATCGGTAGGGAAGCAAATGGTTATATCTTGGTAGGCATATCCGACACCAAAGCTACGGCAGAAAGAGTTAAAAAATTATATGGTGTTACACCTATTGAGTCTAATGGATACTTCATCAATGGAATTGATCATGAAGCCATAATTCATTCAAAAAACATAGATAATTACTTCCTGTTCATAAAACAAAAAATCGAATCGTTTAAATTTAGTGATGCATTAAAACAGCAAATACTGAAAGATATTTCATTATGTTCATACGAAGGGTTGCATGTTTTGAAAATCGAAATAAAAAGTGTTGGAGAAGTCTGCCACTTTGAAAATAGTTATTATATAAGACAAGGATCAGCTACGCATTTAATTACTGAAGGTGAAGCAATCAGTAATTTGCATAGATCATACTACTCATAATCATTTAAGCACTATGAAGGTGTCACATGCCTCCGTAGTGCATTTTTTAAAAACGTCAATTATTTTTTCCTTGCATTTTATCGCTATCATTCTTTTAATGATTTAGTACAAATATTATCTATAGAGTTGAAATAATTTAGCTCCGCTGCTTAAACTTATGCCTTCTGTTCAGTGTAATCACTAAACACATTAACTACTTACCATTCGGCTTGTATAACCTCAGGTTTAGGAACGCTATCTTTTTGCTCTTCACGTGGAGGTATATACTGACTTTGCGAATCGCGTTCTTCATGAGACGACACGTGATAATAAAGTCAGTTTTGATAGTCAGCTTCTGGCTCATAATCATTAAAGTACTTGCCCACGTCTACCCCCAATTATGTGCGCAATCCTTAGTCTTTCAAGGAGGACGTTATTCTCCCGTTTCCTTTGCGCTTTTACTCTATGCTTAACTTCATCGCGGCACTGGTTCGAGAACTCCTTCGCCTTCAGCTTCGCTGTACAAGCTTGGCAGAGCTTTACATCGCCATAGGTTACTTAACTCTGCATCACAATCACTTGCCTTACAGTACATCGCTTTAGTCTTTTCCACTAAATAACCATCGTTCAGGTAAACAAGATGCTCCTAAAAGAAAGCGAGGCCCCGCGCCGAAGTGCATCAATATCAGGTATGGACTTAATCCCCAAATGAGGAAAGCTGATAACGACGATGATCAGTTATTAACGCAGCCCTCACAACACTACTGCGCTGAGTTGCTAACTCATCGCGGATAGCCGACGACACTTTCATGTAATTTTGGTCTGATTTATCGCAATCTGAAGCGGACATATGATTTGCAAGCGTCTCTAATTCATCAGCAGGTAATTTCTGCCGTTCTGGTTTGTAGTTTCTAATACTTTCATTAAGCCGCTTTTTCTGTTCACGGCTAATTTGACCAATTTCATACTGCTCTGGTTCTTCTTGTGGTGAATTTAGCCCGCTCTATTTGTATATTTTTCATATTCTGTACAGTTTTTGACACGAGTCCAAGAGGACGCAGACGCGCCCTTAAGGTCAAAACCCGTATCTATGCGGTCTGAAGATTTGAGTTTCAACCTCACAATGCGATAAGAATGGGGACCCATTTCTACGAATGAAATGCTGGACGCAGGTATAACCAGGACCTTAATAGCCTACTGATATTCGCCGTAGCTGGTCGGCTCGTTTTTGTATTGTTACCAGGCGCGGAGAACAAGTTTGGAGAGGGAAACAAAAGGGCCACCCTGCAAAGTGATGTAACCCTGCCAATCTCACGCGTGAGTGGCGCGATGCAACTCGCCAAAGATAGCGCTAACTTTGTCAGCTAACTCCTGATTTCTCAGGCGACGCAGTTAAAGCCAGACTGATAATTGCGCTCCCCATAAAAACTGGAATTGGCGTATACCCCAACATGACGCCTAGGCCGTTGCGTACTTAGAGGTTTCCTTCATAGGGCGTCCATTTTCGTGATCGCTGTTGCCGTCCAGAGCGTAAACATCACTGTTTTTTTAGATGTATTTGACGACATTACCCGTAGTGCTACCCAACGCCGGATCAAACGACTTGAGTTCACAGCCGGGCTGTTTACCATACTAAACAGTTTACTATTCCGCATCCTCAAGCGTTGCGTAGTCTTCCATGAACCTCTTTCAACTCCGCATTGTGCTCTGGTGCTGTAAACAACAGGCCATGCCAGTACTGAGTACCGTCATAATGGGATTCAGCGACGCAAAGACCGAAAACAGGAAGTTCGCGGAGTGCGAGTTCAGCACAAATTTGATGCCATATTTGATCGAGATACCGCTGTGATCGGCGTGGGCTTACCACCGCATTGCGATTCTACTGATGGCTAGGGGGGAAGCATACAGTCTGAAAGCGGAAAATATTGTCGGTATTAGGGTTATGTTTACCCTGACAAAGAACGGTGAAAGACGCGTTGTTCCGCTATCGGATGATATCGCCAGGAAAATCAAAGACAGGGAATCAGGGCGGCTTTTTCGGGTAAGTTATAAAACGTTCCGCTTGAGGATGAAAGAAGCAAAACCCAATTTGCCAGATGCACAGGCGGCCCATGCTTTACGGCACACGTTCGCAACGCACTTTATGATGAAGGGGGCAACATCATTGCTTTACAGCGAATCTTGGGTCATGCGTATATTTCTCAAACGATGGTTTATGCACACTTCGCACCAGATTATTTACTGGACGCTGTGAGCTATAATCCTCTCAGCGGAATGTCCACATTGTGTCCACACTCTGGAGGCAAAGCGGGGGGACGGGTTAGTTAAGTCTGCCAAATACTGATTTGGCGCAGTAGCTTACGGAGATGCGCCTGTCAGAATCCCACCATCAAGGGGAAGGTCAAGGGGGAAATGTGAATATCAGCGATGTTGCGAAAAAAACCGGCTTAACCAGCAAAGCGATTCGCTTTTATGAGGAAAAAGGGCTGGTGACGCCACCGTTGCGCAGTGAGAACGGCTACCGCAGCTATACGCAGCTGCATCTTGATGAACTGACGTTACTGCGCCAGGCAAGACAGGTAGGATTTAACCTTGAAGAGTGCGGCGAGCTGGTTAACCTGTTTAACGATCCGAAACGCCACAGTGCCGACGTGAAAAAACGTACGCTGGAAAAAGTGGCGGAGATCGAACGCCATATCATCGAATTACAGGCGATGCGTGAGCAACTGTTACAGCTGGCAGAATCCTGCCCGGGAGATGACAGCGCCGAGTGCCCGATTATCGACAATCTTTCCGGCTGCTGCCACCGTAAAACCCACGTCTAACAGGCTTTAACCCGCAGGGTAATGCCTTCCACCGCAATGACCTCAACCCGCGTGCCGGCGCTGAGGTCATCGTCGGCCACCACCGGCCACGAACTGTCCCCCACGCGCATATGACCGCGTCCGTTGATCAGCGCGTTATCAAGCGTAAAGCGTCTACCCACGATCTGCTGCCCACGCTGGTTGAGGTGCGCGTCGACCGGCTTCTGCGCCTTCACCCGTTTGTTCAGCCAGCGCCACCACAGCCAGGCGGCCAGCAGCGTCAGCACGGCAAACAGCGCGCCCTGCCACTCCCAGCCGACAGGCAGCAGCCAGACGACCAGCCCTGTAATCACCGCGGCAACCCCGCTCCACAGCAGATAACCGTTGCCGCCAAGCATCTCGGCGGCCAGCAGTAAGCCGCCAAGGCTTAGCCAGAACGCATGAGGATGTGCAACGATGAGCTCAATCATTTTTTACGCTCGTTTCCGCCGTCTTTGATCAACTCGGCAATTCCGGCGATAGATCCCATCAGACTGCTGGCATCCAGCGGCATCATTACCACCTTGCTGTTGTTCGCGGAGCCGATCTCCTTCAGCGCATCGGTATATTTTTGCGCGACGAAGTAGTTCACGGCCTGGATATCCCCCGCGGCAATCGCCTCGGAGACCATTTGCGTCGCGCGGGCTTCCGCTTCTGCCGAACGTTCACGCGCTTCCGCCTGGAGGAAGGCAGACTGACGGTCGCCCTCGGCTTTCAGGATCTGCGACTGTTTTTCCCCTTCCGCTTTCAGGATTTCAGCCTGACGCACCCCTTCGGCTTCAAGAATATAGGCACGCTTGGTACGCTCGGCCTTCATCTGCGCGTTCATGGAAGCAATCAGCTCTGCCGGTGGGCGCACGTCGCGGATCTCAATGCGTGTCACTTTGATCCCCCACGGATTGGTGGCTTCATCCACAATGTGCAGCAGGCGGGTATTAATGCTGTCGCGCTGGGAGAGCATTTCGTCCAGCTCCATTGAGCCAAGCACGGTACGGATGTTGGTCATGGTCAGGTTGACGATCGCCAGCTCCAGGTTGCTCACCTCATAGGCCGCTTTCGGCGCATCAATCACCTGAATAAAGCACACCGCATCGATGGTGACGTTGGCGTTATCCTTGGAGATGACTTCCTGGGAAGGGATATCCAGCACCTGCTCCATCATATTGATCTTACGCCCAATTCTGTCCATGAACGGGACGATCAGGCTTAAACCCGGCTGAAGAGTATTGGTGTAGCGACCGAAGCGTTCGACGGTCCACTGGTAACCCTGCGGGACAATTTTGACGCCTGCGCCCACGATAACCAGCGCAACGAATATAAGGACAGGAACAACGATGAGCATAAAAACCTCCTGTTTTGCATGCCGTAACGAGAAAAACTGCGTATTTGTTGAACGTAAGTATATCGGCTAACGAACAGGATTTCGCCCCTGTAAAGAGGTGGGAACCGGACTGGCAGAAATAAAACGCCCCGTTCGGGATGCGGGGCGCAAAGCGTTACTTTTCAGACCAGGTATAGCTGAAGTCAGTGATAAACCCATCCCCGGCGTCAGCGATGGCTTTTGATAAGCCCTGATAGTATTTTTCCAGGCCGATGGCCTCTATCTGCTGGATCTGCTCGCGAACGGGAGCGCAGAACAATACCGCATTGCCCGCCCCGACACGTTTGTTGTTCGGCGGCAGATCGCCGGTAATCGCTTTAAACCAGGTTCTGATCCCTTGCTTTAAGCTGTGCGGCGCTTTTGTAAGATCCTCCTGGCCGGTCAGTACCTGTAGGGTAGGGAATTCATTAGCATTGACGGCGGTTTTCATACGCGCAAAGAACGCGGTAAAAAGCTCAAAAGAGCCGAGGTCTGTGACGCGAGGCTTGGTGGTTTTTCCGTTTTTATTGCCCATTTTTCCGGCAGGGGCTGTAGGCGCCGGAACCACATTGACCTTATGCAGATCCAGACCAAACAGCAGATTGCAGTGCGCCCGGCGCTCTTTAAGCGGATAGGACATCAGCACGTCAATAAACGCCGTCGCCTTCACATCGGCCAGATCATGGTTAATCAGCCATTGCGAGCGGGCAAATTCCGCGGGGGAAACGAACCAGTCCGGCACCTCAGTAAAGCGTCTGGATTTACCCTTGCCGTCAAACTCGAGAAAGTACGCTCCATCATCGAATGCAAAATAGCAGTTTTTAAAGCTACCGATTGTGGTGTTAACGATGAGCGCCTTCTTAACAAAATCGACCACCTCTGCACCCATGACAAAACGCGTGAGTTCAGAAGAATTGATGACTTCCATTAATGTTTCCACATCAGGAACACCAGGCTTCAGGGAAGAGAACTCATAAAAGATATGTGTCATGTTGCTGACTTCCTGTAGTTATAGAGGTGACAATTAGCGAGCAAAAAGTTTAACACTTGCTATAGGTTAAGGCTATTCGCGCTGCGTAGCGGAAAGGATTATGCTAAAGGCTGTTCTTATTACAGCGGTTAACGGAATCGGAATGAATAATAAAAAAAATCTTCTGGATATCAGGGATGTTGGCTTTCGTGTGGGTGATAACACCATCCTTCAGCACGTTGATTTTTGTCTCTCTCCGGGCGAATTTAAACTGATAACTGGCCCCTCCGGCTGCGGCAAAAGCACCCTCCTGAAAATCGTGGCTTCGCTACTGAGCCCAACGGAGGGAACCATCCTGTTTGCAGGAAAAGATATCGCCACGCTTTCACCGGAAAGCTATCGCCAGCAGGTGTCATACTGCGTGCAAACGCCGTCCCTGTTTGGCGACACGGTGTACGACAATCTGGTTTTCCCCTGGCACATCCGCAACCAAACGCCTGATCCGAAAAAGTTTACCGACGATCTGACCCGGTTCGGGCTTTCGCCGGAGACGCTGACCAAATCGATCGCCGAACTGTCGGGAGGGGAAAAGCAGCGCGTCTCGCTGATCCGTAACCTGCAATTCTTGCCGAAGGCGCTGTTGCTGGACGAAATCACCAGCGCGCTGGATGACGCTAACAAGCGCAACGTCAATGACATTATCCATCGCTACGCCCGGGAGCAGAATATTGCCGTGCTGTGGGTGACGCATGATTCAAATGAAATTACCCATGCGGATGATGTCATCACGCTCAGGCCGCAGGGCGGGAAAATGGAGGAGGCTCACCGTGGGTGAACATAACATAACCAACGAATCGCTGGCGCTGTCGATGGTCCTGGTGCTGGTGGCGATTGTGGTCAGCTACCGGGAAAAGCTGGGGCTGGAAAAAGATATTCTTTGGAGTATCGCCCGCGCGGTCATTCAGCTCATCATCGTCGGCTATGTGCTGAAATACATCTTCAACGTCAATCATGCCGTGCTGACCCTGTTGATGGTGCTGTTTATCTGCTTTAACGCGGCATGGAACGCGCAGAAACGCAGTAAATACATCGATAAAGCGTTCATTTCGTCGTTGATCGCCATCACTACCGGGACCGCGTTAACGCTGGCGGTACTGGTACTCTCCGGCTCGATAGAATTTACGCCGATGCAGGTGATCCCCATTTCCGGGATGATTGCGGGCAATGCGATGGTGGCGGTCGGGTTGTGCTACAACAATCTGGGGCAACGGTTCAGCAGTGAACAGCAGCAGCTTCAGGAGAAGCTAAGCCTGGGCGCGACGCCGAAGGTGGCCTCGGCGAGGTTGATCCGCGACAGCATTCGCTCTTCGCTGATCCCAACGGTGGATTCCGCCAAAACGGTGGGTCTGGTGAGCCTGCCGGGCATGATGTCGGGGCTGATTTTTGCCGGTATCGATCCGGTAAAAGCCATTAAATACCAGATTATGGTGACGTTTATGCTGCTCTCTACGGCGAGCCTGTCCACCATCATTGCCTGCTACCTGACCTATCGGAAGTTTTACAACGCGCGCCACCAGCTGGTGGTGACGCAGTTGAAAAAGACGGGGTAATATCGGCTTTTGTAGGCCCGGTAAGCGTTAGCGCCACCGGGCATTTTTTTACTAGTAGAGCAACGCGTACAGCTGACGACGATATTTCGACGCCAGCGCGTCACCGGTACCCAGCGCGGCCAGGATCTCCTGGAACATCTTCCGCGCCTGTCCGTCTGCGGCGCCCAGGTCCTTCTGAAGATGGCTAAACAGCAGCTCCAGCGCCTCTTCGTTACGCCCCACCTGATGAAGCTGAAGCGCCAGCTGGCTTGCCAGCGCGGCATCCTGCGGGTTGTCCGCAACCTGCTGCTGAAGCTGTTGAATTTCAGGGGTATCGGCCGCCTGTTTCAGCAGGTCAATCTGCGCCACCAGACCCTGATAACGGGTATCCTGATCCTGCATCGGCACCGTTTTCAGCACGGCTTCCGCGTCTTCAGGGCGGTGCAGCGCAATCTGGGTCTCTGCCAGCAGCAGACCAATCTGGCTGTTCTGGTTCGACAGCTGCCACGCGTCTTTTAACAGCGGCAGCGCCTCGTCGTACTTGCCTTCCTGCATCAGCGCCATGGCTTCCTGCGCTTTCAGCTCTTCTTCGCGCGGCAGAACTTTATCCAGCAGGGCGCGGATCGCCTCTTCCGGCTGCGGACCCTGGAAGCCATCCACCGGCTGACCGTTCTGGAACAGGTAGACGGTTGGGATCGCGCGCAGGCCAAACTGGGAAGCCACCATTGGTTCGGCGTCACAATCCAGCTTCGCCAGAATGAACTGACCGTTGTACTGCGCGGCAAGGCTTTCCAGGACCGGCGTCAGTTGCAGGCAGTGTTGGCTGCGTTCAGACCAGAAGTAGAACAGCACCGGTTTAGTCATTGACTGTTCGAGCGTCTGTTGCAGGTTAGCTTCAGTTATGTTGACGATATTCTGTACGGACATGCGGCATTCTCTTTTATCGGTTTACTCTTTACATGGGGGTAAGCGTCGTCGCTTCAACTCAACCCTGCAAAATTTTGTCCATCATCCGCCCCGGCAGCAGGCGTTTCAACCAGCCGACGGCATGGGTTACCAGCGTGACCGGATAGCGCATTTTAGGGGTATCGCTCTCAAACGCGTGGCGCACTTTGGCAACGACGGCTTCTGGCCCAAGCGTAAAACGCGCCGCGATGCCGGGGTTTTCGACCGGTTTGTCCGCCTGCGTCTGGTTAACGTTTTCCGTAAAGCGGGTGCGGATCGGGCCCGGTTCAATCAGGCTGACCTTAATACCGCTGTGGCGCAGCTCCATGCGCAACGCATCGGACCAGGCTTCAAGCGCATATTTGCTGGCGGCGTAAGCCCCGCGGCCCGGCGTGGAGATCAGGCCCATGACCGAGGAGGTCATCACGATGCGCCCTTCGCCGTGCGGCAGCATGGCGGGGAGAAGGCGCATGGTAAGCTGATGCGCCCCGAAAAAGTTTGCGGAGAACTGCTGCTCCAGCTGTTCCCGTGAGAGAGTCTGTAGCGGGCCGTACACGCCGTAGCCCGCATTGTTGAACAGACCGTAAAGACGGTTGTTGGTCAGGGCGATAACCTCATCGGCGGCCTGCTCTACGCTCTCTGGCGAATCGAGATCCAGCAGAATGCCGGTAAATCCCAGCCCTCGCATGCGTTCGACATCCTCGGGTTTGCGGCAGGCTGCCAGTACCCAAAACCCCTGGCGTTTCAGTTCAAGGGCGCTTTCAAGGCCAATTCCGCTGGAACATCCTGTTATTAAGACCGATTTTTGCATAACTTTACCTGTCAGGTTCTCAGCTGTTTGACGAGTCATGTTTTACTAAAGGAGCCAGCCGGGTTGCCATCCAGTCGGCAATGAACGGCTGGGCATCGCGATTGGGGTGAATGCCATCATCCTGCATCCACTGGGGTTTCAGATAGACCTCTTCCATGAAAAATGGCAGCAGCGGAATATCAAACTCTTTGGCAAGCTTAGGATAGATCGCGCTAAACGCCTCATTATACCGACGGCCGTAGTTGGCGGGCAGGCGAATTTGCATCAGCAGCGGCTGGGCATTGGCGGCCTTAATGGTCTGCAAAATGGTCCGCAGCGTTTGCTCCGTTTGCTGAGGCTGGAAGCCGCGCAAACCATCATTACCGCCCAGTTCAACCAGCACCCAACGCGGTTGATGCTGCTTAAGCAGGGCAGGCAGGCGCGATAAGCCTTGCTGCGACGTATCGCCGCTGATGCTGCCGTTCACGACAGACGCCCGGGACTGCCATTTATCATTGAGCAGGGCGGGCCAGGCCGCACTGGCGGCCATACGATAGCCCGCGCTCAGGCTGTCGCCCAGAATCAATAACGTGTCCGCAGCCGCCGCGCGGAAGGTCATCAGCATCAAAAACAGGAAGGGCAAATGCCAGCGGAAAACATTGTTGAAGTTCATCGTCTTAAGAAGTCCGTCGGTCAGGGAGAACACGAGCTTTCCATCCTCACCGGAGTTGAACTCGTTGTCAAACGTGCCGAAACCATCGCCCTGATTGGTGAATCCGGTTCCGGTAAGTCCACACTGCTGGCCATTCTCGCTGGTCTGGACGATGGCAGTAGTGGTGAAGTGAACCTGGTCGGCCAGCCCCTCCACGCGCTTGATGAAGAGGCCCGCGCCGCGCTGCGTGCCCGGCATATCGGGTTTGTCTTTCAGTCATTCATGCTGATCCCGACGCTGAACGCGCTGGAAAACGTTGAGCTGCCCGGCCTGCTGCGTGGTGACAATACTCGTGAAAGCCGCGATCACGCGAAGGCGTTGCTGGAACAGCTGGGGCTAGGCAAACGTCTCGACCATCTTCCGGCACAGCTTTCCGGCGGTGAGCAGCAGCGCGTGGCGCTGGCGCGGGCGTTTAACGGGCGCCCTGAAGTGCTGTTTGCCGATGAACCCACTGGTAACCTTGACCGTAAAACCGGAGACAAGATTGCCGATCTGCTGTTTTCCCTCAACCGCGAGCACGGCACCACGCTGATTCTGGTTACCCACGATCCGCAGCTGGCCGCCCGCTGCGACCGCCGCCTGCGGCTGGTGAACGGTATTCTTCAGGAGGAAGCATGATTGCCCGCTGGTTCTGGCGCGAGTGGCGCTCGCCCTCGCTGCTGATTGTCTGGCTGGCGTTGAGCCTGGCGGTGGCCTGCGTGCTGGCGCTCGGCAGCGTCAGCGATCGTATGGAGAAAGGGCTTAGCCAGCAGAGTCGGGAATTTATGGCCGGGGACCGGGCTCTGCAAAGTTCTCGCCCCGTGCCGCCGGGCTGGATTGAGGAAGCGCGCAAAGAGGGGCTGAAGGTAGGGGAGCAGATCACCTTTCAGACTATGACCTTTGCGGGCGACACGCCGCAGCTTGCAAGCGTAAAAGCCGTGGATGACATCTACCCGATGTACGGTGACTTACAAACCAGCCCGCCGGGGCTAAAACCGACGGCCGGTACGGTCCTGCTGGCATCGCGACTGATGGCGCTGCTGAACCTGAAACCCGGCGACAGTATCGACGTCGGCGACGCGACACTCAAAATTGCCGGGGAAGTGGTGCAGGAGCCCGACTCTGGATTTAATCCGTTCCAGCTTGCGCCGCGCCTGCTGATGAACACCGCTGATGTGGCGAAAACCAACGCCGTCCAGCCGGGAAGCCGTGTCACCTGGCGGTATAAGTTTGGCGGGACGCCTGCGCAGCTGGAGGCGTACGAAAAATGGCTCCTGCCGCAGCTCAAGCCGGAACACCGCTGGTACGGGCTGGAGCAGGATGACGGGGCGCTCGGCAAATCCCTCGAACGTTCCCAGCAGTTCCTGCTGCTGTCGGCGCTGTTAACTCTGCTGCTTGCCATTGCGGCGGTTGCCGTGGCGATGGGGCACTACTGCCGCAGCCGTTACGATCTGGTGGCGATCCTCAAAACCCTCGGCGCGGGCCGCGCGCAGCTGCGCAAGCTGATTGTCGGCCAGTGGCTGATGGTGCTGGCGCTGTCGGCTCTGACCGGCGGAGCCATCGGGCTGCTGTTTGAAAAGCTGCTGATGGTGCTGCTCAAACCGGTATTGCCCGCCGCATTACCGCCTGCCAGCCTCTGGCCGTGGCTGTGGGCCATCGGCGCGATGACGACGATCTCCCTGCTGGTGGGGTTACGCCCGTACCGGCTGCTGCTCGCCACCCAGCCGCTGCGCGTGCTGCGCCGCGATGTGGTGGCCAGCGTCTGGCCGCTGAAGTTCTATCTGCCGGTGATTATTGCGGTGGCGGTCGGGCTGTTGGCCTGGCTGATGGGCGGCAGTACGCTGCTGTGGGCGGTGCTGGCGGGCGCGGTGGTGCTGGCGCTGCTGTGCGGCGTAGTGGGCTGGATACTGCTTAATGTCCTGAGAAAGCTGACAGTTAAATCACTCCCCATACGGTTAGCGGTTAACCGACTGCTGCACCAGCCGTGGTCTACCCTCAGCCAGCTCTCGGCATTTTCGCTGTCGTTTATGCTGCTGGCGCTTCTGCTGGTGCTGCGCGGGGATCTGCTGGATCGCTGGCAGCAACAGCTTCCGCCGGAAAGCCCGAACTATTTCCTGATCAACATTGCTCCCGAACAGGTGACGCCGCTGAAGGGTTTCCTGTCTGAGCATCACATTATTCCGGAATCGTTCTATCCGATCGTGCGCGCCCGCCTGACGCAGATCAACGGCCAGTCGACGGAGGGAAATAAGGATGAAGCGCTCAATCGCGAACTCAACCTGACCTGGCAGGCGAAACGTCCGGACCATAACCCGATCGTTGCCGGCACCTGGCCGCCGAAAGCGGGGGAAGTGTCGATGGAGGAGGGGCTGGCAACACGCCTGAACGTGAACCTCGGCGACAGCGTGACCTTCACCGGTGATACCCAGGATTTCACCGCCAAAGTTACCAGCCTGCGTAAAGTGGACTGGGAAAGCCTGCGACCAAACTTCTTCTTCATCTTCCCGCCGGGTGCGCTGGACGGACAGCCCCAGAGCTGGCTCACCAGCTTCCGCTGGGAAAACGGCAACGGCATGCTGACGCAGCTTAACCGGGAATTTCCGACGGTGAGCCTGCTGGATATCGGCGCGATCCTCAAACAGGTCGGGCAGGTGCTGGAGCAGGTGAGCCGCGCGCTGGAGGTGATGGTAGTGCTGGTGACCGTCTGCGGCGTGCTGTTGCTGCTGGCGCAGGTGCAGGTGGGCATGCGTCAGCGTCATCAGGAGCTGGTGGTCTACCGCACGCTGGGAGCCAGTAAACGGCTGCTGCGCGCCACGCTGTGGAGCGAATTTGCCCTGCTCGGGCTGGTGGCGGGCCTGGTGGCGGCCATCGGGGCTGAAACCGCGCTGGCGGTACTCCAGAGCAAGGTCTTCGACTTCCCGTGGGAGCCCGACTGGCGGCTGTGGCTCACGCTGCCCGTCTGCGGCGCCGTGCTGCTGTCCCTGTGCGGCGGCTGGCTCGGAACCCGGCTGTTGAAAGGTAAAGCGCTATTCCGCCAGTTTGTCAGCTAGTTTACTGACGTGATGATGACGCACCGGCATTTCTGCTGGTGCGTCATTGCTTAACGGCACAAATCGTTAATGCCCCTGCATTTAGTAGCACAAAACATTAAAAACCCGCCCACACAGCCCGAATTTTTCCGGTTAATATTCACCAGCTAAATATTTAGCAGCGTGTCTATCAAGGAAAAAGAATGACTATAAGAAAAACAGCGCTGGCGACAACGATCGGCGCAGCAGTGGCATTGGCTTCTTTCGCATCTCAGGCGGAAATCACCCTTCTGAAACAGGATCCGCAGGCGGGTAACCCGCTGAGCCGCCTGAACTTTACCGTTGGCGGCAGTATTCGTCCTCAGTTCCAGAATATGACCGGTGATGACGGCAAAAACAGCTACAAGCGCAACGGCTTTGACGGCGGCACCCGCTTCCGTTTCGCTGCGGATTACTACCTGTTCGATGACATCAGCTGGATCAGCTACTACGAGCTGGGTGTGAATATTCCGGCGCAGTTCAACTGGGATCATCACTACGCCGACGGCGCGCACGACACCTCTCGTCGTATGCTCTACACCGGTCTGAAGAGCGACACCTGGGGTACGCTGACCTTCGGCCAGCAGAACAGCGTGTACTATGACGTAGTGGGCGCAAAAACCGATATCTGGGACTACGACATGATCGGTCAGGCGCCAGGTAACGGGATCAACGGCGACTATGACGGCTCTTACCGTTCACGCCAGATGCTGAAGTACAAGAAAACCGTGGGCGATGCTGACATCTACGCCTCTTACCTGTTTGAAGACAGCGAATACCTGCCGGGCAACGGCCTGCGTTACAAACGTAAAGGCGGCGGTTCACTGGGTATCGATTATCACCTGACTACCGATCTGACCTGGGGCGCAGCGTGGAACTACACCCGCGCGGACATGCGTAACCCGGACAACGGCGACAGCAAATCCTACGACCAGAATATCCTTGGTACCGCCCTGAGCTGGACGCCGGATAACTGGACCTTCTCCGCAGGCGGCGGCTGGTATCAAAACTTCCTGACCACCAAAAAAGTGTCCGTTAACGACTACTTCGCCGGTGATGCATGGGGTATTGAATACTTTGCGGGTTACAAGTTCCTGGTTGGTCAGTATGCGGTGAAATCCATCCAGCCGTACTTCATGGGCGACCGTATTGAGTACGTGAATGGCCGTAACTACCAGCGCATCGACAACGGTGTGGGTATCAGCTTCCAGCTGGATTACGGTTTCCGCGTGGATTACGAACACGTGTTCACCTCCAGCACCGACAACCTGGGCGATATGAACCTGGTGCGTCTGCGTTACGACTTCTAAGTTGTCATGTAGGGTGCGGCCTGATGCCCTCACCCTGACCCTCTCCCACGGGGAGAGGGAAAAAACATTAAAAACGGCAACCCAGGTTGCCGTTTTGCTTTTACCTCGCCACCCGGCTTTATTTTTCAGCGATCGAGCCACTCAGCAATTTCTTCGTACGTCCCGCGATACACAATCTTCTCCGCCTTTTTCTCCAGCTGATAGCCGTACATCGGGTCGTAATAGTCCTTCAGCAGCGGCACAAGCCAGCTGAAGTGCGCGTCAGTGCTGCCAGTACGCTGTTGCTCGACAAGCGCGGCATCCAGCAGGGCGGTAAATTCCGCAAAGCGTTGCAGCCCCAGACGGCGACGAATGGCGTACAGGCCGTGATGCAGATATTCGCTGTACGCTTTCCAGCCCGCCTCTTCACCGCAGGCGGCAGAAAAGTCGGCCCACATGTGGACGAAATACTCTTCGCGCAGGCGCTCAAGACGGATCTCAAACGGATCTTCAACCACCACGACAGGCGCTTCAGCCATGCGGTCGCGCAGGCACTCCGGCAGGTGGTTAGAGCCAATCATCCGGCCTTCATCTTCCAGCACCCAGCGCGCGGCGTCTTTTTTCAATAGCTCAACCGCAAGGTGATTCTCGAAGCTCGCCTGAGAAAGCTGCGGGGTGAGCGTGCGGCCAAACGACGAGCCGCGATGGTGCGCCAGCCCTTCCAGATCGATGCCCTGCGCATGCTGCTTAACCAGCAGCGTTTTACCGTTACCGGTACAGCCGCCGATAAGCACCATCGGCTTTTGTGACTGCTCAATGGTCACCTGAATCGCCGTCTGACGCAGGGCCTTATAGCCGCCGCGGATCAGCGGGTAGTCGATGCCCGCCTCTTTCAGCCAGGCCTGGGAGATGTGTGAGCGCTGGCCACCGCGCGCGCAGCAAAGGTAGCCCTCAGGATGGGCAAGGCTGGCTTCCCGCCAGGCGCTGATGCGCGCCTCGCGCGTCTCGCCGTTGACCAGGCTATGGCCGAGCGCCAGCGCGGCGTCCGGACCCTGGCGTTTATAGCAGGTGCCGACGGCGGCACGCTCGTCGTCGTTCATTAAGGGCAGGTTGAGTGCGGCGGGCATCGCACCCTGGGCAAATTCGATCGGCGCGCGAACGTCGATTAAAGGGGTATCGGACGCGAGGATCGCGCGATAGTCCGTTCCATCGTTCATGGTGGTTCCAGAAGAAAACTGAGCAGCAATGGGCGGGGATTGTACGCCGGGGAAGGGGAAGGTCAACTCCCCGGCGAGGGATACTTACTTCAGTTTTGACTGCGCCCAGACAATACCGCTCGCATATTCTGGCGGCAGCAGGGGAACAATCGCTTCCAGCGTGGCGCTCAGGCGGTCCGTGTCGGTATCGTTCAGGTTCAGATGGCCGACCTTACGCCCCGGACGCACCTCTTTGTCGTACCAGTGCAGGTGCACCAGCGGCAGCTTCAGCCAGTTGTAGTTCAGATCGGTGCCGATCAGGTTGATCATCACCGACGGGCTGGTCACCACCGGCTGCGGCAGCGGCAGATCGGTGATGGCGCGCAGGTGCAGCTCGAACTGGCTGATGGAGGCGCCGTTTTGCGTCCAGTGGCCGCTGTTGTGCACGCGCGGCGCAAGTTCGTTGATCAGCAGACCCGACGGCGTGACGAAACACTCCATCGCCATCACGCCCACATAGCCCAGCTCATGCATAATGGCAGAGAGCATCTCTTCCGCCTGCGCCTGCTGGTCAGCATTGGCCTGCGGGAAGGCGACGCTGGTGCGCAGAATCCCGTCCTGATGCAGGTTATGCGTTAGCGGGTAAAAAACGGTGTGCCCGTCATGCCCGCGCGCGCCAACCAGCGACACTTCACCGCTAAAGTTAATGCCCTGCTCAACAATGCACTCGCCGTAGCAGTCGTCCGGCAGCTCGGCGGTGTCGTTCGCGCGCAGGCGCCACTGCCCGCGGCCGTCGTAGCCGCCGACGCGACGCTTCACAATCGCCAGGTCTCCCAGCATCGCAAACACGTCATCCCACTCGCGCTTATCGGAAAGCAGCTGCCACGGCGCGGTCGCGAGGCCGAGCTTGTCGAAAAGCTGTTTTTGCGTGAGACGGTCGGCAATGATCGGGAAGACGTCGCGGTTCACAAAGGCGTTATGGCGCGCCAGCTCGCGGGTCAGGGCGGTTTCCGGCCAGCGTTCAATTTCGGCGGTGATCACGCTCTGATGGAACGGCACGGCTTCCGGCTCGGCATCCAGCCCGACGGGCCAGACGGCAATACCCAGCGGCTCACCGGCCTGACGCAGCATCCGGCCAAGCTGACCATTACCAAGAACGCAAACCTGCTTCATGCTGCACCCCGCGGATCCGGGTTATCCAGCACCTCATCGGTCTGGGCTTTACGCCACTCCGCCAGACGCTGGTGCAAATCTTTATCATGCGTCGCCAGGATCTGCGCGGCCAGCAGAGCGGCATTTGCCGCACCTGCTTTACCAATCGCCAGGGTACCGACAGGAATACCGCGCGGCATCTGGACAATAGAGTAAAGGCTATCCACCCCGCTTAACGCGGCGCTTTGCACGGGAACACCGAGTACCGGCACCAGCGTTTTGGCGGCAATCATGCCCGGCAGATGTGCTGCGCCGCCCGCACCGGCAATGATCACCTCGTAACCGTTCTCTTCGGCGCTTTCGGCGAAGCTGAACAGTTTATCCGGCGTACGGTGCGCGGAAACCACTTCGACGTGGTGCGGAACATTCAGGATTTCAAAGATTTCGGCGGCGAACTGCATGGTAGCCCAGTCGCTTTTGGACCCCATCACGATGGCGACACGCGCCGGATTATTGCGGGAAGACATGCGTCTTAAAACTCCTGTGGTGCGGAACACACTGCTTTCGAGGGCACAGAGAATAGCATGTAATACCGGCAAGGAAAACGGTTGCGTGGTCGGGGAATGAGCGAAAAGACGGGGAGGCGTTAAAACGGGAAGGCGATCAGTTCGACACCTTCCGGCGTAACTTTGACCATCGATCCTTCGCTGTGCCAGGCGCCTAAAACCACGCGATGGGCGGGCTCGCCGTTGGCGATAAGGGAATGCACATCGGGACGATGGGTATGGCCGTGGATCAACCACTGAACGCGATGCTTCTCCATCACCTTCACCACCGCCTGCGGATTGACGTCCATGATGGTCATCGATTTGCTGCTGTTGGCGGCCTTGCTGCCCGCGCGCATTCTGGCGGCGATGCGGTTGCGGATAAACAGCGGCAGGGCGAGGAACACTTTCTGGATCCACGGGGTGTGAACTTTGGCGCGAAACGCCAGGTAGCCGGTATCGTCAGTGCAGAGCGTGTCGCCGTGCATGATCAGAATATTGCGGCCATAGAGGTTGAGCACCTGCTCTTCCGGCAGCAGCGTCATACCGCTCTCGCGGGCGTAGCGCTGGCCGATCAGGAAATCACGGTTGCCGTGAATGAAATAGCAGGGGACGCCGGAATCCACCAGCACTTTAATGGCCGCAGCCATCTCACGGTGCAGCGGGTTCGGATCGTCGTCGCCTATCCAGGCCTCAAACAGGTCGCCCAGAATGTACAGCGCGTCGGCGCTTTTCGCTTCACCGCGTAAAAAACGCAGAAAACCGGCGGTTATCGCCGGTTCTTCTGTTTGCAGATGCAGATCCGCAATAAAGAGTGTCGCCACGAATTACTCGCTGACGGTCACGCTTGTGATCACAACGTCTTCTTTAGGAACGTCCTGGTGCATACCGCTGCGGCCAGTAGAAACGGCTTTGATCTTGTCGACCACGTCCATCCCTTCAACCACTTCTGCGAATACGCAGTAGCCCCAGCCTTGCAGACTTTCGCCAGAGAAGTTCAGGAAGTCGTTGTCCGCTACGTTGATGAAGAACTGTGCGGTCGCAGAGTGTGGCGCCTGAGTACGGGCCATTGCCAGCGTACCACGGGTGTTTTTCAGGCCGTTGTTCGCTTCGTTTTTGATCGCTTCTTTCGTCTCTTTCTGGCGCATGCCAGGCTCGAAACCGCCGCCCTGGATCATAAAGCCGTTGATCACACGGTGGAAAATAGTGTTGTTGTAGAAACCTTCGCGGCAGTAGTCCAGGAAGTTTTTAACTGTTTCAGGCGCTTTGTCATCAAAGGTTTTGATTACGATATCGCCATGATTAGTGTGGAAAGTAACCATTTTTGCATCCTGTTCCGTTATTGTGGTGCGTCGACCCGTGCTCGGGTCACATATAGGGGCTTGTTATAGCATAACCACAGGACACGATCACCTTGCATTGTGTGCTGACCGTACTCCGAATTATGGGTATTATAAGGAACAAACAATCCACACACGTGTTTACATGGAATCTTCGATGTTAAAAATCTTTAATACAATGACGCGCCAAAAAGAGGAATTTAAACCTATCCATGCCGGGGAAGTCGGCATGTACGTGTGTGGTATTACGGTTTACGATCTCTGTCATATCGGCCATGGCCGTACCTTTGTCGCGTTCGACGTGGTGTCACGCTACCTGCGCTTCCTGGGCTATAACCTGAAGTACGTGCGCAACATCACCGACATCGACGACAAAATCATTAAACGTGCTAATGAAAATGGCGAAAGCTTTGTCGCGCTGGTGGATCGCATGATCGCCGAAATGCACAAGGATTTTGATGCCTTAAATATTCTGCGCCCGGACAGCGAGCCGCGTGCGACCCACCATATCCATGAAATCATTGATATCACCCAAAAGCTGATCGAGCGCGGTCACGCCTATGTGGCGGACAACGGCGACGTGATGTTCTCGGTGCCGACGGACCCAACCTACGGTGCGCTTTCCCGCCAGGATCTGGACCAGCTCCAGGCCGGTGCGCGCGTGGACGTGGTTGACGTGAAGCGCAATCCGATGGACTTCGTGCTGTGGAAGATGTCCAAAGCGGGCGAACCGAGCTGGCCATCCCCGTGGGGCGAAGGGCGTCCGGGCTGGCACATTGAATGTTCCGCGATGAACTGCAAGCAGCTGGGCAACCATTTCGACATCCATGGCGGCGGTTCGGATCTGATGTTCCCGCACCACGAAAACGAAATCGCGCAGTCCACCTGCGCTCACGGCGGCGAGTACGTGAACTACTGGATGCACTCCGGGATGGTGATGGTTGACCGCGAGAAGATGTCGAAATCGCTGGGCAACTTCTTTACCGTGCGCGACGTGCTGAAGTATTACGACGCGGAAACCGTGCGCTACTTCCTGATGTCTGGCCACTATCGCAGCCAGCTGAACTACAGCGAAGAGAACCTGAAGCAGGCTCGCGCTGCGCTGGAGCGTCTGTATACCGCCTTGCGCGGCACCGATAAATCTGTTCCGGCCGCAGGCGGTGAGGCGTTCGAGGCCCGCTTCGTTGAGGTCATGAACGACGACTTCAACACCCCGGAAGCCTACTCCGTGCTGTTCGACATGGCGCGTGAGGTGAACCGCCTGAAGTCAGAAGATATGGCGGTGGCCAATGCGCTGGCGTCTCATCTGCGTAAGCTCTCTTCCGTGCTCGGCCTGCTGGAGCAGGAGCCGGACCTGTTCCTGCAAAGCGGCGCGCAGGCGGACGACGGTGAAGTGGCGGAAATTGAAGCACTGATCAAAGCACGTCTCGAAGCGCGTCAGGCGAAAGACTGGGCGGCGGCGGATGCGGCGCGTAACCGTCTGACCGAGATGGGTATTATTCTGGAAGATGGCCCGCAGGGAACCACCTGGCGTCGTAAGTAATTTTCCCCTCACCCTAACCCTCTCCCGCAGGGAGAGGGAATTGTTAGGTTTTCTCCCTCTCCCCGTGGGAGAGGGCCGGGGTGAGGGCATCAGCGCGCACGTTTTCTCCACCACAGCAACCCCATCAGCACCATCCCCGGCAGCCACACCCACAGTAGTTCTGAAATGATTACCTGATGCCCGTACGGCGTGGTATAGCGCGACAGCGCAAACGGCGCGACCTTGATCACCTGCCACGGCGCAAAGAAGCGTTCATCAGACCATGGCCACAGCCAGCCGACGCCTTTCCCGCCTGTCGTTATTGAATCCAGCAGGCTGTGCGACAGCAATGACACGGTTAAAAACAGCCAGCACCGCGTCAGGCTGGCCCTGAACCAACGTCGGCCTGCCAGCACGCAGAGTATCGGCACCACCAGGGCAAACAGTAGCGAATGAGTGAAACCGCGGTGGCCGAAAATATTCCCGTAGGCAACACCGAATTTAAACGCCAGTACGTCGGCATCGGGCAGCATGGCGAGGACGATCCCGGCAAACAGCAGGCGGGGTGGGATGACGTTGGTTCCGAGCCCTAAGCCCAGACACAGAGGTACGGCAGCGTGGGTGATAACGGTAGGCATTGCATTTATCCATGGCAAATCATGGGAATATAGCAGCAGATCCGCCGCAGCAAACCTGTGCTAAATTCTGATTTTACGCCGATTCCCGCGCGATAAGCTGCCCGGAGAGGGTAATGCGCTGCGTTTGCAGATCCGGCTCTTTCAGCCTGCGGATCATCAGCCCTGCCGCCTGGCGGCCGGTCTCTTCGCTGGCAGACGAAACGTAAGTCAGTGACGGCGACGTGAGATTAACGTGGAGCATATCTTCAAAACCAATCAGCGCCACCTGCTGGGTTAAAAACACGTCTTTACCCACCGTGCGCCCCACCTGGTGAATACCTGAGATTGAACCGATCATCGCGTCCGGTGAATGGCAGAGCAGGGCGGTAATCGTGTTGTTCTTCTCCAGCAGCTGACGAGTCGCCATGGCCGCCGCCTGCGTGTCATCGGTACAGGCGGGAGAATATTCCTCACGCCAGACCAGGCCGCTCTGCGTCATCGCGCTGCGAAAACCAAGCAGGCGCTGCTCGCGGATACGGCACCCGTCGCGCCCGCCAATGTAGGCGATGTTACGGTGCCCGCGCTCGATAAGATAACGCGCGGCCAGGTTCGCCGCCTGGCGGTTATCGCGCATCACCAGGTTGCATTTCTCTTCCAGCAACGACTGCGAAACCGCCACAAGCGGCAGCGGGCAGTGACGAATGTGTTCCGGAAGAGAGGCGGCGCGGGTGTCCGACGCCAGGTAGATGACGCCCGCCACGCCCTGCTGCTTAAACGAGAGCAGGGTACGCTCAAGATGTTCGCCGTCGTTCAGCGGCTGACCGAGAAATACCATATAACCCTGTTTCTCCAGCTCCTGAACGATGCTCGCCATCACCTTGATGGAAAAGCTGTCGCTGAAGTCGCGCAGGATCAGGCCGATTAAGTTGGAGGTGTTGGCGCGAAGATTGGCAGCGGCGACGTTATGAACATAGCCCAGCGTTGTGATGGCGGCATTGACCTTCCCGATCGTCGCCTCTGAGATCTTCCCTTTCTGGCGCAGCACCAGCGAAACGGTAGAAACCGACACGCCCGCATGCTTTGCGACATCAATAATGCTGACTTTCTTCAAAACCGCTCCCTGAAATTTCCCGATTATCAGCCAGATAAGAGACGTCCCCCAGCGTACAGGAGACGCCTCCTTCAGGCATCTTATTATTTGCCAATCATCGTGGACATGGTCTGGGCGATAAACTGTGCTCTGGCCCCGAAAATCACCTGTATTCCGTTATCGCCAACGAACACCACGCCGCGCGCGCCAAGCCCGTTCAGCCCGTCCCGGTCCACCGCTTCGCTCTTCGCCACTTCCAGACGCAGACGTGTGATGCAGGAGCCGACGGAATCAATGTTCTGCGCACCGCCCAGCAGGCCGATGATTTCGGTGGCAAGTTCGGAATCGGACTTGTCATTCGCGCTGGCGGTCACTTCGGTGCGGCCCGGCGTTTTCACGTCGAAGCGACGGATCACGAAGCGGAAGGTGAAGTAGTAGATCAATGCCATCGGAATGCCGATGATAATGGCGCTCAGGAAGTTGGTCTGATAGCCGTTAAACGACGGCAGGATCCCGAACGACAGGTAGTCGATAAAGCCCGCCGAGAACGACTTGGCGATGTGCGCATGCAGCAGGTACATGGTCATGTACGCCAGGCCCGCCATGATGGCGTTGAAGACGTAAAGGATCGGCGCCACGAAGATAAAGGTGAACTCTACCGGCTCGGTGATGCCCGTCAGGAAGCAGGTGAGGGCCGCAGAGAACAGAATACCGGCCGCGATTTTCTTATTCTTCGTGTGCGCTTCGTGGTACATCGCCAGACACGCCGCGGGCAGTGCGAACAGCATCAGCGGGAACTCGCCCTGCATGAATTTCCCGGCGTTCTGGTAGGTGTCGCTGCTGAAGGATTTCACTCCCTCTTCCAGCATCTTGAACCAGATGGTCTGGTCACCGTGGATCACCTGACCCGCCTGGGTAGTGTAATCCCCGAACGAATACCAGAAGGAGGGATACCAGATATGGTGCAGGCCGAGCGGGATCAACGCGCGCTCCACCAGCCCGAAGATAAAGGTCGAGGCCGCCTGGTTATCGCCGTTCACCACCACGGACAGGGCGTCGATCCCGGATTGAATATGCTGCCAGACGTACGGCAGCAGCAGGCCGAGCAGGAACGACAGAAACGCCGTCGCAATCGCCACAAAGCGCTTGCCGGAGAAGAAGCCGAGGAACTCCGGCAGCTGCATGGTGTGGAAGCGGTTGTAGCACCAGGCCGCAAGAATACCGCAGATCAGGCCGCCAAAGACGCCCATCTGCAACGTCGGAATGCCAACGACCATGGCATATTTCCCGCCCTGAGAGGCCATTTCCGGCGTGATGCTCAGCACGGTGCTGATGGTGATGTTGGTGACAAACACGGAGACCGCCGCAGAGAGTGCGGCAATGCCGGATTCCGAAGCCAGTCCGACGGCAGAGCCGATGGCGAACAGCATCGGCAGGTTATCAAAGATAACCCCGCCGGCGTTCATCATCAGCGGCAGATGGAACTTATCGCCGAAGGCCAGCAGCAGGCCCGCAGCGGGAAGCAGTGAAATTGGCAGCATTAAGGCGCGACCAATCATCGATAACTTAGACAGCGATTTAACAAACCCTGATATCAGGCTCATGCTGATTTCCCCCGAATAGCGCTTTTTTCACGCTGTTATTGTAAGTAGAACGTTTTAGTAGAACGTTCTACTTATCGTGGGGAAAGTCTGAAAATCGCGCAACTTAATTTTCACATTTCGCCAGAGGGAATAGTGATTATTTGAAGTTGATCGATAATTAACCGTGATGGGTGTGAGGGGATTGTGAGAGAAATTGCCGGGTGGCGGCTTCGCCTTACCCGGCCTACAAATGGAGACAGTACGTAGGCCCGGTAAGTGCAGCGCCACCGGGCATCAGACAGCTCAGGCCGTCACGGTCACGCTCTGTCCTGCGAAGCTCACGGTCTGACCCGCGACAATTTTGCAGCGCTTGCGGGTTTCCACTGCGCCGTCTACTTTTACCTGCCCGTCGGCGATGACGATCTTCGCCTGCGCGCCGCTTTCGCTCCAGCCTTCCAGCTTCAGCAGATCGCACAGCTCAACGTGCGGGTGTTTACCCAAAGAAAAAGTTGCCATGATTACGCGTCCTCTACGTCGTGATACTCCTCGCACGCCTGCAAGGTATTCTGAATCAGTGTTGCGACCGTCATCGGGCCTACGCCGCCCGGGACCGGAGTGATATAGGATGCGCGCGCTGCGGCATCTTCATACACCACGTCGCCGACCACTTTGCCGTTTTCCAGACGGTTAATACCCACGTCCACGACGATTGCGCCCTCTTTGATCCACTCGCCCGGAATAAAGCCCGGCTTGCCGACCGCAACGATCAGCAGATCGGCGTTTTCGACGTGGTGACGCAGGTTTTTAGTGAAGCGGTGGGTAACGGTGGTGGTACAGCCCGCCAGCAGCAGCTCCATGCTCATCGGGCGGCCCACGATGTTGGAGGCGCCAATCACCACGGCGTTGAGGCCGTAGGTATCAATGTTATAACGCTCCAGCAGCGTCACGATGCCGCGCGGGGTGCACGGACGCAGGCGCGGCGCGCGCTGGCACAGTCGGCCTACGTTATACGGATGGAAACCGTCAACGTCTTTGTCCGGCGCGATGCGCTCCAGCACCTTCACGTTGTCAATGCCCGCAGGCAGCGGCAGCTGAACCAGGATGCCGTCGATCTCTTTATCGGCATTCAGAGTGTCGATCAGTTCCAGCAGTTCCGCTTCGCTGGTGGTTTCCGGCAGATCGTAAGAGCGGGAGACGAACCCCACCTCTTCACACGCTTTGCGTTTGCTGCCGACATAAATTTGCGAAGCCGGGTTGCTGCCAACCAGCACAACGGCCAGCCCGGGGGCGCGAAATCCGGCGGCTTTACGCGCCTTCACTTTTTCCGCAACCTCAGAGCGCACCTGCTGCGCAATCGTTTTACCGTCAATAATCTTTGCTGCCATCAGAGAGAAGATTCCGTCTGTAACGTTAGAAAGGGGGGATTGCCTGTATTTTGTCAGAAGCGAGCGCCGCTGTCAGTCACCCTTTACGAGATTTCATCGATGTCCCGCAAAATCCCTTCTCAGGGCATGGTCAATTTCTTAGAGGTGATTAGGATGTGACCTGGCAAAATGGCAGCGTTTTGACATATTACAAAATAAATTCCTGAGCTACTTTGTCCTCTCCGAAATAAGCCTTCAATTTTTTAATTGATCGTATTTCTTATTCCCGAATATGCGCGGGAAGGGTTATTTACATTTTAAAGGAATAGACATGAAACTCAGCAACATTGCTTCTACTGTTATTGCAACTCTGGCCCTGGTCGCGGGTGCCGCTCACGCAGAAGATACTACCACGCCTGTATCTGTAAACGGTGGTACGGTGCATTTTAAAGGTGAATTAGTGAATGCCGCGTGTTCAGTGAATACTGACTCTTCAGAGCAGACGGTTAATCTTGGCCAGTACCGTACCGCGAAATTCACTAAAGTAGGTGACACCACCTCCAATATTCCGTTCACCATCGAACTGAACGACTGCGATCCTGCGGTAGCGAAAACCGCTGCTGTCGCGTTTACCGGCCAGATCGATGCCACCGACAAAACGCTGCTGGCGGTAAGCTCCGGTAATAACGACAACTCCGCGAAGGGCGTAGGTATTGAGATCCTCGACAGCAAATCCTCCACGCTGACCCCGGACGGCGCCACCTTCTCTGCGGCGCAGAACCTGATTGAAGGGACTAACACCCTGAACTTCACCGCGCGCTATAAAGCCACGGCGGCGACCACCGAGCCAGGCCAGGCAAACGCGGACGCAACATTCGTAATGAAATACGAGTAATGCCTGAGTACAGGGATGTGGCTGGCCTCAGGGAAGAGGTCTTTTGATCGCCTATACCGGGAGCGAAGGATGACAAGGACTGGGATACTGCTGTGTGCCCTTGCGATTGCCTCAGCGGTAAACGCACATACCGTGGTCATAGACGGCGGCAAAGTACACCTCAGGGGAGAGCTGGTTAACGGCGGCTGCGCCGTGGCCCCGGACAGCCAGAATATGCGCGTGGATATGGGGCAATACCGCACAAACGCCTTTTCCGGCGTCGGCAGCTTTTCCACGGTTAATGTGCCTTTCACCGTACGTCTGCTGGATTGCAGCGTGGACGTCTCCCGCACCGTGGGGATCCAGTTCCAGGGAGTGACACCGGCAGAAGACCCGCAGGTTTTCCTGGCGACATCGCGGCCGGGGGAAAATGCGGTCAGCAGCGGTGTCGGGCTGGCGCTTTTTGACGAACAGCAACGTCAGATCATCCCGAACGCGACGGCGGTGAGCTGGTTACCCATTGACACCCGCGAGCTGGTATTTCATTTCAGCGCCCGCTACCGGGCAATTTCCGAACACCTTGTACCAGGCACTATTCAGTCGAATGTCTGGTTTACGTTGATTTATCCCTGACGCCTGCGAACTAATTATTAAAGGTACGGTTGTGATGAACACCCTGATTAAACCTGGACTGTTTTTAGCTTTTATTTTGATGATGGTTTCTGCCAGCGCGAATGCGTCCGGCGGGATTGCGCTGGGCGCGACGCGCGTTATTTATCCGGCCGATGCCAAACAAACGTCGCTGGCGATCACCAACAGCAATAAACAAGAGCGCTATTTAATTAACGCGTGGATAGAAAATGCCAACGGGCAAAAGGAAAAAACCTTTGCCGTCACGCCGCCGCTGTTTGTCAGCGAGCCGGCCAGCGAAAACACCCTGCGCATTATCTACGCAGGCCCGGCGCTGCCTGCCGATCGCGAATCACTCTTTTACATGAACGTCAAAGCGATTCCCTCCGTCAGCAAAAAACATCAGGACGGCAACAACGTCCTGCAACTGGCTATTCTGTCACGTATCAAGCTGTTTGTTCGCCCGGCTAACCTGGCGATGCCGCCGGAAGAGGCGCTCTCACAGCTGCGCTTTGAGCGCGTCGGCAACCATCTTAAGGTGAGCAATGCCTCGCCGTATTACGTCACGCTGGTCAATCTGAAGCTCGGCGGTCAGACGCTGGATAACCTGATGGTTGCCCCTAAAAGCTCGGCACAGCAGGTGCTGCCTGCCGCTGCGAGCGGCACGCTCTCCTGGCAGAGTGTGAATGACTATGGCGCCATTACGCCGGCGCGTAGCGTCAGCCTGTGAGCAGAGACAGGGCGATGAACACTCAATGGCGTTACTGCCCGGTTGCGCTGGCACTGATGGCAACGCTCTGGCCACTCGCTGGCTGGGGCGAAAGCTACTTTAACCCGGCGTTTCTCTCCGATGACACGGCGAACGTGGCGGATTTGTCGCGTTTTGAAAAAGGCCACCAGCAGGCACCGGGCGTCTATCGCGTCGATATCTGGCGTAACGATGAGTTTATCGGCACGCAGGACGTGCGGTTTGAGCAAGCTGACAACACGCCGCCGGTCGCGGGCGGTTTGTCGCCGTGCATTACGCGCGCGATGCTCGATCGCTTTGGCGTCAATATCGCCGCCTTCCCGGAACTGAGCAACGTGCAGGGCGATACCTGCGTTCCGCTCACCACGGCTATTCCGGGCAGCGAAACGGCGTTCAACTTCGCCTCGTTGCGCCTGAACGTCAGCCTGCCTCAGGTGGCGATGCAAAACAGCGCCCGCGGGTATATTCCGCCTGAACAGTGGGATGAAGGCATCCCCGCCGCGCTGCTGAACTACAGCTTTACCGGCAACCGGGGCAGCGACGACGACAGCTACTATCTGAACCTGCAAAGCGGGTTGAACTATGGCGCCTGGCGATTACGCAATAACGGCGCGTGGCGTTATACCGAAAGCAACGGCCAGCGGCACAGCAGCTGGCAAAATATTGGTACCTGGGCGCAGCGTACGATCATCCCGCTGAAAAGCGAGCTGGTGCTTGGCGACAGCAACACCGGTAACGATGTCTTCGACAGCGTTGGTTTTCGCGGTGGTCGCCTCTATTCGTCCGACAGTATGTACCCGGACAGCCTGCAAGGTTACGCGCCTACCGTGCGCGGAATCGCCCGCACCCCTGCCAAAGTGGTGATCCGCCAGAACGGATACGTGATTTACCAGAGCTATGTGCAGCCGGGGGCTTTTGCGATAACTGATCTTAACCCGACCTCCTCAAGCGGTGACCTGGAGGTGACGGTGGAAGAGAAGGACGGCAGCCAGCAGCGCTACACCGTCCCGTATTCCACCGTTCCGCTGCTCCAGCGTGAAGGACGCTGGAAATACGATCTGGTGGCAGGGGACTATCGCAGCGGCAACAGCGAGCAGGACACGCCGTTCTTTACTCAGGGTACGATGATTGCGGGTCTTGCCGACGGCTACACGCTGTACGGCGGAACGCAGCTGGCCTCGCGCTATACCGCCATCGCCATTGGCGCGGGTAAAAACCTCGGTGACTGGGGGGCGGTTTCACTTGATCTCACCCATGCCCGCAGCCAGCTTGCCGATGACAGCCGCCATGAAGGGCAGTCCCTGCGGTTCCTGTACGCAAAATCCCTTAACGGATTCGGCACCAACTTCCAGCTGCTGGGCTATCGCTACTCGACCAAAGGCTTCTACACCCTCGACGATGTGGCCTGGCGCACAATGGAAGGCTACCAGTATGGCGACGATCAGGACGATGACGGCGTGCCGGACGTGCAGAGCTATCACAACCTGACGCTGAATAAAAAAGGGCGTTTCCAGCTCAATATCTCCCAGTCTCTCGGCGATTACGGCTCGGTGTACGTGTCGGGCAGCCAGCAGAGTTACTGGGGCACCAGCGAATCCAACGTCTGGTATCAGCTTGGCTACGCGGGCGGGGTGAAAGGGGTCAGCTACGCCTTATCCTGGTCGTGGAACAAGGCCGTCGGCATTGACGGAACCGACCGGATCGCCTCGTTCAACGTCTCCGTCCCGTTCAGCCTGTTCACCCGTCACGGCTACCGTCGCGATAACGCGATCGACCGGGCCTATGCCACGGCCTCAGCCAGCCGCAACAGCGACGGTGATACCAGCTGGCAGACCGGGATCAGCGGAACGCTGCTCCAGGATCGTAACCTGAACTACAGCGTCACGCAGGGTCACACCAGCAATAACGGTGCCAGCGGCAGCGCCAGCGCTAACTGGCAGGCAACGTACGGCACGTTGGGCGTGGGCTACAACTACGCCCGGGATCAGCACGACCTCAACTGGCAGCTCTCCGGCGGCGTGGTAGGGCATTCAGACGGCATCACATTCAGTCAGCCGCTGGGCGATACCAACGTCTTGATCAAAGCGCCGGGCGCGTCAGGCGTGAGCGTCGAAAACCAGACCGGCGTCAAAACAGACTGGCGTGGCTATGCGGTGATGCCTTACGCCACGGTGTACCGTTACAACCGCGTGGCGCTCGACACCAACACCATGAGCAACAACACCGACATTGAAAATAACGTTTCCAGCGTCGTGCCGACGAACGGTGCGCTGGTGCGCGCCAGTTTTGACACCCGCATCGGCGTGCGTGCGCTGCTCACCGTGAAGCGTGATAACCAGCCTGTACCGTTTGGGGCGGTGGTGCGTGAGACTCAGAGCGGCGTAACCAGCATGGTGGGAGATGACGGTCAGATTTACCTGAGCGGGCTGCCGCTGAGCGGAGAACTGCTGATTCAGTGGGGAGACGGGAAACAGTCCCAGTGTCGTGCGCCCTACAGCCTGCCAGAACAAAGCCTGCAACAGGCGATCACACTTAAGGGGATCCGCTGTGAATAAAATCCATTATCTGGGGCTATCCCTGCTGGCGTTTTTGCCGCTATCTGAGGCGTTCGCCACGGTCTGCGTCAATGAAAATGGCGTGCCGACGGAGGTGTATTACGACCTGACGGATAAATTTAACAGCTCCAATAACCAGGTGGGACAGATTGTCACGCTCAGCGAGAAGTCCCAGTGGGTGGGCGTCAACGCCGTCTGCCCTAAGGGAACGTCCGGGAACACCACCAAGCGCAGCTATGTTACCGATTTCCCTGTTACGGGCACCAGCGATGGCTACCAGTATCTGAAGCTAAACGACTATCTGGACGGGGCGATGAAAATCACCGACAGCTACGCTGGCACGTTTTATCCGCCCAAAAGCTACATTCAGATGGGGAGCCACCCGAATGTGTCTAAAAACAAACCGTTTGGCGTACAGGATTCCAGCCTCGTCTTCCGGCTTAAAGTGACCCGACGCTTTATCAATATGGTGGTGATCCCTCGGGCGACCATGTTCCGGGTTTACGTCACCACGACCTCCTCGGATCCGCTCACCACGCCGGTTTATACCATCAGCTACAGCGGGACTATTCAGGTACCTCAGAGCTGTGAAATTAATGCCGGGAATGTGGTGGAGTTCGATTTCGGAGACATCGGCGCCTCCCTGTTCAGTAAAGCGGGCATCGGGAATAAGCCGGAGGGGATCTCAGCGCAAAGCAAAACCATCGGCATCAAATGCACCAACGTCGAGGCGAACGCCATGCTCACGATGCGTGTTGAAGCGGAGAAGGTTTCAGGCAGTACGCTGGTTTCCGATAACGCGGATGTGGGTTTTGTGATTGCCAACAGTAATGGCGTGCCGCTGACGCCCAACAACCTGACCAGCAAAATCCCGTTCCGTCTGGACGACAGCGCTCAGGCGCAGGTGGGGATCCGCGCGTGGCCCGTCAGCGTAACCGGTAAAAAACCTGCCGAGGGGCGTTTTACCTCTCGCGGCTATTTACGCGTCGACTACGACTAAGGAGCAGGTATGCGAAACGGAATGCGGTATTTAGCCGTCGCGCTCTTTGCGCTTTGCTCCCCTGCACACGCAGAGACGGCGCTTGGGGAAATTAACATTCAGCTCTACGGCAATATCGTGGATTTTACCTGCGTGGCGGAGGGGGACGACAGCAATAAAACCGTCACGCTCGGCACCTGGCCCACGAAACAGCTTCGCACAACGGGGAGCCGGACGCAGCCTGTACCGTTCACCCTGAAGCTGACCGGATGTCCGCCGGGGGCGGCTTCGGTCACATTTACGGGGAAGATGGACGGGCATGATAATAGCCTGCTGGCGCTGAATGATGCCAGCGCGGCCAGCAACGTGGCCGTGGAGATCCTCGACCGGGATAAAACGCGCCTCGCGTTGCAGCAGACCAGCCAGATGGTGGCGGTAGATGCGCAGGGAAATGCCGAACTGTCGTTTTATGCCAATTATATCGCCACGGCGGATAACCCGCAGCCGGGACGGGCTGACGCCGATGCAACTTTCATGATTAATTATAATTAATCGTATCCACTCTCCCTGTAACGGTTATATGTTGCAGGGAGAGGGTCGGATTATAGTAATTCGTGCGCTTTCGCGTAATCAATTAATTCAACGATACTTTGCACGCCCAGCTTGGAAAAGATATTAGACTTATGGGCGCTAATTGTTTTGTTGCTAAGTAATAATTGATCCGCAATCTCCTTATTAGATAATCCGTTCGCCAGATATCGCAGAACCGTCACTTCACGATTCGATAATGGCATATCCACGGCGGCGCCCGTCCGCGAGCCCAGGTGGTTTATAAAACTCAATGTTTCTGAGGGGAAGAAGGAATAGCCCGTCAGGATCATTTCCACCGCGTTATAAATTTCCCCCAGATCTTTTCGCTTACTGACAAAACCATTTGCCCCGGCGCGGATGGCGCGTCCTGCGTAGAAGGCTTCAGATTTCGAAGAGAGGAAAAGAACCTTAATGTCTTTATTTAAGTTCCTGATTCTTTTCAGTAATACGAACCCATCCGTGCCCGTCATTTCAATATCGAGAATGACCAGGTCAATGGGGTGGTTGCGTATACAGTCAAGCACCTCGTGGCTGTCGCCTGACTTCAGTTTGACCTGGATGTTTTTATTTTTCTGTAGCAGGACTTCTATCGACATTCTGACGATAGGGTGTTCGTCCATAATGATAACGGATGCCGGTTTCATTTTTTATGCCTCAGATTGTTAAAAGCGTTATGCTGAGTTTTGTTAAAACTCTCGAAAAGCCGGAAGGATAATTGCGCAGATCCTTGTACGGTAAATGTCCCTGGGAAGAGCGAAAGCATCCTTGTTTACGTAGTGGTGATATCAATGCCTCAGCGCAGTTATCTCATAAGGCTGGTTATGGCAAAATGATTTTTCTTATTCGCGTGTCAAACACGTCTTATTATACCGTTTAAGTATTGTCCGAAAAGCCTGTAAATTAATATCCATATATTGCTGATTATTATGTTCTGGATCTGAATCACTAACTTTTTAAAATTAGCAAAAATGTCCTGATATTGCATTTACCACACACTTTCATCTTTATGTAATAACAAAAAATAAACGATTTTACTGTATGTTAAATGAATGTTAACAGCGAGCAGGCTGTGACAACCAGTATCCCGCCTGCCTGCCATCCCTGAAATCCGCCATTTCGTGCGTCATCTCTCCGTTTCAAACGCCTCATGGCAAATTGCCGTTCCCAACAACAGAACAGTACTATCTGCTGTTTTCTTCACCTCTCATCGCATTCTTTTACAGGTGAATCGCTTGTTTTTACACCATTATCATCCTGTTAACTGAAGCGCCAGAACCTTAACGCATGGATAAAATCACTCTCGTTGAGCGTACCGGCAGCATTTCGCATGGTTTAAGACCTGGAATTAGGAATAGTTATAAAATCGAAAGTTTTGTTAAAAAACACAAAAATTTAACATACATCCTAAGTAATTTCCTAAAGGTCTTTAGGAATTAAGAAGTTACTGAATACGTTAATACGTGAAATCTGAGAGGTTGTTGAGAAGATGTAGCAACTCATGACGATGATTCAGCCCAAGTTTCGCCAGGATGCAGCTGAGACGGTAAATAATGCGGCTGTAGGGGCGGTTCTGTAACTGCGCGATCTGCCGCAAGGAGCTCCCCTGCGACAGCGCCTGTAAGATCGGCCATTCATCCCGTGAAAACCACTCTTTGCGGTTGCCGGCGGGTGACGGTGCTTCCAGCAAGGTTTGTTGCATAGCCAGCGCCGTTAGCTGGCGTTCAAGCACATGAAAAGGGCCAGCCGCTTTACAAAACAGGCGAGCATCATAATCATCGGCGCGGACGAGCAGGTAGGGTGTCAGGTAGGGGGCGAACAGGCTGTGGCGGCGTAATCGGTCCAGCAGGTCGATGAGCGGCGAGGCGCGGCTCTCAATGTCTATTACCAGACGCGATGAAGGCCAGTGATTTAAATCACTGAGGGCGGCTTCCAGCGTGGAATAGTCGCAGCAATTGCTCAGGGGCGACTGCCCGCTCAGTAAACCGGAACGGAAAAAATTATCCTGTGTGACCAGAATGATAAAGGGAGCATCGGTTTTGCGGGTCTGGTTGATTGACTGGCTCAAATATTCGAGACGATCAAAAAATGGGAGAGCAAAAGGCGAGTGCGTAGAACCCAGTGAATCACTTCCTGTCCGACGACGCCGGTAACGGCGCACTGTCATTCGCATAGCTTCCCTCTTGGCGATGACCGTTCAGTCCTCCTGCCATCTCCAGGATGGCCAATAATATCCCTGACCGAAGCGCGCGCCAGCATGAAGCGCGCAAGTACGGTCCCGTTCTGTTTCAATGCCTTCAATAAGCACATTCGCAGCGATTTTTGAACAAAGGGTGACCAGCTGTGTCAGCGCCGGCGTTTCACGTAAACGCCAGAAAGCGATCTTATCGATTTTTATTCCGCTTAATGGCAGGCGGCAGGATAAAAATGCTTGTCCTGACGCTTCATCAATATCATCCAGCCAGATCCGGTGTCCTCGCGCGGTCAACTGCTGAAGCGCACAACTCACCCTCAGACGCGCCGGGTCTGAGAGTGTAAAGAACGAGGCAGGCTCCACGAGTTCAATGTTCAGCGGTGGGCTGTTAAGTTGCAGTAAACGCTGGAACATTTCCGGTATGGTCAGAACGGTTATCGGCAAATTTATGAAAAGGTTGTCACAGGGGAAGGGGTTTTTTAACGCGGCGATCTGTGCTTCCAGCAGCATAAGCGCCCGGGCGGCGGACCAGTCCTGGAAAAAGCTTTCGCTTTGCTGATGCGGCGACAGCACGCTGAGCACTTCGGCCCCCACCGTGTGCGAAGAGGAGAGGGCGACAATGGGTTCAAGCTTAATGCCTGTAATATCGTGTGAGATGTGCTGCACGCACGAGGGAAAACCTGTCTGGTCTGGCGCTGTCACTCCGTCGTCCTGTTCACTTCCAGCCTCCAGGCGGCCGGGTTACCGCTGGACAGTGTGAAGGTGAAGTAAACAGGAAAACAGCAGGCGTTACTTAAAAGCGGCTAAGCCTTTTCGCAGCCCGTAAAAGAGGGATAAATGTTGAAAAAACAGCCGTATTTACAATCAGCTAGTCATTATCGCCAGAGAAGGCGGAAAAGGCATTGACTCACTACGCATTGACCGTATAATTCCAGGCGTTTCACCACCGCGAAGTACACTCTTCTCCGTGCGCCCTTAGCTCAGTTGGATAGAGCAACGGCCTTCTAAGCCGTAGGTCGTAGGTTCGAATCCTACAGGGCGTGCCATTAAATTTCACAGATTGCCGCCTGCGTGACGCCCTGCTGATTTTCCCCATGAAACACCCATTCCGAAAGTAGCGTTAACGCACATTTTTCACAGCACAATTGACTGTTATAACAGTATTTTTTTTACACTGTGGCAATTTTGCTATTCCTCTACCATGCTCATATCACCTCACTCTTACTCGTGGGGCTTTTTGTAGTTGCTGATTAATCTCAAGGAAAAAGGTTATGAAAAAAACGACTGCTATTTTGATGGGCGCTGCATTTCTGTTTACCACCAATACCTTTGCGGCTGAACTGCTGACGAAAAACGAGTTTGAGAAAGTGGAATCACAGTATGAAAAAATCGGTACGGTTAGCACTTCCAATGAAGTCTCGGTAGACGACGCGAAAAAAGAGCTGATCGAGAAAGCCGATAAAGAAGGTGCTGATGTGCTGGTGCTGACTTCCGGTAATACCAACAACAAAATTCACGGTACCGCCGATATTTTCAAGAAAAAATAATGCCTTAGCAACCACCCCTGTTTCGGGGTGGTTGCGCGCCACACCTCCCGCCAGCCTTGTTTCTTGTCTCTTCTCGCTCAGAGATGTCCGTTGACACTTGATTACGTATTCATAATGCGTATAGTTCTCATTTGCATTTCTTTTAATAACTTTTAAGGCCCGACAACGGGTCATTTTTGCGCGCACGTTAAGAGCTCATTATGAACAACACCACAATGCACAAAACGCTGCTGGCGATTGCCATCGGCGCGGTTACACACTCCGCCTTTGCGGCGGATGAGAAAAAAGAGGACACCATCGTGGTCCAGTCCACGGCGGGGAGTGATTTCAAACCCGGTGGTGACCAGCTGCTTCCAGCCTTCCTCGACGGCCAGGTGGCGAACGGCGGGCGCATGGGGATGCTCGGTCAGCAGAACGCCATGGACGTGCCGTTCAACATCATCAGCTACACCTCGAAGCTGGTGGAAGATCAGCAGGCAAAAACCATTGCTGACGTGGTTGCCAACGACGCGGGCGTACAATTTGTTCAGGGTTACGGCAACAGCGCGGAAACCTTCCGCATTCGCGGCCTGAAGTTTGACGGCGACGATATGACCTTTGGCGGATTGTCCGGGGTGCTGCCGCGTCAGGTGGTGGATGCCCAGATGGTCGACCGTATCGAGATTTTCAAAGGGGCCAACTCCCTGATGAACGGCGCCGCAAGCTCCGGCGTGGGCGGGATGATCAACCTTGAGCCAAAACACGCGGGCGACACCCCGCAGGCGAAAGTGGGCGTTGACTACACCTCGGATTCCCAGATTGGCACCACGCTGGATGCGGGTCGTCGCTTTGGCGATAACGACCAGTTTGGCGCGCGCGTGAACCTCGTGCATCGCGAAGGGGAAACCGGCGTGCCGAACGACCGCCGACGCACCACGCTGCTCTCCACCGGCCTGGATTACAAAGGCGACCGCTTCCGCACCTCGCTGGACCTGGGCTACCAGAAAAAAACCTTCCACGGCAGCCCAACCAGCGTCAACATCTCGGCGGTGGACTTTGTGCCTGAACCGCCGAAGAACGATCGTAACTTCTCACAGAAGTGGGCCTACAGCGATATCGAAAACGAGTTCGGGATGTGGCGCAGCGAGTATGACATCACCGATAGCTGGACGGCGTATACCGGTCTCGGCGCGCAGCACGCGCACGAAGAAGGGATCTACAGCGCGCCGAAGCTCCTCGATAAGAGCGGTAATGCGACGGTCAGCCGCCTTGATACCAACCGCATCAGCGATTCCGTCAGCGGCATGGCGGGCATTCGCGGTAACTTTGACACCGGTTTTGTCTCGCACAAGGTCAACGTCGGGTATTCGGCGATGACCAAAAACGAAAAAATTGCGTGGAAGATGTCAGCCGCGGCGGATAACCCGACCACCAACATCTATCACAACACCGGCGTTGATATGCCGGACAGCACTAACTTCAACGGCTTAGGCGGGAAATACAGCGATCCGCTGACCAGCGGGCGCACCCGTACCCAGGGCTGGCTGCTGAGCGATACGCTGGGCGTACTGGACGACAAGCTGCTGTTCACCGCAGGCGCACGTCATCAGAAAGTTGTCATCCGCGGGTACAACAAAATCACCGGCGCGGAAAACGACGCGGACGGTTTCGACGGCAGCCGCTGGATGCCAACCTACGGCGTAGTCTATAAACCGTGGGAGGAAATTTCCCTCTACGCCAACCACACCGAGGCGTTACAGCCCGGTGAAACTGCGCCGAACACTGCTACTAACTACGGCCAGAGCACCGGTATCGTGCACTCTAAGCAGAACGAAGTGGGCGTAAAGGCGGACTTTGGCCGCGTGGGCGGCTCCCTGGCACTGTTTGAGATCAAAATGCCGTCGGCGATCCTTGACGACAGCGGTCACTACGGCCTGGATGCAGAACAGCGTAACCGCGGCGTGGAGCTGAACGTCTTCGGCGAGCCAATGCTTGGGATGCGCCTGAACGCCAGCGCCACCTGGTTGCAGGCCGAGCTGACCAAAACCAAAAACGGCGTCAATCAGGGCAACGATGCGATCGGTATTCCGAGCTTCTACGCCGTGCTGGGCGCAGAGTACGATATCAAGCCGATTGAAGGCCTGACGGCTACCGCGCGCGTTAACCACTCCGGCACGCAGTATGCCGATCTTGCGAACACCAAAAAGCTGGACAGCTACACCACGCTGGATCTGGGCATGCGCTATCGCTTCGCGGTGAACCACAATGAAAACCAGATGACCGTGCGGGCAGGCATCGACAACGTGACCAACGAGAACTACTGGTCAAGCGTGGACGATTCCGGTACTTACATCACTCAGGGCGAGCCGCGTACCTTTAAGGTCTCGGTTGGCTACGAGTTCTAAGCGTTCCACCTCGTTATCCGGGGCAGGGACGCCCCAATCCCTTCGTTGTCGTGTTATAAAATTGTAATAAAAGCTTCTTACACTGGTCGCCACATCCTTACCTCTTGGCCAATGACAGGAAGCCGCTATGGGCAGACCCCTCAAATCCGTATTTAAAAAAGAACATCGCGACGATATCAGTAACCGCAGCGCTAACCCGGTATTCTCCGAGGTTGCAGAGGTGTTCCTCTCCCGCCGCCGTTTTCTCCAGATGGGGGCCGTAGCGGGGGCCGCCGTATCATTCCCGTATCTGATCACACCCGAAAATGCCATTGCCGCGGTATCGAAGCCTTCCGCGCTGGCAAAAGCAGTTTCCCTGGGCTTTACCAGCATCGACGTCTCCACGGAAGACACGGTCAGGGTGCCAGAAGGCTATATTGCCCGCCCGTTCTATCGCTGGGGTGATCCGACGGGGATCAAAGACAACATGCCGGCATTTAAGCCGGACGCCAGCAATACCTCAGACGAACAGGCTGTGCAGGCGGGCATGCACCACGACGGCATGGCGTGGTTTAGTCTGCCGCAGGGGGCGCAAAACCCGGAGCATGGCCTGCTGGCGCTGAACCATGAATACATCGATAACGGGATGCTGTTTATCGACGGTACGGCGAACTGGAGCCTCGACAAAGCCCGCAAGGGGCAGAACGCGATGGGCGTGTCGGTGGTGGAAGTGAAAAAAACGGGCAGCGGCTGGGAGGTGGTGCGTCCGTCTTCCTTCGCCCGGCGTATTACCGTCAATACGCCGATGCAGCTTACCGGCCCGGCGCGGCATCAGGATTTAATGAAAACCGCCGCCGATCCGCAGGGGGAACGCGTTCTGGGCACCATGCAGAACTGCGCCAACGGCCACACGCCTTGGGGCACCTATCTCACCTGCGAGGAGAACTGGTCGGACATTTTTGTGAAAAAAGCCGATCTCAATCCGCTGGAAAAACGCTACGGCATTAGCGACAGCGATGAGTCCTACCGCTGGAACGAGGTGGATGAGCGGTTCAGCGTCGATAAAACCCCTAACGAACCCAACCGTTTCGGCTGGGTGGTGGAGATCGATCCCTACAACCCGACCTCCACGCCGCGCAAGCACACCGCGCTGGGCCGCTTCAAGCATGAGGGGGCCGCCGTCACGCTCGCCGCCGATAATCGCGTGGTGGTCTACATGGGCGACGACCAGAAGTTTGAGTACATCTATAAGTTTGTCTCCGACAAAAAATACGATCCCGCGAACCGGGAAGCCAATATGCAGCTGCTGACGTCCGGCACGCTGTACGTCGCCAGGTTCAACGAAGACGGGAGCGGCGACTGGCTGCCGCTGAACTTCGGGCAAAATGGCCTGGATAAAAGCAACGGTTTTGAAAGCCAGGGCGATCTGCTGATCAAAACCCGCCTGGCGGCCGACGCGGTGGGGGCAACGAAAATGGATCGTCCCGAGTGGATTGCCGTCGATCCGCACGCCAGCGGCAGCGTCTACTGTACGCTCACCAACAACAGCGATCGCGGGAAGGAGGGGAAGGCGCCGGTCGATGCCGCCAACCCGCGCGCCAATAACGTGTTTGGTCACATCATGCACTGGCACGAAGAGGGTGCCGATCCTGCCGCCGCACGCTTTAAGTGGGATATTCTGGTTATGGCCGGGCGTACCGACGGCGACGATCCGAAGGCCAAAGGCTCCATGCAGGGCGCGGCATTCGGCAGCCCGGATGGGTTGTCGTTCGATCACCAGGGCGTCCTGTGGATCCAGACCGACGTCTCCTCCAGCACCATCAATAAGAAAGCGTACGAGGGGATGGGCAATAACCAGATGGTCGCCACCATTCCGGGCACCAACGAGTATCGCCGTTTTCTGACCGGGCCGCGCGGATGTGAAATCACCGGCATTGCGTTTACGCCGGACAACCGCACGCTGTTTATCAACATTCAGCATCCGGGGGAGGGCGGGGATGATATTACCGACCCGGCCAATCCGCGCGCTGTTTCCAACTGGCCAGACACCAGCCCGAACGGGCGTCCGCGATCGTCAACGGTGGTGATTACCAAAGCTGACGGCGGGATCATCGGGTCGTGACGTTTATCCGCCGGGCGCATGCGCTGGCCCGGCGTTAAGCTTGCTACCACCAGCATGAAGTGTTAAAACGTGCCCCTTCTAAAAAAGAGACAGGGGTAGGGCGTGAAAGACGCGTCATCCGCTTCAGGCCATGGTAGCGCTGAAGCTTCGTCGGATCAGAGTCCGACGCTGCAACGTGGTTTGCAAAATCGACATATTCAGTTAATTGCCCTTGGCGGCGCGATCGGTACCGGGCTGTTTCTCGGCATCGGCCCCGCCATTCAAATGGCTGGCCCGGCGGTTCTGCTGGGTTACGCTATCGCCGGGATTATCGCCTTCTTGATCATGCGCCAGCTCGGCGAGATGGTCGTTGAAGAGCCGGTGTCCGGCTCCTTCGCACACTTTGCCTATAAATACTGGGGGCCGTTCGCAGGCTTCCTCTCCGGCTGGAACTACTGGGTGATGTTCGTGCTGGTGGGCATGGCAGAGCTGACCGCCGCCGGCATCTATATGCAGTACTGGCTCCCGGACGTGCCGACGTGGATTTGGGCCGCGGCCTTCTTCATCATCATTAACGCCGTTAACCTTGTGAACGTGCGCCTGTATGGCGAGACCGAGTTCTGGTTTGCGCTGATCAAGGTGCTGGCGATTATTGGCATGATCGGCTTTGGCCTGTGGCTGCTGTTCTCCGGTCACGGCGGCGAGCGTGCAAGCATCGACAACCTGTGGCAGCACGGCGGCTTTCTGGCGACCGGCTGGAAAGGGCTGATCCTGTCGCTGGCGGTCATTATGTTCTCCTTCGGCGGGCTGGAGCTGATTGGCATCACCGCGGCTGAAGCGCGCGATCCGCACAAAAGCATTCCGAAAGCGGTCAACCAGGTGGTGTACCGTATCCTGCTGTTCTATATCGGCTCGCTGGTGGTGCTGCTGGCGCTCTATCCGTGGGTAGAAGTGAAATCTGACAGTAGCCCGTTCGTGATGATCTTCCACGATTTGAACAGCAACGTGGTGGCTTCGGCGCTCAACTTCGTCATTCTCGTGGCGTCATTGTCGGTTTACAACAGCGGGGTTTACTCCAACAGCCGCATGCTGTTTGGCCTCTCCGTACAGGGCAACGCGCCGAAGTTCCTCACCCGCGTCAGCCGTCGCGGCGTGCCGATCAATTCGCTGTTCCTTTCTGGCGCTATCACCTCGCTGGTGGTGCTGATTAACTATCTGCTGCCGAAAGAGGCGTTTGGCCTGCTGATGGCGCTGGTTGTCGCCACGCTGCTGCTGAACTGGATCATGATCTGCCTGGCGCACCTTCGCTTCCGCGCGGCGATGCGACGCAAGGGGCGCGAGACGCAGTTTAAAGCGCTGCTCTATCCGGCGGGGAACTACCTCTGTATCGCCTTCCTCGTCCTGATTCTGGTGCTGATGTGCACCATGGATGAGATGCGCCTGTCAGCGATGCTGCTGCCGGTGTGGGTGGTGTTCCTGTTTATCGCGTTTAAGCTTTCACGCAAAAAGTAGCGCGGTTTTCTCCCTCTCCCTGTGGGAGAGGGCCGGGGTGAGGGCACCAGACCGCACCAAACCAGACCGCACCACACTGCCCGCCTTCACGCCCGGTGGCGCTGCGCTTACCGGGCCTACATGTTCGGAGGCCGGGTAAGGCGCAGCCGTCACCCGGCACCTCCCCTTCACCTTTATCGTGACTCCCCTCCCAATTCTGTTTTGATCCACAGGATCTTTATTTTGTAATCGATTACTTTTCATTTGAGCGAATTTGTAATCGATTACTTTTTCCGGGTGAGGCTTATCATGGTGTCAACTGAGAGTAGTGAAAAGGCGATAACGCAGCACCGGCTGCTGGTGCCGCGTCTGTCGCTGATGATGTTTCTGCAATTTTTTATCTGGGGTAGCTGGTCGGTCACGCTTGGCCTGGTGATGACCCGGCACAACATGTCTTTGCTGATTGGCGACGCGTTCTCTGCCGGACCCATCGCTTCCATTCTTTCGCCGTTCGTGCTCGGGATGCTGGTGGACCGCTTCTTTGCCTCGCAGAAGGTGATGGCGGTGATGCACCTCGCGGGCGCGGCGATCCTCTGGTTCGTGCCGGGGGCGTTGATTGCTGAGAACGGCGCGCTGCTGATTGGCCTGCTGTTTGGCTACACGCTCTGCTATATGCCGACGCTGGCGCTGACCAACAACATTGCGTTTCACAGCCTGGCGAACGTGGATAAAACCTTCCCGGTAGTGCGCGTGTTCGGCACCATCGGCTGGATCGCGGCGGGTATTTTCATCGGCGTCACCGGCGTGGCGTCCAGCGTCACCATCTTCCAGGTGGCGGCGGTCAGCTCCGTGCTGCTGGCGGTCTACAGCCTGACGCTGCCGCACACGCCAGCGCCGGCAAAAGGCCTGCCGGTTAAGGTGCGGGATCTCTTCTGCGCGGACGCCTTCGCGCTGCTTAAAACCCGCCACTTCTTCGTCTTCTCCGTCTGCGCGATGCTGATCTCCGTCCCGCTCGGCACCTATTACGCCTACACCGCCTCGTATCTGGCGGATGCCGGCATTGCCGACGTCAGCACCGCCATGTCATTCGGGCAGATGTCTGAGATCGTCTTCATGCTGGTTATTCCTCTGCTGTTCCGCCGTCTGGGCGTGAAATATATGCTGCTGATCGGCATGCTGGCGTGGTTCGTACGTTATGCCATGTTCGCGCTGGGCGTCAGCGAGGAGGGGCGCATCCTGCTGTATCTCGGCATTCTGCTGCACGGCGTCTGCTACGATTTCTTCTTTGTCGTCGGCTTTATCTACACCGACCGCGTGGCGGGCGAAAAGGTGAAAGGCCAGGCCCAGAGCATGATCGTGATGTTCACCTACGGCATCGGCATGCTGCTCGGCTCTCAGATTTCCGGCGCGCTCTACAACCGCCTGGTGGCAGGACAGACCGTGCCGCAGGCGTGGGTCACATTCTGGTGGATCCCGGCGGTGGCTGCCGCGGCGATCGCGCTGATTTTCCTTCTCACGTTTAAGTATGACGATGACAAGGCGTAACGTTCAGGAGGTGGTATGAGGACAATGAAAGGACCGGGCATTTTTCTGTCGCAGTTTATTGGCGGGGAAGCGCCCTTCAACACGCTCGACGGGCTGGCAGGATGGGCGGCGGGGAAGGGTTACAAAGCGGTGCAGATCCCCTGCAACCATCCGCATATTTTTGATGTGGAGAAAGCCGCAGAGAGTCAGGCCTACTGCGACGACATCACCGCCAGGCTGGCCGCGCATGGGCTGGTCATCAGCGAGCTGTCGACCCATCTGGAAGGGCAGCTTGTTGCGGTAAACCCGGTTTACAGCGAGGCGTTTGACCACTTCGCCCCTGCTTCCGTGCGGGGTAACGAGGCGGCGCGTCAGGCGTGGGCGACGGAAAAGCTGAAGCAGGCGGCGGTCGCCTCGGCCCGATTAGGCCTCAAAGCACACGCCACCTTCTCCGGATCGCTGGCCTGGCCGTTTTTCTACCCGTGGCCGCCGCACAACGAGCAGCGTTTTCAGGATGCATTCGGGGAGCTGGCAGCCCGCTGGCGGCCGATTCTGGATACCTTCGACGAGCAGGGCGTGGACGTCTGCTTTGAGCTGCATCCGGGGGAAGATCTGCACGACGGCGTCACCTTCGAGCGTTTTCTGGCGCTGGTCGATAACCATCCGCGCTGTAATATTCTCTACGATCCAAGCCATATGCTGCTCCAGCAGATGGACTATCTGACCTTTATTGATATCTACCATGCGCGCATTAAAGCGTTCCACGTGAAGGACGCCGAGTTCCGCCCCAGCGGGCGCAGCGGCGTCTACGGCGGCTACCAGCCGTGGATCAACCGCGCCGGACGCTTCCGCTCGCCCGGCGACGGACAGATCGACTTTAAGGGCATTTTCAGCAAGCTGACCCAGTACGACTACGACGGCTGGGCGGTGCTGGAGTGGGAGTGCTGCCTGAAGGATGGCGATACCGGCGCGAGTGAGGGCAGTGAATTTATCCGCCGTCATATCATCCCGGTTTCCGGACGGGCGTTTGATGATTTCGCCGCAGGGGGCAGCCATGATTAACGTCGGGATTATCGGTAGCGGGTTTATTGGCCCGGCGCATATCGAGGCGCTCAGGCGTCTCGGGTTTGTGCAGGTGGTCGCGCTCTGTGACGGCTCGCTCGTTAAGGCGCAGGAAAAGGCGCGCCAGCTCAATGTGCCGCACGCCTGTGCCAGCGTGGAGGAACTGCTCGCGCTCCCTAATCTGCACGCGGTGCACAACTGCACGCCGAACCACCTGCACGCGGAGATTAACCGCCAGATCCTGCGCGCGGGCAAGCACGTGTTTTCCGAAAAGCCGCTGTGCATGACGCCGGACGAGGCGCGCGAGCTGGTGGCGCTGGCGGAGCAGGCAGGCGTGGTGCATGGCGTGAGTTTTGTCTATCGCCAGTTTGCGATGGTGCGCCAGGCGGCGAGCATGATGCGCGCGGGCAGCGTCGGGCGGCTGTTCGCCGCGCACGGCAGCTACCTGCAGGACTGGATGCTGCTGGAAACCGACTACAACTGGCGGGTGGATGCCGCGCTCGGCGGCGCGTCACGGGCGGTGGCGGATATCGGCTCCCACTGGTGCGATACGGTACAGTATGTGACCGGCAGGCGCATTACCGAGGTGATGGCTGATTTATCCACCGTCTGGCCAACGCGCAAGGCCAGCGCGGGCGGTCATCAGACCTTCTCCCATGACGAACAGGCGGAGTATGAAGACAAACCGGTCACCACCGAAGACTTTGGCTCGGTGCTGTTCCGCTTTGACGACGGCAGCAAGGGCAGCTTTAGCGTCTCGCAGGTGAGCGCGGGGCGAAAAAATCGCCTGACCTTTGAAATTAACGGTAGCGGGCAGTCGGTGGCGTGGGATCAGGAAATCCCGCAGCAGCTGTGGGTCGGCCATCGCGCCCGGGCAAACCAGATACTCAGCGACGATCCGGGCCTGATGAACCGTGACGTGGCCGACAGCGCCCACTTCCCCGGCGGGCACATTGAAGGCTGGCCGGATGCCTTTAAAAATATGATGGCGCAGTTTTACCGTGCCGTGCAGGCGGGCGCGATGCCGGATAATCCGCAGTTTGCCACCTTCCACGATGGCGCCTGTGTGATGTATATCATTGATGCGATTGTGAAAAGTCATCAGCAGCAGCGCTGGGTGCGCGTGGAATACTGACGTATTGCCCGGTTCGCCGGGCAATCAATTTATGGTAGCCTGCACAAAACGCTAACCGCAGGATGTATCGTCGCTATGTCAATTCAGAAAATCGCTCAACTGGCCGGGGTATCCGTGGCAACGGTCTCCCGCGTACTGAATAACAGCGATACCGTGAAGGCGAAAAACCGCGAGCGCGTTTTGCAGGCGATCCAGGAGAGTAACTATCAGCCCAATCTGCTGGCGCGTCAGCTGCGCACCGCCCGCAGCTATATGATCCTGGTGATGGTCTCGAACATCGCCAACCCGTTCTGCGCCGAAGTGGTGAAGGGCATCGAAGCCGAGGCAGAAAAGAACGGCTATCGCATTCTGCTGTGCAACTCCGGCTCGGATATTGAGCGCTCCCGCTCGGGCTTAAGCCTGCTCTCCGGCAAAATCGTCGACGGCATTATCACCATGGATGCATTCTCGAAACTGCCGGAGCTGGCCGCGCTGATTGGCAACGCGCCGTGGGTGCAGTGCGCTGAATACGCCGATGCGGGCGCGGTCTCCTGCGTGGGGATTAATGATGTTGATGCCTCCCAGCACGTTGTCAGCCAGCTTGCGGACGGGGGACGCAAACGCATTGCGCTGATCAACCACGACCTCAGCTACAAATATGCCCGTCTGCGCGAGCGCGGCTATAAGAGCGTCATACACCTGCGGGATCTGGACTATCAGGCGGTGGAGTACGCCAGTGAGCTCAGCTCTGGTGCGGGCATGGCGGCGATGCAAAACCTGTTAAAAGCAAACCCGCCGGATGCGGTGTTTGCCGTTTCCGATACGCTGGCGGCGGGGGCGCTGCGCGCCATTCAGCAGGCAGGGCTGCGGGTGCCAGAAGATATCGCGGTGGTCGGCTTTGACGGCACTGAGCTGGCGGAGATGATTTCACTCACCACTATTGAACAGCCGTCGCGGGATATCGGGCGCAAGGCGGTCAATCTGCTGTTAAATAAGATCGACAACCCGGATGCGCCCACGGAAAGGGTCATGATGGACTGGCGCTTTATTTCCCGCGCCAGCTCCTGATTATCTGGCGATGACGCCAGCCAGCGAGCGAATATCGTTTCCGGTTGGCGACTGGTGAATACGTAGGCCAAATTCATCTACCACCGCGAAAATATGATCGAAGATGTCGGCCTGAATATCTTCGTATTCCGCCCAGATCACCGTGTTGGTAAAGGCATATATTTCAATCGGCAGCCCGTTGGCATCCGGCGCGAGCTGGCGCACCATCAGCGTCATATCTTTGCGAATGCGCGGGTGGTTACGCAGATATTCATTCAGGTAGGCACGGAAGGTGCCGATATTGGTCATCTTGCGCAGGTTTAATACCGATTCCCCTTCGCCGTTCTGCTGATTCCACAGGTTAATTTCCTCATGACGCGCCGCCAGATACGGCTTCAGCAGTTTCGCCTGAATCAGTTTCTGCTGCTCCTGCTCGTCGAGGAAATGAATGCTGGTGGTATCGATATTCAGGCTACGCTTGATGCGGCGACCACCGGAGGCGGACATGCCGCTCCAGTTGATGAACGCATCGGACACCAGCGCCCAGGTCGGGATGGTGGTGATGGTGTTATCGAAGTTGCGCACTTTAACGGTGGTCAGGCCGATGTCGGTCACCGTGCCGTTGGCGCCGTACTTCGGCATCTCCAGCCAGTCGCCGAGCTTGAGCATGTCGTTGGCGGAGAGCTGAATGCCCGCCACTAAGCCCAGTATCGGGTCTTTAAAGACCAGCATCAGAACGGCAGCCATCGCACCCAGGCCGCTTATCAGAATGGCGGGTGACTGACCGATCAGCAGGGAGATAATCAGTATCCCCACCAGAATGGCACTCACCAGCTTAACGCCCTGGAATATCCCCTTCAGCGGCAGCTGCGAGGCGGTAGCCATTTTCTGCGACAGATTGAAAATCACGTCCAGCAACGAGAAGAAGGAGAGCAGGGCATAAACCATCACCCACAATTTCGCGCAGGTGGTGAGTAATTCCGCCGCTTCGCTGCCTTTTTGCAGCCACAGAACCGCCTGAACGTTGACGATTATCCCCTGGAGGGTAAACGCCAGACGGTGAAATAATTTGTTCTGCGTAATGATCTGCAACCATAAATGACTGCTGGCCTGGGCGCGTTTCTCGAATGCGCGCAGCACCACTTTGTGCAGAATAAAATGAACGATAATGGCCGTAAGAAAAATAATACCAAAGATAATCACTAAAGAGGTGGTGTGATTAATTTCAATCCCTAACTCTTCAACCTGAGCAATTAATTCCTGCATAACGTCTCCTGTATTGATGCAGCCCCATAATGGCGGCTGCGGATCTATTATGCAAATTCAGGCAGTTTTATTTTGTCGCCGGACAGGCCTTGACGACCGGTAAACACAGACGATGACGCATACGCAGCGTGACCAGCGCCAGCACCACCATCATGGCCGTTTCCACCATCAGGAAGACGTTGACCGCCTGGGTATAATCTCCGTGATGATTTTGCAGCCCGTGCAGCAAAATCGCGCCGAAAATGGCCGGGCCAAGCCCCAGCGCAGCCTGTTGCAGCGTGCTTAAAATCGCGCTCGCGGCCCCCGCGTCGTCAGGCTGAATATCGCGCATCCCGATACGGTAGAAGCTGTTTACAATCAGCGCCTGCCCGTAACCCACCAGCCCGGTGGCCGGGGCCAGCGTCAGCGCGGTATTCTGCATTCCCCAGTGACGGAACGTGGCGATCAACGCCACCAGGCCGACAAGCTGAATCGCAAGCCCGGTCAGCAGGATGGCGCTGGTGCTGTAGCGGGCAATCAGGCGTGGGGCGAACCAGGCAGAAATAAAATAGGTGACGCCAAGCGCGATAAAGCTGTTCCCGGACTGCCACGGCGCCATCCCCAGACCGCTTTGCATGGTCAGCGCCATACAGAACATGAACCCGGACCAGACGCTGAAAAAGAGTATCCCGATCAGCACGCCAAAGCGGATGCTGCGCAACTGCAACAGGCGCGGCGCGATGAGCGGGTGGGCATTCTCACGCTCTTTTTTGCGCGCGTTCAGCACCATCAAACAGGCCAGCGGCACAATCGCCAGCAGTGCGGCCTTCAGCGGCCACGACCAGTGCCACTGCGGGCCGAGCGCCATCGGGAACAGCAGACAGCACAGTATTGCCGTCAGCAGGACAGTCCCGGTCCAGTCAATGCGCGACGGCGAGTCGCGGCGGGTTTCCGGAACGTAGCGACGGCTCAGCGCCAGCACCACCAGACAAATCGGCACGTTGATAAAGAAGGCGTTGCGCCAGCCCAGCCCGGCGATGTCCGCCGACACCAGCCAGCCGCCACCCATCTGGCCGACGATAAACGCAATTCCGCCGATACCCCCGAACAGGCTGATCGCTCTGGCGTGTGCCGTTCCTTTTAACGTCACATGCAACGTCGCGAGAATTTGCGGCATGATCAGCGCGGCGCCCGCACCCTGCATAATGCGCGCGCCAAGCAACTGTTCGATATTGCCCGCCATGCCGCACAGCAGCGAGGCCAGGCCAAAACACGCCACGCCCCACATAAACAGGCGACGGCGGCCAAGGTTATCACCCAGCTTGCTGCCGGGGGCCAGGCAGACGGCAAAGGCCACGCCGTAGAGGGCGACGATCAGCTCCAGTTCGGTGGCGGTGGCGTGTAACGAATGGGTGATGGAATCCAGCGCCACGTTGGTGATTGAGGTATCAATCAGCGGCAGCATCTGGCCGGTTAACAGCAATATCAGGCCCGCACGACCCGGTGAAACAACTGACGTATTCATGGTGACTCCATTGCGTCAAACAGCGTAGAGTCGTAGCATCAACCATCTGATAAACGGGTACCAGTTCTTGCTTATACTGGTACTGACACTACCATGCAGGAGATGTTATGGCGCTGATGTCTGAACCTGTCACCTCTCTCCAGGATGACACCCGCAAGCAGTTGGGCGCGTTTTTGCGAGCCCGGCGCGAAAGCCTCGATCCGCAGCGGCTCGGCTTACCGCGCAGCGGCCGCCGCCGCACGCCGGGCCTGCGCCGGGAAGAGGTGGCGATGCTCGCCGACGTGGGGGTGACCTGGTACACCTGGTTGGAGCAGGGCCGGGACGTCAATCCGTCCAGCGCGGTGATGGCCGCCATCGCAAAAGCGCTGCAATGCACCCCGACCGAAGCCCGGCATCTTTTTGTGCTCGCCGGTTTGCCGCCGGGCGAAGCCCCGCAGGCGGTGTGCTGCGAGGGGATCAGCGAAGGCACGCGTCGCCTGCTGGATACCTTGATGCCGAAACCTGCCAGTATTCAGAAACCGAATTTCGATATCGTGGCGTGGAACGACAGCTTCGGCCACCTGATGGGCGTCGATTTCAACGCCATCCCGCCGGAAGATCGCAACTGTATTTACCTGTTCCTCACCCATCCGGCGTGGCGCGCGCGGCTCGGCAAACGTGACGACGTGCTGCCGATTTTCGTCTCCTACTTCCGCGCGGCCATGGCTGAGCACCGGGGCGACCCGCTCTGGGAAGCGAAGCTGGCGCGTTTTTTTGCGGTGTCCGAAGAGTTCAAAACCCTGTGGCACCAGCGTAACGACGTGCGCGGCGTGGAGAACCAGCTCAAGCTGTTCACCCATCCCGAGCTGGGGGATTTTCATCTCCAGCAGATGTACTGGTACTCTGCGCCGCGAAACGGATCGCGGCTGCTGGTCTATTTACCCGTGGATGAGGCAGGGGAGAGGGCGATGGCGTGGCTGGCGGAGCAGGGGAAATAAGTTTTTGCGAGGGGCTTTCAGGGAATCAACGCGGATCCGGTCCTGCCTGGAATAAGCTGGTAAGGTGAATCACGAAAGGCAAAATTAGCCTTTAATGCAAATTGCCTTACATGCTAATATTATCAGGGATGAAATACAGTGTTCAGACTTATCGTTCATGCGGCAGTCAGGGAGGAGATCCTCTCATTGCCTGCGGGAGTACAGGCGAAGCTGATTCGCCAGCTTGATAAATTACGCAACAACCCGACAGTATTGCGTGAACCTGACAGCAAACCCTTATTGCGTGAACCTGACAGCAAACCCTTACCCAATGGTTTGTTCGAAATCCGAACCGTCGGGCTGATCCATACTCGTGGGATCTACGTTTATCAGCGGGAAAGAACCATTTTTCTGCTGCGGGTGTTTATCAAGAAGACGCAAAAAACGCCCTCTGCTGAACTCCGTCTGGCACTGAAACGACAACAGGAGATGTTGGATGAGCAAAAAGATTATTGACTGGGACGAACTCAGAGCTGAACTGTTAAGCGATTCAGAAGTTCAGGCTTCCTTTGATGCAGAAGAGCGCAAGGAACGCCTGCGGGAGATGCTGGCGCAATGGCGCAATCATGCTGGTCTGACGCGCGCCCAGGTGGCGGAGCGGATGGGCGTCAGCGCACCGACGGTATCACGAATGGAAGCAAATATTACCCGGGCGAGTCTCGATACATTAACGCGTTATGCGCTGGTGTGCGGGGTAAAGCATCCGCAGATAACGCTTTACTGAAAACGGGCACGCCGATAGCCGGCGTGCCAGAAGCGCTTAGCATTCAGTCACAATCGTGCTCAGCGGCAGGCGAGATTTCGGCAGCGTGGCGTTGAAATCTTCCACGCTGTGATGCCCGACCGGGACCACCACCAGGCTGGTGAAGCCTTTCTCTTTCAGGCCAAACTCTTCGTCGAGGATCGCGGCGTCAAACCCTTCGATGGGTACCGCATCCAGGCCCATCGCGGCCACGCCCAGCAGGAAGTTGCCGACGTTCAGGTAAACCTGCTTCGCCATCCACTGGTCGTCATCTTTCAGATCCACGCGGTGCATGTCGGCAAAATAGCAGCGGCCTTTGTGGTTCGCGGCTTTTGCTTCTGGCGTGGCGAAACGGCCGTCAGCCTCTTCCTGATCGACAACGCGCTCAAGCCAGGCATCGTCCATCGCGGTTTTCGCGCAGAACACCACCACGTGAGAGGCATCCAGCATTTTGCGTTCGTTAAACACATAGGTGCCCGCCGCGGATTTTGCCACGCGCGCTTTACCCTCTTCAGTGCTGGCAACAATAAAGTGCCACGGCTGGGAGTTGGTGCTGGACGGGCTGTATTGCAGCAGCGTTTTGATTTTTTCCGCTTCTTCTGCGGTCAGTTTTTTGGCTGGGTCGAACGCCTTGGTAGAGTGGCGTTTCAGGGCGACAGAAATAATATCCATAACAACTCCTGGTGATGAAATTCGCCCGCGGGCGGGCGTGAAAGGAAAGCAGATTACCGCGCGAAGCGGGAAAAGATAAGTGCGATTCGAGCGCTTATTCTGTTCGTCTCAGACGAACAATCAGGCTGGCCGAATCCACTTCTGATCTTTTTTCGGCAGTTTATCAACGACCAGATTCCACGAATCCGTAATCAGGTCGGTGACCAGTTCAGGCGTGATGTCGTCCGTGCCATAAAGTGAGATCCAGTGTTTTTTATTCAGATGGTAACCGGGCTCCACGCCACGGTAGATCTGCTGATTGAGCAGCGATTTTTCCGGATCGGATTTCAGGCTGACGTGGGCCCGACCGTGTGCGGTCGCCATCAGCATAAAAATTTTCCCGCCCACCTTAAACACGTCATACTCCGGGCCAAACGGCCAGCAATGTTCGGTAAAAGGCATCTCCAGCGCGACGCGTCTGGCATGTTCCTGCAAGGATTTACTGTCCATGGTTATCTTCCTCAGCAAGCCCGCGCCACATGGCTTCAAAGCCCAGCGCTTTAAAATCGACGGCACGGGACGGATCGCGCGCGGCAAACTCCATGGTGGTTTCAGCCAGCGATAAGAACATTGCATCACCGAAGGTCTTAAACTCGTCAGACATAAACACCGGGCGGATCGAACGACGACACAGTTCATGCAGTTCAGGGAACATGTCTTTCACCGCCTGCTCGGTTTCGGCGTTCAGCTTTTCACTGACGCCAATCTGGCGGATAGCCGCATGCGCCAGGGGGTTACGAATGCCCCAGTCTACATAGCTGTTCCAGATATTGCGGGTATGCTCTTTTGGCTCGGTGATGGTGCGATCGAGATTCGCCAGCATGGTCTGGCAGAGATCCTGCTTCAGATGCAGGTAGAGGGCATTCAGCAGATCGTCTTTGGTAGCAAAGTAGCGAAACAGTGTCCCTTCAGCGACGCCCGCATTACGGGCAATTAACGCCGTTGAGGCGGCAATACCTGACTGCGCAAACGCAGCCGTTGCTGCTTCCAGTAAGGCCTGTTTTTTATCTTCACTCTTCGGACGTGCCACTAAATTTTTCCTCCCGTCAATTGTAAAAGCCCTGATTGAAACACGAGCCTTGATACGCTGCAACGCGGAATGTCAAAGAACGAAAACCTTCTTGACGGCGTAATCATCCTATCTATAATGAGTGCTTACTCACTCATAATCAAGTGTCACCCGCGCAAACCATCGGATGGGGCGCGTAGGCGGGTCAGGAAATGAAAAAGCCTCTATTCATCTGCGTGGTGTTAGTCATGATTATTGCTTCAGCTGCCAGTTTACCGTTTGTACTGAATGCCGGATTTGGCCAGCCACCGCAGGGTGCGCAGCTCTCTGAAGTGGAAGCCTCTCCGCACTATCGCGACGGGCAATTCCATAACACGCTCCCTACGCCGGGCTTTACCGGGCAACAAAATATGCTGGTGGCGTGGTGGCAGTTCCTTACCCGTAAAACCGAAAACGCCCGTCCTGCGCAGCCGCTGCCGCTGGTGAAAACCGATCTGGCGAGCCTGTCGCCTGAACAGGACACGCTGGTGTGGCTCGGCCACTCCTCCTGGTATATGCAGCTGGCGGGGAAACGCATCCTGATCGATCCGGTTCTGAGTAGCTACGCCGCACCGTTCTCCTTCCTCAATAAAGCGTTTGCGGGGGAGTACCCGTGGCGTGCGGAGAGCATGCCGGAGATCGACCTGCTGATTATCTCCCACGATCACTATGACCATCTGGATTACGCCACCATCAAGGCGCTGCTGCCGAAGGTTAAGCGCGTGGTCATCCCGCTGGGCGTGGGGTCGCATCTGCGCTACTGGGGGATGAACCCTGAGATTATCGACGAGCGGGACTGGAACCAGTCGGTGCATATCAGCGATACGCTGACGGTGCACGTTCTGCCGGCGCGCCATTTTTCCGGGCGCGGCATTAAGCGTAACCAGACCCTGTGGGGCAGCTTTATGTTTGTCACCCCAGAGCGAAAGGTCTACTACAGCGGAGACTCCGGTTACGGCCCGCACTTCAAAGCGATTGGCGAGCAGTTTGGCGGAGTGGACTTAGCCATTATGGAAAACGGCCAGTACGACCAGGACTGGAAGTACATCCATATGCACCCGGCAGAAACGGCGCAGGCCTCGGCAGATCTCAATGCCAAAGCGGTCGTACCGGGACATAACGGGCGTTTTGTGCTGGCGAAACATACCTGGAACGATCCACTGATCCAGCTGGCGAAAGCCAGTAAGGATAAAAACTACCGGCTGCTGACGCCGGAGCTGGGCGAGCCCGTGCGGGTGAGTGATACCACGCAACAATTTCGCGAGTGGTGGGAATAATGTTTAAGCGAGAAGCAGAGGGGGAGAGCAGTATGACGATTTCCGCTCAGGTTATTGATACGATTGTCGAATGGATTGATGACAACCTACACCAGCCGTTACGCATCGAAGAGATTGCCCGCCATGCGGGTTACTCAAAATGGCATTTACAGCGGCTGTTTATGCAGTACAAAGGCGAAAGTCTGGGGCGCTACATCCGCGAACGCAAGCTGCTGATGGCGGCGCGCGATCTGCGTGAGTCAGACGAGCGCGTGTACGATATCTGCCTGCGCTACGGGTTTGACTCGCAGCAGACGTTTACCCGCATCTTTACCCGCACCTTCAACCAGCCGCCCGGGGCGTATCGCAAAGAAAACCACGGTCGGGCGCACTGAAAAACATCCCCTCACCCTAACCCTCTCCCCAAAGGGGAGAGGGGACGATTACACCCTCGCCCCTTTGGGGAGAGGGCCGGGGTGAGGGGATCAGTCAGCACCATGCTTACCAGCTGTAATTCACCGTCGCCGTCACCGTCCGGCCAATCCCGTAGAAGCACGCCGTATCGCTTGCGCATGACGCCACATACTTCGTGTCTGCCACGTTATTGACGTTGAACTGCACGCTTGCCCCTTTCAGGCTGCGGTTCATCTCGCCCAGATCGTAGCGCAGCATCGCGTCATACAGATCCACCGATGGCACCTTGAAGGTGTTCTTCGCATCGCCGTAGCTGGTGCCGATGTAGCGCATCCCCACGCCAGCGGTCAGGCTCTTCAGCGCTCCGCCCGGAACGGTATAGCTGGCGAACGCCGATGCCATATGCGCTGGAATGCGCGCAGGCGTTTTGCCTTCAGTTCCCGCCACCGTGGTGCTTTCGGTTTTTGCATCGGTGTAAGTGTAGGAGCCAATCAGGTTGATGTTATCCAACAGCGTGGCGTGGATTTCCGCTTCAGCGCCTTTCGAACGCACCTTGCCCGCATTTTCGAACCAGCCTTCAGCGCTGTTATAGGTCGCTACGTTGTCCTGAGTTAAATCGTACAGCGCGAGAGTCATCAGCGTGGTGTCGACCGGCTGATATTTCACGCCAATCTCGGTCTGCTCCCCGGTAGTAGGCTTGAATGGCGCAACGCCCGGCGCACGGTTGGTTTGCAGGTTCGGTTCAAACGAGGTGCTGTAGCTGACGTACGGCGACAGGCCAGAATCAAACGCGTACAGCAGGCCAGTGCGCCAGGTAAATTTGCTGTCGTTCTGCTGCGTAAAGCTGTTATCGGTGAAGTCGCTGGTACGCACTTCGCTCCAGTCGTAGCGCCCGGAAACCAGCCACTCCCAGTTGTTCAAGCTCATCTGATCCTGAAGATACAGGCCCATCTGGTCGAGATTTTGCTGCTCGTCGGTGGCCGTTTTGAAGGTACTTTCATCCACGTTCACGCCGTAAACCGGGTTTGTCCAGTCGAGGTCATACTGTGAGCCGCTCCCGCGCGCCAGCAGCTGTTTATCCTTACTGGTCTTGTAATCAAACCCGCCGAGCAGGGTGTGGTTGACGCTTCCGGTCTCCAGCTGATATTCCAGCTGGTTATCAAGGCCAAATTCATTGGTCGTGCGCTCTTCACGCTGGGCGCGACGGGTCAACACCGTGCTGTTGGCCGCGCTGTTGGCGTAAACCAGATAACGATATTTCTGCTTGATGGTGGCGTAACGGGCGTTCTGGCGGAAGGTGAGGTTGTCGGCGAACTGGTGTTCCAGCTCGTAGCCAATCATCGTCTGCTCGCGCCAGGATTGATTGTAATTCGGATCGCTGACGTTAAAGTCGCGCGGGATGTACTTCCCGTCGGCACTTTTCACCGTGCCGTAGGCGGGCAGGAAGTTGCGGTATCCGGCATCCGGATCTTTCTGGTAGCTGGTCAGCAGCGTAAAGCGGGTCTGATCGTTCGGGTACCAGGTGATCGCCGGGGCGATCGCCATCCGCGTCTCTTTATAATCGTCCACCTGATTATGCTGCGTACGGGCGATACCGTTCACGCGATACAGCACGCGGCCGTCGTCGCTCAGCTTGCCGCCGAAATCAAACGCACCTTCGGCGAGATCGTTATTGCCGGTGCGGAACTGCACGTTGTGAATGGCCTCCGCCGTCGGGCGCTTGCTGGTCATGCTGATTAATCCGCCCGGATTCACCTGTCCAAACAGCACCGACGCCGGGCCGCGCACCAGCTCCACGCGCTCCAGCAGCCACGGGTCAACTGTGCCCGTCTGTGAGGAAGCCGTTGCGCCAAAGCTTAAGCCGTCGAGGAATTTCGGCACGTAGCTAAAGCCGCGCACAAACACCTCGTCGTTACGGTTAGACGAGCCCCGGTACTCGGTAAACACGCCCGCCGAGTAGCGCAGCGCCTGCGAAACGGAGGTGACGTCCTGCATGTTCATCTGATCGCGGGTGATCACCGATACCGACTGCGGCGTCTTCACGATCTCCGCGCTGGTCTTGGTGGCGGAGAGCGTTTTCGTCGCCACAATGCCTTTTACGGGCGCAGTGGGCTCTTCACTCACGCCCTGCGTCACCGTAATCGTTTCTTCTTTCGTTTCTGCCTGAGCCGCGACGCTGGTCGTCGCCAGACTCAGCAGCCAGAGCTGCATTATCTTATTATTTTTAAACATTTTTATTGAACGTCCTTGGTTGCTATCGCCATAAAAACACCGGTAAAACGCCGTTGATGATATTGCAAATTATTACCATTTGCATTAGCGTTGTTAACAAATTTCGTTGGGGAACAAGCGGTAATGAAGAGGGTATGGAGTGGGTTGCTGTTGGGGATCGGCGCGCTGCCCGCCGTGGCGGCAACGTGCGAGCAGTCGTCCCGGCAGGGCGATGTTCAGGGAAAGTTTGATGCCAGCGGCGAAGTCTGCTTCTCCCTGCCCGAGCTGGATGAAAATTACGTTTCCGCCACGCTGCATGGCGTGACGGATGCGCGCCTGCTGGATGGGCAAAACCGTCGCATCCGCACGCTGATCGAAAACGGTCCTGCGGACGGGGAACACACGCTGCTGTTTGCCCTGCCGGTGAAACAGAACACCTCGCTGGTGCTACACGGCGAAGCTGGCAAGCCGTGGCGTTTTCAGTGGCGGATGAAAGAGACCTCTCCGTTACCACGCGTGCAGATGCTGGCGCCAGAAAGCCCGACGCTGAAGGCGCTGGCAAACGTCATTTCTGCCGGTGGAAGTACCGAGGCGTTCTGGCAGGCGCAGCGTCGACAGGGAACGCCGATGGTGGAGCCGGTAGATGCGAGCCATAAGCGCGTGACCTTTCTGTGGCGCGGCGCGCGGGATAACGTCTTCATTCTCGGCTCGCCGGCGGGGGATCACGATCCGCTGTTCCGCCTGGGCAACAGCGACGTCTGGTTCCGCAGCTACGTGGTCCCCGCTGATACGGTGATGCAGTACAAGCTCGCCCCCGATGTGCCGATCGTTGAAGGCTCTGCCCGCGATCAACGCCGCGCCATCCTGGTGAGCGCGCAGGCCGATCCGCTTAACCCGAATAGCTTTGGGGAGCAGAAGACCGATCGCTGGAATCGCTATTCTCTGCTCGATCTCAGCCCGGCGCGCTACTGCTCCGTTCGGGCTACGGCACAGCCGCTGGTGCACGGGACGTTGAGCCGCCAGAGGCTGAGCAGCAACATTCTCGGCAATGCCCGCGACGTGATGATCTACCAACCGCGCGGCGCACAGCCTGCACGCTGGACGCTCATCCTTTTCGACGGACAGGTTTATCAGGACGAATACCATTTTGCCAACGTGCTGGACGGTCTGATTGCCCGACATCACCTGCCTCCGATTAACGTGGTGTTTATCGACAGCCTCGATCACGCCCGTCGCGGCAACGAGCTGCCACCAAACCCGGATTTTGCTGACTTTATGGCGCACGAGCTGCTGCCGTGGCTGCGGGGGAAGGGCATCGGCATGCAGCGGCAGAAAACCGTACTGGCAGGATCAAGCTACGGGGGAATTGCCTCTTCATGGGTGGCGCTGCGCTATCCGCGCCTGTTTGGCAACGTGCTGAGCCTTTCCGGTTCTTACTGGTGGGCTCCAGAAGGTGACGCCCCCGGCTGGCTGACGCGTCAATACCAACAGTCTCGACCGTATCCGGTGCGTTTCTGGTTACAGGCCGGGAAGTTTGAAACCACGGGGCCGGGCGGCGGCATCTATCGCACCACGCAGGATTTTGAACAGGTGCTGAGGAATAAAGGCTACCGCGTCAGCTTCCACCCCTCATCCAGCGGCCACGACTACGCGGCCTGGTGTGAAGCGCTGATCCACGGGATGCGCGATCTCACTGGCTTACGACGCCAGTGAAAACCAGCGGCGCCAGATGAAACGCAGGATAAAGAATTCGATGGCGCCGAGCACCAAAAACCACAGACAGAACAGAATGGTGTACAGCTGATTCAGATCGACCATATGAAAGGTCTGAACCAGCTTCTGCGCCAGCACCAGACCCAGCGACGGCGCGGGTAACAGCAGGCAGGAGAGCAGGGCCATCAGCAAAATGCCCCCTGCGGTGAGCAGCGATTCTAACGGGTGTTTCATCGTAATGTTAATCGTCAGTTAAAAATGTCATTGTCCGGCATCCTGAAACGTAAAGCAATATCATCCCCGCTGGCAAAATTGGGTAAAAGGCCACCGTTATTCTGCGAATTAATAACAGAAAATAGATAATATTTTCGGGGCGATTAAATTAATATCGCGTTATGTAAATAAACGTCTTTCTCACGAAAATAATTTTACAAAGCTATAGGTGCTATATCCAATTAACGTCGCAATAACAATGGCTGCGACAATGTATAACGCCAGACGCCGTCCGCGATAAATACCAAACATGCTTCCTCCTCGTTTAGTGTTGGTTTAGAAATATTTTGTAAAAATCAACGCGTCGAAATAATTTTAATCAGTTTTGAATAACCGGGTAGTCAATATATTGCGGTAGATCAATTTAACCCGCAAGACTTAAAAATGAATTATTTAAAGCCAGAAAGGAATTCCGGCTTCCGTCCACCGGATATTGAAGGAAAAATACCATGACCAAAAAAAATTTCTCGCAGAATATGCCACCCGCAGGCGGGCAGGCGTACCAGCAGACCGTAGAGCAGGTGCTTGCTCAGGCGCAGAGCCAGGCTAATGGCCTGGACCGTGCCGAGGCGCAGGCGCGTTTACAGAAGCATGGCCCGAACGCGCTGCCGGAGAAAAAAGGCAAGCCGGGCTGGCTGCGTTTTCTCGCGCATTTTAACGATGTCCTGATTTACGTCCTGCTGGCAGCCGCCGTATTAACGGCAGTAATGGGACACTGGGTTGATACGCTGGTTATTCTGGGCGTGGCGGTAATCAATGCCTTAATTGGCCACATTCAGGAAAGTAACGCGGAAAAATCCCTGAAGAGTATTCGCAATATGCTCTCCAGCGAGGCGCGCGTTATTCGTAACGGCAACCATGAAACTATCCCGACGACGGAAATCGTCCCGGGCGATATTATTGTGTTGCGCGCAGGAGATCGTATACCGGCGGATATGCGCTTAATCGAAGCGCATAATTTACGCGTGGAAGAGGCAATTCTGACCGGTGAATCCACCGTGGTGGATAAACACACGAGCCCGCTGAACGGCGAATTACCGCTGGGCGACCGCACGAACCTGGTCTTTTCCGGTACGACGGTCAGCGCGGGCGGCGGCGTGGGCGTGGTCATTGCCACGGGCCAGGAGACCGAACTCGGCCACATCAACCAGATGATGGCGGGCATTGAAAAACACCGCACCCCGCTGCTGGTGCAGATGGACAAGCTGGGCAAAGCGATCTTCGCCATCATTCTGGCGATGATGGCCGCGCTGTTTGTCTTCAGCCTGGTGTTCCGCGAGATCCCGATGGGCGAGCTGCTGCTCTCCCTGATTAGCCTGGCGGTAGCCTCCGTACCGGAAGGTCTGCCAGCGATTATCTCCATTATCCTCTCCCTGGGTGTGCAGGCGATGGCGCGCAAGCGGGCGATTATCCGCAAGCTGCCGACGGTTGAAACCCTGGGCGCGATGACCGTGGTCTGCTCGGATAAAACCGGCACCCTGACCATGAACGAGATGACGGTGAAAGCCATCATCACCGCCGACACCTGCTATCGCGTGGACGGCAACAGCTACGAGCCGGTGGGCAACATCTACCTCGAAGGCAGCGACGAGCCGGTGCAGATCCAGCCGGGCACCGTGCTGGAGCAGTACCTGCGCACCATCGACCTGTGTAACGACAGCCAGCTGATTCAGGACGAGCGTGGCCTGTGGGGCATCACCGGCGGGCCAACCGAGGGCGCGCTGAAGGTGCTGGCGGCCAAGGCCCACCTCGAGCCGGTCGTGACCACGCTGGTTAACAAGATCCCGTTCGACTCTCAGTACAAGTACATGAGCACCCACTACCAGATTGGCAGTGAGGAGCAGATTTTGATTACCGGCGCGCCGGACGTGATTTTCGCCCTGTGTGAGCAGCAGCAGACCCGCAACGGTGCGCAAGCCTTTGACCGCGCGTACTGGGAAACGGAGATGGAGCGCTATGCGCGTCAGGGGCTGCGCATGGTCGCCGCGGCGTTCAAGCCAGCGAACGGCGAGCAGGCATTAACTCACGACGACCTGAGCCACGGTCTGATCTTCCTCGGCATTGCCGGGATGATGGATCCGCCGCGTCCGGAAGCGATTGAAGCGATTAACGCCTGCCAGCAGGCGGGGATCCGCGTGAAGATGATCACCGGGGATCACCCGCAGACGGCGATGAGCATCGGCCAGATGCTGGGGATCACCAACAGCGAGCAGGCGGTTACCGGCTACCAGCTGGAGAAGATGGACGACGCCGAGCTGGCGGAAGCGGCGGTGAAGTATGACATCTTCGCCCGTACCAGCCCGGAGCATAAGCTGCGCCTGGTGAAAGCGTTGCAGGACAAAGGCGAAATCGTCGGCATGACCGGTGACGGCGTGAACGATGCCCCGGCGCTGCGCCAGGCGGACGTGGGTATCGCGATGGGCATCAAAGGCACGGAAGTGACCAAAGAGGCGGCGGACATGGTCCTGACGGACGATAACTTCGCCACCATCGCCAGCGCGGTAAAAGAGGGGCGTCGCGTTTACGACAACCTGAAGAAGACCATCCTGTTCATCATGCCGACCAACCTGGCGCAGGGGCTATTGATTGTGATTGCGCTGCTGGCGGGGAACATCATTCCGCTGACGCCAGTGCTGATCCTGTGGATGAACATGGCGACCTCCGCCACGCTCTCCTTCGGCCTGGCCTTCGAGGCCGCCGAGCGCAACATTATGCGCCGCCCGCCGCGTCAGACCGGGCAGCACGTGATGGACGCCTACGCCGTCTGGCGCGTGGCCTTCGTCGGCACCATGATTGCCATCGCCGCCTTTGCGCTGGAAGCCTGGCTGGCCCCGCGCGGCCACAGCGCGGAGTTCATCCGCACCGTGCTGTTGCAGATGCTGGTCTGTGCCCAGTGGGTATACATGATTAACTGCCGCAACACCGACGGGTTCTCCCTGAACCGCGGCCTGCTGGCGAACAAAGGGATCTGGCTGGTAACGGGCGTACTGTTCCTGCTCCAGGCGGCGATCATCTACCTGCCGTTTATGCAGATGCTGTTCGGCACCGAAGCGCTGCCGCTGCGCTACTGGTTCGTGACGCTGGCGGTGGCGGGCGTGATGTTCTTCGTCGTCGAAATCGAGAAGCGACTGACCCGCAGGTTCCGTAAGGCTGCATAACCTTTTGCCCTCACCCTAACCCTCTCCCACAGGGAGAGGGAACTCTGACCTCCCTCTCCCTGTGGGAGAGGGCCGGGGTGAGGGAAAACAACGCCGAGGTACTCCCATGAAATTCCCACTCCTGTTCGCGCTCCTCACCTGCACCCTGCCACCCGCATTCGCCGCGGCCATTCCCGTGCGTGTCGCCACCGTGGAGCAGGCCGCCCACGCCGCCGAGCGTCAGATCCCGGGTCGCATCGAAGCTATCCACACCGTTGAACTGCGCGCCCGCACGGAAGGCGTCATCACCAGAATCCACTTCCGCGACGGGCAGTACGTGAAAAAAGGCGACGTGTTGTTCGAACTGGACGACGCCGAGCCGCGCGCCGCCCTGCGTCTGGCGCAGGCCGAAGTGAGAAGCGCCGAAGCCACGCTGCGTCAGGCGCAGCAGCAGCTGTCACGCTTCGAAAGCCTGGGCAGCAGCAACGCCATCAGCCGCCACGACGTGGACAACGCCCGCATGCAGCGCGACGTAGCGAGCGCCGCGCTGGAGCAGGCGAAAGCCCGGCTCGACACCCGCAGCGTCACCCTCAACTACACGCGCATTACCTCACCGATTGACGGGCGCGTGGGGCACAGCAACTTTCACGTCGGCAGCCTGGTGAATCCTGCCAGCGGTGTGCTGGTGGAGGTGGTGCAGCTCGATCCCATCCGCATTGCCTTTGCGCTGGAAGAGGGCACGTTTGCCACTAAAGCCGGACAGCATGCGGATATCAGCGCCATGAAGCAGGCCTGGCAGGCGCTGATTGACAGCAACGGCCAGCGCATCAGCGGGGAACTCACCTCCGTGGACAACCGCATCGACCCGCGAACCGCCAGCGTGATGCTGCGCGCCGAGTTCGCCAACCCGCGCCATCAGCTGCTGCCCGGCGGCAACGTGAACGTCTACCTGCGTCCGTCAAGTGAGCAACCAGTGCTGACTCTGCCCGCCGCTGCCGTACAGCAGAATGGCCACGGGTTCTTCGCATGGGTGGTTAACGCCGAGGATAAAGCCGAAATGCGTCCGCTGAAGGTCGCCGGACAGATCGGCCAGCAGTTCCAGATTGCCTCCGGCCTGAAGCCCGGTGAGCGAGCGATTACTGACGGTGCGCAGCGCGTGCAGCCAGGCGTTGCCGTCCAGATACTGAATTAAGGAGCCATCATGCTGACGTTTTTCATCAAACGCCCGCGCTTTGCGATGGTGATTGCGCTGGTCATCACTCTGCTGGGGGCCATCGCGCTGAGGATTATTCCGGTGGAGCAGTACCCGCAGATCACCCCGCCGGTCGTGAATGTGTCAGCGTCATGGCCGGGCGCCAGCTCGGCTGACGTGGCGGAGGCCATCGCCACGCCGCTGGAAACCCAGCTGAACGGAGTGGATCATATGCTCTATATGGAGTCCACCAGTTCGGACGAGGGTAGCTATAGCCTGAACATTACCTTTGCGGCAGGTACCGACCCGGATCTCGCCGCCATCGACGTGCAGAACCGCGTGGCGCAGGCCGTGGCGCAGCTACCGACCGAGGCACAGCAAAACGGCGTGCAGGTGCGCAAGCGCGCCACCAACCTGATGATGGGGGTAAGCCTTTACTCACCGAACAACACCCACACGCCGCTGTTCGTCAGCAACTACGCCAGCACCCAGGTGCGCGAGGCGCTGTCGCGTCTGCCGGGCGTCGGGCAGGTACAGATGTTTGGCGCACGGGACTACAGCATGCGCATCTGGCTGCGTCCGGACCGCATGAACGCCCTGAACGTGACCAGCGATGACGTGGCGCAGGCGCTGCGCGAGCAGAACGTGCAGGGGGCGGCAGGCCAGGTCGGCACGCCGCCGGTGTTTAACGGCCAGCAGCAGACCCTGACCATTAACGGGCTGGGGCGCTTAAACCAGGCCGACGACTTTGCCAACATCATTATCCGCGCCGGGGAGATGGGGCAGCTGGTGCGCCTGAAGGACGTCGCCACCATCGAGCTTGGCTCGCGTAGCTACAGCTCTGGCGCGCAGCTGAACGGGCACGACTCCGCCTACCTCGGCATCTACCCGACGCCGTCCGCTAACGCCCTGCGCGTGGCCGATGCGGTGCGCGCGGAGCTGGAACGGTTATCCACGCGCTTCCCGGACGATCTGGTCTATGAAGTCAAATTCGACACCACCTCGTTTGTGGCCGCCACCATCAAAGAGATTGGCGTCTCGCTGGCGCTGACGATGCTGGCGGTGGTGGTCGTGGTGTCCCTGTTCCTGCAAAGCTGGCGCGCGACGCTGATTGTTGCCCTTGCCATTCCGGTGTCGCTGGTGGGCACCTTCGCGGTGCTCTATACGCTCGGCTACTCCGCCAATACGCTGAGCCTGTTCGCTATCATTCTGGCGCTGACCATGGTGGTGGATGACGCCATCGTGGTGGTGGAGAGCGTCGAAACGCTGATGGCGGAAGGGCAGAGCCGGACGGCGGCGACCGCGCTGGCGCTGCGCCAGATTGCCGGGCCAGTGATTGCCACCACGCTGGTGCTGCTGGCGGTGTTTGTGCCGGTGGCGCTCCTGCCGGGGATTGTCGGCGAGCTGTACCGCCAGTTCGCGGTGACGCTCTCGACTGCCGTCACGCTCTCAAGCCTGGTGGCGTTGACTCTTACGCCCGCCCTGTGCGCGCTGTTGCTGCGCCCGCGACCGGAGAAACCTGCGGCACTCTATCGCGCCTTTAACCACGGGCTGGACGCCACGCGCGGTTTCTACACCCGCATCGTGAACGTTTTAAACCTGCGCCCGTGGCTGGCGCTGCTGGCCACCGCGGGTGCGGCGGCGGTGGTGGTATTCAGCTTCATGTCGATGCCAAAGGGCTTCCTGCCGCAGGAGGATCAGGGCTACTTCTTCGCCAGCGTCCAGCTGCCGGAGGCAGCCTCGCTGGAGCGCACCGAAGCGGTGATGACCACCGCGCGCGAGCTGATCGCTAACAACCCGGCGGTAGAAGACGTGATTCAGGTCTCCGGGTTTAACATCCTCAACGGCACCAGCGCATCGAACGGCGGGTTTATCTCCATCATGCTCAAAGACTGGAGCGAGCGTCCGCCGCTGGATGAGGTGATGGGCATCCTTCAGCGCCAGCTGCTGGCCCTGCCGGAAGCCACCATCATGACCTTTGCGCCGCCGACGCTGCCGGGGCTGGGCAACGCCTCCGGCTTCGACCTGCGCATTCAGGCGCAGGCGGGGCAAAGCCCGGCGGAGCTGGAGCGCGTGACGCGTGTGGTGCTGGCGAAAGCCAACCAGCACCCGCAGCTGAGCCGCGTGTTCACCACCTGGAGCAGCAACGTACCGCAGATGACGCTCACCGTTGACCGCGAGCGCGCGGCCCGCCTCGACGTGCCGGTGTCACGCATCTTCAGCAGCCTGCAAACCGCCTTTGGCGGCACGCGCGCCGGGGATTTCAGCGTCAACAACCGCGTCTACCACGTAGTGATGCAGAACGAGATGCAGTGGCGCGAGCGCGCGGAGCAAATCAGCGAGCTGTTCGTGCGCAGCAACAGCGGCGAGCGGGTGCGTCTGAGCAACCTCATCACCATCACGCCGACCGTCGGCGCGCCATTTATACAGCAGTACAACCAGTTCCCGTCGGTATCGGTGAGCGGCTCGGCAGCGGAAGGGGTGAGCAGCAGCACCGCAATGGCGGCGATGGGCGAGATTCTGGCGGAAAACCTGCCAGCCGGGTACGACTACGCCTGGAGCGGCATGTCGTATCAGGAGCAGCAGACCGGCAATCAGGCGATATGGATTGTGCTGGCGGCGGTGGTGATGGCGTGGCTGTTTCTCGTCGCCCAGTATGAGAGCTGGACGCTGCCGGCGAGCGTGATGCTCTCGGTGCTGTTCGCCATCGGCGGGGCGCTGGTCTGGCTGTGGCTGGCGGGCTACGCCAACGACGTGTATGTGCAGATTGGTCTGGTGCTACTGATAGCCCTCGCCGCCAAGAACGCAATTCTTATCGTGGAGTTTGCCCGCGCCCGGCGCATGGATGGAATGGCGATTGTCGATGCCGCACGGGAGGGGGCATCGCGCCGCTTCCGCGCGGTAATGATGACCGCCGTGTCGTTCATCATCGGCGTCCTGCCGATGATGCTGGCGACCGGGGCGGGTGCCCAGAGCCGCCGCATCATCGGCACTACGGTGTTCAGCGGCATGCTGGTGGCGACCGTGGTGGGGATAGTGTTCATCCCGGCGCTGTTCGTGCTGTTCCAGCGCCTGCGCGAGTGGGGCCACGGCCTTACGGACTTGTCGCCCACAGCTCACAGTGCTTCTGCACCAGAGAAATCAGCGAGCCGCCATCGGCGATAAAGTCCCGCATGCGCTGCGCCTCGCTCTTGCCCTGCTTTAACAGCAGGGCAATCTCATTGATTGCGCTTGTCGCGCCGAGCTTCTCGGCCGACGGCGCAACCTGCTCGAGCAGCCAGGCGATATCTTCCGCCACGGTTTTGTGCTCGCCGGTATGTACGTCCGTCAGAATGCCTTCCAGCCCGTAGCGACAGGCCTGAAAACGGTTAAAGCGATAGAGCAGAAAATCCCGCTCCTGATGCTTATACGGCCGCGCGGTCAGCAGCCAGTGCGACGTCGCCTGAATAAGCCCGGCGATGTTAATGGCGTGGCTGAGCGTCAGCGGCGTATCCATCACCCGCACCTCGACGGTGCCGAAGTGCGGGCTGGGGCGGATGTCCCAGTGCAGATCCTTAATGCTGTCGATCATGCTGGTGGAGCTCAGGCGGCGGAACAGCCCCTCGAACTCCTGCCAGCTGTTGACCCACGGCATCTGACCGTTATCCGGGAAGCCCGAGAAGATGTTGAGACGCGATGAGGCGAACTTCGTGTCCGTGCCCTGCATATACGGTGATGCGGCGGCCAGGGCGATAAAGTGCGGCACAAAGCGCGACAGGCCGTGCAGCAGGTAAATGGCGTCGTCCCCGGTCCGACAGCCGACGTGTACGTGCTGGCCGAACACCGTCGCCTGCAAAATCAGATAGCCAAAGCGCTCCAGCGTGACGTTATAGCGCTCGTCGTCGCACACTTCCTGCCGCTGCCATTTCTGGAACGGATGCGTCCCACCGCCGCAGATCTGGATATGCTGATCTTCCGCCGCGCGCAGGATGCTCTGCTGCATCACTGAAAACTGCGCCGCTGCCTGGTCGATGGTCTGGCACACGCCGGTGGCGATTTCGAGCATGCTTTCGGTGATGTCGTGTTTGACTTCCCCCCCTTTGATGTCGTCTTTGACGGCGGCGATGAGGGCAGAGGAGTCCTGGCTCAGATCGTAACCCGGCGGGTTAACCACCTGGAGTTCGAGCTCAATGCCGAGGGTATAAGGTTCAGAGGATTTGAAGTCGGGTAAAGGCATGGCGCACTCCGTTGTCTGTTATGAGTTGAGTATAGACAATGGGCGTGGCGCGCTCGTCTCAGGGTGGTATAACTGATAGCAGGCTTAGAAAAGGGGGAGTGATCCATGTCTGACTATCCAACCATTGCGCTGACAGGACCCGGTGCGATAGGGACCACCATCGCCGCGGTGCTGCATGAAGCGGGCCGCACGCCGCTGCTGTGTGGGCGCACCGCGCATCCGGAACTGCGCCTGCGTCATGATGAGGGTGAAATTGTGGTGCCCGGTCCGGTACTCACCGATCCCAGCGTCATTACGCGCCCCGTTGACCTCGTTTTTTTGGCGGTCAAAACGACGCAAAATGCCGACAGCGCCGGGTGGCTGCGCGCTCTGTGCGATGAAAACACCGTGGTCTGCGCGCTGCAAAACGGCGTGGAGCAGAAAGCCCAGCTTGCGCCTTTGGTCAATGGCGCAACGGTGCTGCCCTCGGTGGTCTGGTTCCCTGCCCAGCGCGAGCCGGATGCCTCCGTCTGGCTGCGCGCAAAACCGCGCCTTACGCTGCCGGACGTGCCGCAGGCGCAGCGGGTGGTGGCGGCGCTTCGCGGCACGCGCTGTGACGTTGAGCTCTCGACAGATTTCACTACCGTCGCCTGGCGCAAGCTGCTGCAAAACGCGGTCGCCGGGCTGATGGTGCTGGCCAATCGCCGCGCCGGAATGTTCAGGCGCGAGGATATCAGCGAGCTGGCGCTGGGCTACCTGCGCGAGGGGCTTACCGTCGCCCGCGCCGAAGGGGCGAAGCTGGACGATGCGGTGGCCCAGGAGATTCTGGCGAACTTCCAGCGCGCGCCTGAGGACCTGGGCACCTCGATCCTTGCCGACCGTCAGGCGGATCGCCCGATGGAGTGGGACATACGCAACGGCGTGATCCAGCGCTATGGCCGCAGGCACGGGATTGCGGTGCCCATCAGCGATGTGGTGGTGCCGCTGCTGGCGGCGGGGAGCGAGGGGCCGGGGTGAGAGATATAGTGGTATTAACGTCTGGGGAATTGGTCTGGGTGAAAACTTCGCATCAGTTCCCCACAAATGCGCTCACCGGCAAACCGAAACGCTTCGCCAGCGCTCGCATATGATCTAGCGTTAACGTGCGCTGTCCGTTAAGGATCCGACTTACCAGAGACTTCTTACCAATCTCGTTCTCGAAATCACTCTGAGTGAGCTGGTACTGATCCATTAGCGTTCGCAGTAACGCAACGCCTGACGGAATGCTGGCAATACGCGCGTTAAATTCTGCAAACTCCGGGGACGCGTTTTCATACTTATCGATTTTGGCAGTGAGCATATCTACCAGCGGGTTATCGGGGTCGTGCTCGATAAGATACTCCACCAGCGCCAGCGCATCCTCGTAGTCTTGCCGCGACGGGCTTGAACCCAGGAAAGGGAGCTCGTTTGTCAGAGCGTTTGCCGCTTTGATGGCTGCTGCATAATTCATTCTTTCGTTCTCCGGTAGTAGTCCGTGAGCTTGTCATAGTCTGCGTGAGTGCTGATGTGTTTGATGAAGATCTTTCCACGCTCAAAATCAGCAAAAAACATCACTCTTAGATGCCCGCCACCCACATCAATGACCCACCATTTTTCCCGGTATTTCATCCGGTCCAGGCTAGGAAAGCGCTTTCGCATCTCGTCTGGTGAGGGGTAGTGTTCCTTTTTTAGTACCCGGTAAAGATCGTCCAGGGCTTGTGCTTGATTGGGATAATGTCTGGCCGCTGTGTCGAAAGGCGCTCTTGAGACTATGTGCATCCTTGCCCCTTGTTTCCAGGTTGGAAATATTATAGATGGTGGTTGGTGGGTTGACAATGCGGAAACTTCGATGAAATTGCAGTTTCTACATGATCGTGACAATTGAACTTTGCATTGAGTGCGAGCACTTTAAGTTGGAGTGGTATGCCATTAAAGTGCCAGAAGTATCTCGGCCTGAAGTATTTATGTGATTTGCGAAGCGTATTCAGGAATTGCTTGCTGGGAAGGAGTTCCGTGGAGATAGTTTTGCTAACCAGGTTATTTAGAAGCGTGTGAAAGATGCGTCCGCTATGTGCCAGAAGCGGACATTTTATCATACGTGATGTGTCGGATTTCATATACACTACACATGACTATCACCTTCCTACATTAAGGAGAATGGCATGTCAGTTTCTGCACGTAATCAATTGTCCGGCACAGTATCCGCAGTCCATTCCGGCTCCGTTAACGATGAAATTGAAATCTCCCTTAATGAAGGGGGAACTCTTGTTTCTGTGGTAACCAGTAACAGTAGAATCAGGCTCGGTCTGGAGCAAGGAAAAGAGGTAGTTGCACTGATTAAAGCCCCATGGATTATTCTTGCTTCTGAGGATAACGGATTATTGTTTTCAGCCCGTAACCAGTTTTCAGGCCAGGTCACCTCACTTGAAAAAGGCGCAGTAAACGCAACCGTTCATATTCTGACAGATGACGGCTCAAATCTTACCGCAGTCATTACGAACGAAAGCATGAAGGAGATGGATATCAGCGAAGGCAAAAGAATTATTGCCCTGATTAAAGCTTCTTCTGTACTGCTTGCGGTGAAAAAAACCTAAAAACCAACAGGTAAAAATGCTACACTGGACGTTTCATTGCAAGCGTCCTAATTCGAGCCACCAGAATACCCAATGTTAAAATAGTGTAAAAATTTATCCGTCCTGAATTCCAGAAAGAATTCTGCCATGATCTCCCTGTCAAGATTGTACTGTCTCGTCAGTCTTCCCGCTTCAAGAGCTGCAACGCTTTTCTCCCCAGTTTTCTGTTCCAGCTGATAGCAATAGCCGATTACAAACCCACGTATATAGTCATTACAAAATTTCCCAGGCATCGTTTCAGAACAGGGACTAGCCATGTTCACACCCTTCATCAGGCCTTTTCCAAAATGATTATTCATACCATCCCCTCAATCGTCATATAATAAATTATATAACGATTGGTTTTTTTTTGAAGTACCTCGTAAGAACTTCCCCAGCAATGTTGCTTTAGAATTACCTTAGAGACTTTACGAACACACCATTGAAAGGTGTCCTGAGCAATACTGATAAGGGACGAAGTGAAGCGTCTCTTGTAGCAGTGTCAGGCTCCTATAGGTAGATATCCCTGCCACTCCGGAAGATCGCGACATCCTGTTTCACAGGGTGTCAGATGAATAAACAATTCTCCGACCTTTTCAAGCAACAGGCAGTCGTCAACTTCTTTTAAATTGTCCTTATGCTGTTGTTCGACATCGCAGAGGAGCGTCTGCAACGCTTTTTCTTTAGCCTGGCGGGCATTTTCGGCGACGAATAGATCGTATTCATGCAGTTCGGCAAGTGTATCCGGCCTGTAACCGCCCGCATTGACGAAAAATAATCTCTGCGTGGTTTGGGGAGGCTCCGGAGAAAGCGAGATCGAAAACCCGTCGGCCCAGGTAACACGGCTATAACCATCAATATGAATTTTATCACTATCGCCAAACCATGCTTCGCGCAACGCTGGCCATGCATCCTCAGGAGCGCTGGCTGCAACAAACTGAATGTCATGCACTTCAATATTTGATTTACCGGCGTTGCCGCCGACATAAAACATATACAAATTCATACATCCTCTGGAATAATAATTTCGCTATATATTTAACTATACAACGAATTAGACTACAACTGTACGACAGGTTTTGATGACGATAAATTCAAGATTCTGGTATGAGGGTTGGCGCTCAGAATTATCATTTTTATCGGAATGCCGGTGGTATGGCGGCAGACGCGAGCCATCGGCTATAAACGGTTGATGGGTGAAAGACTGGTGATGATACCTCTGCTGACGCCTCCACTAGCTTTCCCTGCTGGTGCTACGCTGGTGCTGGCTGCTACCGTGACACTCACCTGTCGATGGTCTGCTTTGGTCCCGGAAGACGAATCGCACAAGGTAATAAAAAGCTCACTTGAAATTCCGTTCTTCGCTCATAAGAGACAACCATACTCAAATCTCCCACATTGCAGGAGATTTGAGTATGAACACGTCACCGTGGAATAAAGACCGTATCATAGGCCAAAAAAGACCACTTCAGATATCTCATATCTGGGGGATCCGAATCCGGCTTGAACTGGAAGGTAAAACGCGTGATTTAGCTCTGTTCAATATGGCCTTAGACAGTAAGCTACGAGGCTGCGATCTGGTGAACCTGAAAGTATCTGATGTTGCATATGGTAGCTCGGTTTCAAGCAGAGCAACGGTGCTGCAACAGAAAACCGGTAGCCCTGTGCAATTTGAGATAACCAAAGGGACAAGAGAAGCTGTTGCTGCATTGATAAAGCTTGGCAATTTGCACAGTAAAGACTTCTTGTTTCGGTCTCGGATCGGAACTAACCGGCACATATCAACCCGACAATACAGCCGAATTTTTCATGGGTGGGTAGAAAAGCTTGGTCTCGAAGCTTCGCTTTACAGCACACATTCCATGAGAAGAACAAAACCTTACCTGATATACAAGAAAACCAAGAATCTCCGGGTGATCCAACTTCTGTTGGGCCATAAGAAACTGGAAAGCACTGTCCGTTATCTAGGCATCGAAGTCGATGATGCGTTAGAGATCTCTGAATCGATTGAAGTCTAAGGTTGTCAGGGCTGCAACAGCAGCCCTGTGTCAATAACAGGCATTGCGGGATATGTATGAGACTGGCCGCCATTCCCGATAGCACAGCTCTGATGCTACACTGTTTTCAGTCCTCATTACCTCATCAAATAAATTTATGACTACCGCTGATTTCAAACGCCCTAAACTAGAACTCCCAAACGGGGCTGATAAACTGCTGCTGCACTCCTGTTGCGCTCCGTGTTCTGGTGAGGTAATGGAGGCGATCCAGGCCTCAGGGATCGACTACACCATCTTCTTCTACAATCCGAACATTCATCCGCAGAAAGAGTATCTGATTCGTAAGGATGAGAATATTCGCTTTGCCGAACAGCACGGCGTACCGTTTATCGATGCGGATTACGATACAGATAACTGGTTTGAGCGCGCCAAAGGCATGGAATGGGAACCCGAGCGCGGCATTCGCTGCACCATGTGTTTTGACATGCGCTTTGAGCGGACTGCGCTTTACGCCGCTGAAAATGGCTTCAACGTGATTAGCAGCTCACTGGGCATCTCTCGCTGGAAAAATATGCAGCAAATCAACGACTGCGGTCAGCGAGCCGCCGCCCACTATCCGGGTATGGTCTATTGGGACTATAACTGGCGGAAACAGGGCGGTTCGTCGCGCATGATTGAAATCAGCAAGCGCGAGCAGTTCTACCAGCAGGAATACTGCGGCTGCGTTTATTCACTGCGTGACAGCAACCTGCACCGCAAATCCCAGGGCCGTCCTCTCATTCAGATCGGTAAGCTTTACTACGGTAAAGAAGACGACCAGGCCTGATTTTATGTCACGCCCTCTGTGGCGTGACCGCCTTCCTGTGCATTCCTCTAACAATTGCATGCCCCACCCGGCACGAACAGTAATTTTTAGTCATGAGATGGCTGAAAGTCGATCTGGCATCGAAGCCTGCTGAACGCTCTTAACCGTCATTCATCAAACAACGTTGTCCTTTGTGTAAGGCCGACTCAGTGAGCCGTTATATAAGGCTCCTTCACAAACTCCGCTAACAACCCAGCAGTTGCTTACAGAGCGTAGAAAATGTCACCGCATCGTCCATTTCCACCAGTACGCTCACGTACGCCGCACAGGTGCCAGACAGTTCAAAGAGATCCGCAGAATCGGGAAGTTGCAGGTGAAGAAGGGATGAAAAGGGATGCCCCTGAATTACATAAGGTTGCTTAAAAGTTTGCGAGGCGGCTTCCAAAGGGCATTGCCGGGTGGCGGCTGCGCCTTACCCGGCCTACAAAACCGCCAACAAGCCAACCAACCCGCGACACGAACCGTAGGCCCGCGCAAGCGCAGCGCCGCCGGGCACAGCCACACCGTAGCTACCCCTCGCTCATCATCGCCAGAAACCGCTTCACCGTCCGCGAACGCTCAAAACGCCGCCAGCAGAGCGCGATATCGGTATAAAGCTCCGGTGAGCGCAGCGCATGGTAGGTGACATTCGGCGGAGAAATAGCGGCCATGGATTTCGGCACCAGCGCGAACCCGCCGCCAGCGGAGACCATGCTCAGGGAAGAGGAAAGTTGTGAGGATTGCAGCGTGTGTTGCATATCGATCCCGGCCCGCTCGCAGCTGCCGTAAACGCGGTCATACAGCCCCGGTGCTACCTCCTGGGGGAACAGCACCACCGGCGTATCCCGCAGCTCATCCAGCGCCAGATCGCCACATGCCGCCAGAGGATGATCGCGATGCAGCGCCACCACCATCGGCTCCCGATCGAGGATTTTTAACTCAAACACCTTGCTGCTCTCGCACGGCAGGCGCACAAAGGCGATATCCAGCTCACCCTCCGCCAGCATCGTCGTCAGCGACGACATATTGGCTTCCACCTGGTGAACCTGCACCGCCATGTTCTGCACCTGAAACTGACGTATCAGGGCGAAGATTTTGGGATGAAAAGCATCTGAACTGGTGATGCCAATCGACAGGCTGCCGTTCAGCCCGCGCGCGATGCCCCTGGCTTTCTCCAGCGCGGCATCGCTCAGCGCCAGGATCTTACAGGCGTCCTCATAGAAGGCCTCTCCCGCTTCGGTCAGCTCCACGCCCCGCGTCAGGCGCCTGAACAGCGGCGTGCCCACTTCCTCTTCGAGCCGTTTGATCTGCTGACTCAGAGGAGGCTGTGAAATACCCAGCGCTTTGGCCGCCCTGGTGAAGTGTCGCTCGCGTGCTACCGCGACAAAATAGCGCAGATAACGAAGTTCCATATCAAAAACGTCTCAAACCAGCATGGATTCTATATTGGAACTCTCTGCTGAATCGGGTCAACATTTATTTAACCTTTATAAATAAAGTTGAAGAGGACGGGCATGATGATGCATTCATCTGCATGCGACTGTGAGGCGAGTTTATGCGAGACCCTGCGTGGGTTCTCGGCTCAGCATCCTGACAGCGTGATCTATCAGACATCGCTAATGAGCGCCCTGCTAAGCGGCGTCTACGAAGGGGAGACGACCATCGCCGACCTGCTGGCACACGGTGATTTTGGTCTCGGTACCTTTAACGAGCTGGACGGTGAAATGATTGCCTTCAGCAGCCAGGTGTACCAGCTGCGCGCCGACGGCAGCGCCCGCGCCGCGAAGCCGGAGCAAAAAACGCCGTTCGCGGTGATGACCTGGTTCCAGCCGCAGTACCGCAAAGCCTTCGACGGGCCGGTCAGCCGTCAGCAGATCCACGACGTGATCGACCAGCAAATCCCCTCCGATAACCTGTTCTGTGCGCTGCGCATCGACGGCAATTTCCGCCACGCGCACACCCGCACCGTACCGCGCCAGACACCGCCGTACCGGGCGATGACCGACGTGCTGGATGACCAGCCGGTGTTCCGCTTTAACCAGCGCGAGGGCGTGCTGGTCGGGTTCCGCACCCCGCAGCATATGCAGGGCATTAACGTGGCGGGCTATCACGAACACTTTATCACCGACGACCGTCAGGGCGGGGGCCACCTGCTCGACTATCAGCTGGAGAACGGCGTGCTCACCTTCGGCGAAATCCACAAGCTGATGATTGACCTGCCCGCCGACAGCGCGTTTTTACAGGCCAACCTGCACCCCAGCAACCTTGATGCGGCTATCCGCGCCGTCGAAAACTAACAGGAGAACTACCGTGAACAGTGAGAAACAGTCACGTCAGTGGGCGCACGGCGCCGATATGGTTGTCGGCCAGCTGGAAGCGCAGGGTGTGAAGCAGGTGTTCGGCATACCGGGCGCAAAAATCGACAAGGTCTTTGACTCCCTGCTGGACTCCTCCATCGAGATTATCCCGGTGCGTCACGAGGCGAACGCGGCGTTTATGGCGGCAGCGGTAGGGCGGCTAACCGGTAAGGCCGGGGTCGCGCTGGTCACCTCCGGGCCGGGCTGCTCCAACCTGATCACCGGCATCGCCACCGCCAACAGCGAAGGTGACCCGGTGGTGGCGCTGGGCGGGGCGGTGAAGCGGGCAGATAAAGCGAAACTGGTGCACCAGAGCATGGATACCGTCGCCATGTTCAGCCCGGTGACCAAATACGCCGTCGAAGTCAATTCACCGGACGCGATTGCCGAGGTGGTGTCGAACGCGTTTCGCGCTGCCGAGCAGGGCAGGCCGGGCGGGGCGTTTGTCAGCCTGCCGCAGGATATTGTCGACCAGCCCACCACGGGGGCGATTTTACCCGCCAGCACCGCGGCGCTGATGGGCCCGGCGCCGGAGTCAGCCATCAACGACGTGGCGAAGCTTATCGCGAAGGCCAAAAACCCGGTCATCTTACTCGGCCTGATGGCCAGCCAGCCCGCCAACAGCGCCGCGCTGCATAAGCTGCTGGAGAGAAGCCGTATTCCGGTCACCAGCACCTATCAGGCCGCCGGGGCGGTGAATCAGGAACACTTCACCCGCTTCGCCGGACGCGTCGGTCTGTTTAACAACCAGGCGGGCGATCGGCTGCTGCATCTGGCGGATCTGATCATCTGTATCGGTTACAGTCCGGTGGAATACGAGCCGTCCATGTGGAACAGCGGCGACGCGACGCTGGTGCACATTGACGTGCTGCCCGCCTATGAGGAGCGCAAGTATGTTCCCGATCTGGAACTGGTCGGGGATATTGCCGCCACGCTGAATCTGCTTGCCAGCCGAATCGAGCACAAACTTGAACTCAGCCAGCGCGCCTCGGAAATTCTTGTCGATCGCCAGCATCAGCGGGACCTCCTCGACCGTCGCGGCGCATCGCTTAACCAGTTTGCCCTGCATCCGCTGCGCATCGTGCGCGCCATGCAGGACATCGTGAACAACGACGTGACGCTCACCGTCGACATGGGCAGCTTCCATATCTGGATCGCCCGCTACCTCTACAGCTTCCGGGCGCGTCAGGTGATGATCTCCAACGGTCAGCAGACCATGGGCGTGGCGCTGCCGTGGGCGATTGGCGCGTGGCTGGTCAACCCGGGGCGCAAGGTGGTCTCGGTCTCCGGGGACGGCGGCTTTTTGCAGTCGAGCATGGAGCTGGAAACCGCCGTACGCCTCAACGCCAACGTGCTGCACATCATCTGGGTGGATAACGCCTACAACATGGTGGCCATCCAGGAAGAGAAAAAATACCAGAGGCTTTCCGGCGTCGAGTTCGGCCCGGTCGATTTCAAAGTCTATGCCGACGCGTTCGGTGCGAAAGGCTTTGCCGTCGAGAGCGCGGATGCGCTCGAACCGACGCTGCGTGCGGCAATGGATGTCGATGGCCCGGCCGTGGTGGCCATTCCCGTCGACTACAGCGATAACCCGCTGCTGATGGGCCAGCTCCATCTCAGCCAGATTTTGTGAATCAATATAAGGACAGAGAAATGCAAAAAGTGGCTCTCGTAACCGGCTCCGGCCAGGGGATTGGCAAAGCGATCGCGCTTCGCCTGGTGAAGGATGGTTTTGCCGTTGCTATTGCGGATTACAACGAAGAGACGGCGAAAGCGGTCGCGGATGAGATCACCCGTAACGGCGGGAAGACCGTCGCCGTGAAGGTGGACGTCTCTGACCGCGAGCAGGTGTTCGCGGCGGTGGAAAAAGCCCGCACCGCGCTGGGCGGTTTTAACGTCATCGTCAATAACGCCGGGGTGGCACCGTCCACGCCCATCGAATCCATCACGCCGGAAATTGTCGACAAGGTCTACAACATCAACGTGAAAGGGGTGATCTGGGGCATTCAGGCCGCGATTGACGCCTTTCGCAAAGAGGGGCACGGCGGCAAAATTATCAACGCCTGCTCTCAGGCGGGCCATACCGGCAACCCGGAGCTGGCGGTCTACAGCTCCAGCAAGTTCGCGGTGCGTGGCTTAACCCAGACCGCCGCGCGGGATCTCGCGCCGCTGGGGATCACCGTTAACGCCTACTGCCCGGGGATCGTCAAAACGCCGATGTGGGCGGAAATCGACCGTCAGGTCTCCGAGGCGGCGGGTAAACCGCTTGGCTACGGGACGGAAACCTTTGCCAAACGCATCACGCTTGGCCGTTTGTCCGAGCCGGAAGACGTGGCCGCCTGCGTCTCTTACCTCGCCGGGCCGGATTCCGACTACATGACCGGTCAGTCGCTGCTGATTGATGGTGGGATGGTGTTCAACTAAATACACAATACTAAAAAGCTCTGACATGAACTTTCCCCTGCTCCCGTGCAGGGGCTTTTTTTTGTCTCGTCAGCCATTGTGCATTACACTGCGCGCTGCAAAACTTTAGTCTTAAGATCTGACAGGCGGTAACAGCGATGAACGGTACAATCACAACGTGGTTTAAAGATAAAGGCTTTGGATTTATCAAAGATGAAAACGGCGACAACCGCTATTTTCATGTGATTAAGGTCGCCAACCCTGATCTGATTAAAAAAGATGCGGCGGTGACCTTCGAGCCAACCACCAACAGCAAAGGCCTTTCCGCGTATGCGGTGAAGGTGATCCCGGAGAGTAAGCATCTCTATATTGCGGGCGAGCGCGTGAAGCTCACCTCAATTAAATCCTTCGTGGTGTTCAGCGAGGAAGAGCCCGTTGAGACCAAAATCGACAAAGAGAATGCGGTGCTGTCGGTGGGGCTGCTGATGAACAGCATCAAACCAAAAACCGAGAAAAAGCCGGGCGAAATGCGCACGGTGAAGAAGCTGGCGATCACCACCTTCCAGAACACGACGATGATCTTCACTGAAGATGAGATCGACATTGATGCCACGGTGAAGCTGCTGAAGTAACGTTTTGCCGGGTGGCGGCTACGCCTTACCCGGCCTACGAAATGCGTGCGGCACGCGCCGTCGGATTTATACGCAACATATCAACGCGGCACGAAACGTAGGCCCGGTAAGCGTAGCGCCACCGGGCACCGCCGCGCGCACTTACCCCATCCTGTGCTCTCCCCGCAACATTGCTTCACGGTCAAATACCCGCTGGATCTCCCCGTGCGCCATAAATGCCGCCCGGTCGGACATATGCGCAATCACGTCCGCATCGTGGCTCACCAGCAGGTAGGTCATGCCGTGCTCGGCTTTCAGGCGGTTCAAAAGATTGAGAATTTCCGCCTGCACCGACATATCCAGCGCCGAGGTCGGTTCATCCAGCAACAGAAGCTGCGGGCGCAGCAGCAGCGCGCGGGCGATGGCCACGCGCTGACGCTGTCCGCCGGAAAGCTGATGCGGGTAACGCCTGCCGGCGTCGGCAGCCAGACCCACCTGTTGCAGCGCATCCGCCACCTTTTCGGCAACCTGGGTTTCGCCGTGGATGTTTAACGGCTCCGACAGGGTGCGGGCAATGGTGTGGTTCGGGTGCAAAGACGCCCACGGATCCTGGAACACCATCTGCACGTTACGGCGAAGCGCGCCTTCAAAACGTCGTCCTGGCCGTAAATTTTCCCCGAGGACGGAAATGTGGCCATGCCACTCGCGCAGCAGCCCCGCCAGCACGCGCAGAAGAGTCGATTTGCCGCAGCCGGATTCACCGATCAGGCTGAAGGTTTCGCCTTTTTCGATCGCAAAACTGGCGGCGGAAACCGCCGTTTTTTCACCAAAACTCACCCGGAGCTGGTTAACCTCAACGAGTGCCATTGTCGGCCTCCTTCCACGGTTGCGAACGGTCGAGCGTCGGCAGCATCTGGCCAAACGTCCCGGCGTTCGGGCGGCAGGTCCATAGCGTGCGCGTGTAGGGATGGGTTGCCTGCGGCAACTGGCTCGCCGCCATTTCATCAACGTTCTCACCCTGATACATCACCAGCACGCGGTCACAGTGTTCCGCGACGAGCGGCAAATCGTGGCTGATTAACAGCATCGCCATCTGCCGCGCCTCGCACTGCTCCACCAGCAGCTCCAGGATCTGGTTGCGCAGGCGGGCGTCCAGCGCGGAGGTGGGTTCGTCGGCGATCAGCACCTGCGGGTTGTTGATGAGTGCAATGGCGATCATCACGCGCTGGCCCATGCCGCCGGAGAGTTCGCCGGGATAGCGCTGGAGCACGTGCTCGTTCAGCCCCACGGCGCGGATGATATCGTGAATGCGCGCCAGGCGTTCGGCGCGGGGCAGGCGCTGATGGAGGGTCAGCGCTTCATCAAGCTGGGCGGCGACGGTTTTCACCGGGTTTAGCGCGTAGCGCGGGTCCTGTAGAACCATCGCAATGCCGTTGCCGCGCAGCGCCTGCCAGCGGCGGCTGTTCAGGGTCAGCAGGTCGTTGCCAAGCACGTTAAGCCGCTTAGCGCTCACGATGCCGGGCTTGCGCACCAGCCCCATCAGGGCGCGGGCAGACATGGACTTGCCGGAGCCGGATTCTCCCACCAGCGCCAGCCGCTCGTTGCCTAACGTAAAGCTCAGGTTGTTGACCACGCGCGCGGCGGGGTAGTCGATATTCAGCGCATCGACGATGATGCGGTGTTCAGTCATGCTGTGGCTCCAGTACGTCGCGCAGGCCATCGCCCAGCAGGTTAAAGGCCAGGCTGGCAAACAGAATCGCCCCGCCTGGAATGGCGGCAATCCACCACTGGTCAAAAATGACCTGCATGCCGTCGGCTATCATCGCGCCCCATTCCGCCATCGGTGGACGCGCGCCCAGGCCAAGGAAGCCTAGCCCGGCGGCGGCCAGAATGATCCCGGCCAGATCCAGCGCCAGCCGTACAATCGCGGAGGGCAGGCACAGGGGCAGAATATGGCCGACCAGCAGGCGCGGGCCGCGAATGCCCATCATCTCCGCGGCGGCCAGATAATCGCTGTGGCGCAGACGCTGGATTTCACTGCGCGCCTGGCGCGCATAGGCAGGCCAGGTCGTTAAGGCCAGCGCCAGCGCGCCGTTCACCAGACCGGGGCCGAGCATCGCGACAAACGCGAAGGCGAGGATCAGGCGCGGCATCGACATCACCACGTCGGTAAAGCGCATCAGGATGCGCTCCATCCAGCCGCCGTAGTAGCCTGACAAAATCCCCACCAGCAGACCGGCGGGGAGGGTAATAACGGTGACTAAGGCCACCAGCCCCAGTGCCGGACGGGTGCCGTAGATTAATCGGGAGAGCAGATCCCGCCCATAGCTGTCGGTACCCAGCCAGTGCTGCGCGTTGGGCGGTTGCAGACGCGCGGCGGCGTCCTGCCAGTTGGGATCATGCGATGCAAGCCACGGCGCGAACAGGGCAATAAGCACCAGCAGCGCGATGGCGATCAGCCCGCAAAACGCAGCAGGAGAGCGGCGCAGGCGGCGTAAGAAGAGATAAAACGGCATTAGCGCACCCTGGGATCGGTCGCCCGCACAAGCAGGTCGGTAAGGTTATTGATCAGAACAAAGCAGACGCCAATCAGCAGCGTGCCGCCCATCACCGCGGTGGTGTCACCAGCGAACAGGGCGGTGGTGAGGTAGCGCCCGATGCCCGGCCACGAGAAGACGGTTTCGGTTAATACCGCGCCCTCCAGCATGCTGGTGTAGGCCAGGGCAATCACCGTCAATAGGGTGCTGCGAATGTTCGGCAGCACGTGACGCAGCAGGATGGTCATCTCTCCGGCGCCTTTGGCGCGGGCGAGCAATATGTACTCTTTGTTCATCTCGCTCAGACAGGCGGAGCGCGTCAGGCGGGTGATACTTGCCAGCGAGTAGTAGGCCAGCAGCAGCACCGGCAGCACCAGGTGGCTGATGGCGTTGCGGAACGCCTCGCGGTCGCCGGAAAGCCAGGTATCAACCAGCGCAAATCCGGTTCGTGGTTCGACGGTGAATTGCCAGATGTCGTCCAGCCTGCCGGGGCCAGCGCTCCACTGTAGTTTCGCGTAGAACAGAGCCAGCATCAGCAGTCCGAGCCAGAATATTGGCACCGAATTGCCGAGCAGGGTGAGCGTTCTGATCGCTAAGTCCAGTGGCGAACCGGCGTAGCGGGCGCACAGTACACCCGCAATCACGCCGAGTACTGTGCCGATAATTAGCGCCAGCGTTGCCAGTTCCAGCGTGGCGGGAAAAGCGTGCAGCAGGTCCTGCAATACCGGCTGACCGGTAGCGCTGGCGGTGCCTAAATCCCCGTGAGCGAGGTTTTGCAGGTAGTGCCAGAACTGCACGGGCAGGGGCCGATCCAGCCCAAGCTGGTGGCGAACCTGATCGTAAGTGGACTGGCTGGCGTGATCGCCGACGATCTGCAATACGCGATCGACCGGGGAAAAGGCAGAGAGCGCAAACGTGACCAGCAGTAGCCCGAACAGCGTGAGCAGGAGAGTCAGCAGACCCTGAAGCACGCGGGTGGAAAGATGTGGCATGGGAAATCTCTTTATGCCGGGTGGCGGCTTCGCCTTACCCGGCCTACAAAAACCAGGAACGTAGGCCGGGTAAGCGCAGCGCCACCCGGCAACAAGGGCTACTTCGTAACGCGATCGTACCAGACCATATCCGCGTTGAGCCCCTGCTGATACCCCTTCACGTTATCGCGCACCACGATCTGGGTTTTGCCCTGGTCAACGAACACATACGGCGAGTTATGCTGTAACTGTTCCTGCATCTTCTTATACAGATCCAGACGTTTTGCCGGATCCGGCTCGGCAACCGCCGCCAGCGTAGCGTTGTTCAGCTCCGGAATTTTCCAGCCGTTAAGCCCGGCCACGGTGCTGGATTTCCCGTCATTCCATGCGAAGGCGCTGGCGTTGGAGTGTGCATCGAAGTAGTCCGGGATCCACAGACGTATGGCCGCCTGATGCTGTTTCGCACGCACGCGGGCGTACACCTGGCTACCCGCCGCGGGCAGCAGATCCACCTTCACGCCGCCCTGAGCGAAGCTCGCCTGCATGGATTGCGCGATGGTGATGAACGGCGGTTTATTCTCTACGTCCAGCGTGAAATGCGCGTCTTTGATGCCCGCTTTGGCGAGGATCGCTTTTGCTTTTGCCGGGTCAAACGTGAACGGATTGTCCTCCAGCGCGCCCGGCAGGCCGACCGGCAGGAAGCTCTGATGAACAAAATACTGGCCTTTCAGCAGGTTTTTGGTGATGCCTTCATAATCCACCAGCCAGCGCGAGGCTTCCCAAAACGCTGGATTATTCAGCAGCGGGTTAGCGCTGTTGCCGGTGTTAAACACCAGGTAATTTTGCTCGGCGGACGGAATGCTCAGCACCTTCACGCCCGGCTTGCCGTCCAGGGCGCTAATCTGGTCTGCACCCAGGTCGCGCGCCACGTCCGCGTCACCCTGCTGGATCAGCAGGCGGCGGGAGGCCGGGTCGGGAACGTTTTTGATGATGATGCTCTTCAGCTTCGGCGCGCCGCCGGGGGCGGATTCGTTGGCTTCCAGCACGATGGCCTGATGCGGCTGATAGACGCGCATTTTGAACGCGCCGCTGCCCGCCGAGTGCATTTTCAGCCAGGCGTTACCGAAGTCGTTATCCTTAACATTCGCCGCAACCTGCTTCTCATCGACGATGGAGGCAATCGGCGTGGAGAGAATATTCAGCGCCACCGACGGGCTGACGTCCGCCGTCCAGTGAAGCTGGAGGGTATGGTCGTCCACTTTTTTAAGCTGGCTTGCGATGTTGCTCGCGTCCCAGCCCAGCACGTTGAGAATAAACGCCGGAGATTTGTTCAGCGTCACGGCGCGGGTGTATGAGAAAATCACGTCTTCCGGGCGCAGCGGGTTGCCGGAGGCGAATTTCGCATCGGGCTTAAGTTTGATGGTCAGGGTTTTTGCTGCCGCGTCCGCGTCCCAGCTTTCCGCCAGAACCGGGGTGATTTTTTCCGGATTATCGCGGTCCGGCTGAACCAGACGCTGATACAGGCTCGGCACGGTCTGGATGCTGGAAAGCTCGTTGGCTTCGGCCGGGTCAAGGCTCACGATATCATCCAGACCCTGGGCGACAACCAGCGTGTTGGGCGGGGTAGCGGCGTGAGCAGCGCTTGAGAGCGCAGCCAGCACCAGTAACGGCAGCAGTTTTTTATTCATAGCGATCCCTGAAGAAAATATATTGTGATTGTTTTATGCACCGTTACGGTAGGCTGGCTGAGGATTTCCTCAAAGTCGAAATTCTGCTTTGCTTATGCCCTCCGGGAATAACGCATTCGGTCTGGTTATGAGTCACCTCTCTTTTCGTTCGCTTTTTAACCTGCTATAACAAACTCCTTACCTTTCAGGGAGCCAGCGCCGTGCCCGAAATCAATCAACATGGTCAAATCGTTAATGATATTGTCCCGGACTGGAAATGCGCCCGCGCGTTAACCCGTACCCTGCTCACCGGGCAGTATTGCCGCCTGGAGCCGCTGGATGCTGACCGCCATTCGGCTGATTTGTTTGAAGCCTATGCGCTGGGTGACGACAGCGACTGGACGTGGCTTGCCAGCACCCAGCCTGTGAGCGTTGAGGCCACTGCGCACTGGGTGCTGGGAAAGGTGCTGGATGACGACCTGGTGCCCTTTGCCGTTATCGATCTGCGCACCGAAAAGGCCGTAGGGCTGGTCAGCTATATGGCGATAGAACGCTTTCAGGGCTCGGTTGAGATCGGCCACGTCACCTGGTCGCGCAGAATGAAGGGCACCCGCGTGGGTACCGAAGCGGTGTGGCTGCTGCTGAAAAATGCCTTTGAGCATCAATATCGCCGGCTGGAGTGGAAGTGCGATTCGATGAACATCGCCTCACGCAACGCGGCGGAGCGGCTGGGGTTTGTCTGGGAAGGGCGCCTGCGCCAGAAGCTGGTGCGTAAAGGACGCAACCGCGACAGCGATATGCTTTCGATTATTGACGGCGAATGGCCGCAGCGCGATGCAGAGCTGCGCGCCTGGCTGGCGGCGGAGAATTTTGACGGGGAAGGACGGCAGGTTAAGCGGCTTGAAGCATTTCGGCAATAATTTCCCCTCACCCTAACCCTCTCCCAGAGGGAGAGGGGACGATGACACCCTCTCCCAAAGGGAGAGGGGACGATGACACCCTCTCCCTTTGGGAGAGGGCCGGGGTGAGGGGAGAAGTTCGCACTCAGCGGCGAACCGGCGCCCCATCCGCCACATAATACGCCGCCGTGCTCTTCGCCAGCGGCTCGCGCCCGCGAATGGCGTCGGCAATCTTTTCGCCAATCATGATGGTGGTGGCGTTCAGGTTGCCGGTGATAATCTGAGGCATAATCGACGCATCCACTACGCGTAACCCTTCCAGCCCGTGAACCCGGCCTTCGCCGTCAACCACCGCCATTTCATCGTAGCCCATTTTGCAGGTGCCGCACGGGTGGAAGGCGGTTTCGGCGTGGTTGCGCACGAACTCGTCCAGCTGTTCGTCGGTCTGGCATTCGATGCCCGGGCTGATTTCACGACCGCGATACTTGTCCAGCGCAGGCTGGTGCATGATCTCGCGGGTGATGCGGATCGCGTCGCGGAACTCCTGCCAGTCCTGCTCGTGGGACATGTAGTTGAACAGGATCGCCGGATGCTGGTGCGGATCGCGCGACTTGATGCGCACGTGGCCGCGGCTCGGCGAGCGCATGGAGCCAACGTGGCACTGGAAGCCATGTTCTTTCACCGCGTTCGAGCCGTTGTAGTTAATCGCCACCGGCAGGAAGTGATACTGAATGTTCGGCCACTCGAACTCCTCGCGGCTGCGGATAAACCCGCCCGCTTCGAAGTGGTTGCTCGCGCCCACGCCTGTGCCGCCAAACAGCCACTCCGCGCCAATCTTCGGCTGGTTCCACCATTGCAGGGCAGGGTAGAGGGAGACCGGCTCCTTACATTCATACTGAAGGTACATCTCCAGGTGATCCTGCAAGTTTTCACCCACCCCGGGTAAATCATGTACCAGCGGGATATCAAACTGCTTCAGCAGTTCAGCGTTGCCCACGCCGGAGCGCTGGAGGATCTGCGGAGACGCGATGGCGCCCGCGCACAGCAGCACCTCTTTCTTCGCCGTCGCTTTTGACGGAATGGTGCTTTCGCCTTCCAGCCACTCGACGCCCACCGCGCGCTTGCCGTCAAAGATAATGTGATCGGTCATGGCGTGGGTGCGGATGGTCAGATTCGGGCGCGGTTTGGCCTGGTCCAGATAGCCGCGCGCGGTGCTGGCGCGTCGGCCCTGCGGCGTGACCGTACGGTCCATCGGGCCAAAGCCTTCCTGCTGATAGCCGTTAAGGTCGTCGGTGCGCGGGTAGCCCGCCTGCACGCCCGCCTCTACCATCGCTTCAAACAGCGGGTTCACGCCCGGCTTAGAGGTGGTGACGCTCACCGGACCGTCGCCGCCGTGGTAGTCGTTCGGCCCCACGTCGCGGGTCTCTGCCTTGCGGTAGTAGGGCAGGCAGTTGAGGTAGCTCCAGTGCTCCAGACCCGATTGTTTCGCCCAGTTGTCCAGATCCATCGCGTTACCGCGCACGTAGCACATGCCGTTGATCAGCGACGAGCCGCCCAGCCCTTTACCCCGTCCGCATTCCATGCGGCGATTGTTCATGAAAGGCTCAGGCTCGGTTTCATACGCCCAGTTGTAGCGCTTGCCCTGCAACGGGAAGGCCAGCGCGGCAGGCATCTGGGTGCGGAAGTCAAAGCGGTAGTCCGGCCCGCCCGCCTCAAGCAGCAGGACGGTGGTGTTCGGATCTTCAGTCAGTCGTGTTGCCAGTACGTTGCCGGCAGAGCCGGCTCCGATAATGATGTAGTCAAATTGCAAATAAACCTCCCGGTTAAAATATGGACTGGAATTTACCCATCTCAACCTGGATGGACTTCACCTGGGTGTAACTCTGAAGCGTCATGACGCCGTTCTCACGGCCAATGCCGGAGTGTTTGTAGCCGCCGACCGGCATCTCTGCGGCGGATTCACCCCAGGTGTTGATCCAGCAGATGCCCGCTTCGAGCTGATGAATAGCGCCGTGGGCGCGGTTCAGATCGGCGGTGACGATGCCCGCCGCCAGACCGTAGTCGGTATCATTGGCGCGGCGAATGGCCTCTTCGTCAGTGTCATAGGTAAGAATGGACATCACCGGGCCGAAGATCTCTTCGCGCACGATGGTCATTTCGTCGGTGCAGTCGGTGAACACGGTCGGGGCCACCCACGCGCCGTTGTCAAAGCCGTCACCCTTCAGCACGTCGCCGCCGCACAGCACGCGCGCGCCTTCCTCTTTGCCTTTGGCGATGTAGCGCAGCACGCTGTCGCGGTGCGGGAAGCTGACCATCGGGCCAAAGTTGGTGTTTTCATCGAACAGGTCGCCCGCGCGGATGCGGCCCACGCGCTCAACGATTTTTTGCTCAAACGCGGCTTTGACCTTCGCGGGCACGAACACGCGGGTGCCGTTGGTGCACACCTGACCGGAGCTGAAGAAGTTCGCCATCATGGCGATATCTGCCGCGAGATCCAGATCCGCATCGTCAAATACTATCAGCGGAGATTTACCGCCCAGCTCCATCGTCACCTCTTTCAGGGACGAGGCCGCCGAGTTCGACATCACCTTTTTGCCGCTGGCCACGCCACCGGTGAAGGAGACTTTGGCGATGCCCGGATGCTCGGTCAGGAACTGGCCGGTCTCTGCGCCCACGCCCGGCAGGACGTTAAACACGCCGTCCGGCACGCCTGCTTCGGTGTAGATCTCCGCCAGTTTCAGGGCGGTAAGCGGCGTCACTTCGCTCGGCTTGAAGATCATCGCGTTGCCCGCCGCCAGCGCCGGGGCAGATTTCCACAGGGCGATCTGGATCGGGTAGTTCCACGCGCCGATGCCCGCCACCACGCCCAGCGGCTCGCGGCGGGTGTAGACGAACGAGGTGTCGCGCAGCGGGATCTGGCTGCCTTCCAGCGCCGGGATCAGCCCCGCGTAGTACTCCAGCACGTCCGCGCCGGTAACGATGTCGACGGTCGAGGTTTCGGAATACGCTTTACCGGTGTCGAGGGTTTCCAACGTTGCCAGCTCGTCGTTGCGCTCGCGCAGGATATCGACGGCGCGGCGCAGGATGCGCGAGCGCTCCATGGCGGTCATCGCCGCCCAGATCTTCTGCCCGCGCTGTGCGCTTTCCACGGCGCGGTCCACGTCTTCGCGCCCGGCGGCCTGCACGGTTGCCAGAACTTCACCGTTCGCCGGGTTGATGGTCTCGAAGGTGCGACCGCTGGTGGCCGATGTGTAACCACCATTGATATAAAGCTGCTGTTCTGCCATTCGGGACATAAATTCTCCTCGGTTAATCGGTCGGTAAATGCTGGCTGATAAAGTGGCTGGTAAGCGACTGGGCCAGGGTTTTATCCAGCGGCTTGCCGCTCAGCGCGGCGCGCAGCCACAGCCCGTCAATCAGTGCGGCAAGCCCGTAGCCCGCCTCTTCAGCCTGTTCACGCGGCAGCTCGCGGCGGAACTCGTACACCAGGTTAGAGAGCAATCGGCGGCTGCTGACCTGCTGCAAACGGTAGAGCATCGGCTGATGCATGCTGCTGGCCCAGAAGGCCAGCCAGGCCTTCATCGCCGCGCCGCTGATCTGGGTTTCATCAAAATTGCCGCCGACAATCGCCTGCAAGCGCTGCTCTGCGCTGCCGTCCGGCAGGGCGCGTAAACGGCTTAATACCGCGTCGCGCAGCTGACCGGTGATGTCACGCATGGTCGCTTCCAGCAGACCGTTTTTATCTTTGAAATAGTGGCTGATGATCCCCGTGGATACGCCCGCCCGACGGGCGATCTGCGCGATGGTTGCGTCATGCATTCCCACTTCATTAATTGCTTCCAGCGTGGCATCGATTAGCTGCCTGCGCCGGATCGGCTGCATCCCCACTTTGGGCATTTTTGCCACTCCATTCATCAGCGTTGGTAATCTATTAAAGCGGTTTTTGATTGGACGTTCAATATAAAATGTGTCTTAATTGTTGCGATTTTGGATTTCAATAGTTGCAAAAACAGTGGGGATACTGGATGACAGACCTTTCACAAGACAGAGAAAAAGACAAAATCAACCCGGTCGTTTTTTATACGTCCGCCGGGCTGATTTTGTTGTTTTCCCTGACGACCATCTTCTTTCGTGATTTTTCTGCCGAGTGGATTGGGCGCACCCTGAACTGGGTGTCGAAGACCTTCGGCTGGTACTATCTGCTGGCCGCGACGCTCTATATCGTCTTCGTGGTCTGCATTGCCTGCTCGCGCTTCGGTTCGGTGAAGCTCGGGCCAGAGCAGTCCAAGCCCGAGTTCAGCCTGCTGAGCTGGGCCGCGATGCTGTTTGCCGCCGGCATCGGCATCGACCTGATGTTCTTCTCCGTGGCGGAACCGGTCACGCAGTATATGCAGCCGCCGGAAGGGGCAGGGCAGACGATGGAGGCCGCGCGCCAGGCGATGGTCTGGACGCTCTTCCACTACGGCCTGACGGGCTGGTCGATGTACGCCCTGATGGGCATGGCGCTCGGATACTTTAGCTATCGTTATAATTTGCCCCTCACCATCCGCTCCGCGCTCTACCCGATCTTCGGTAAAAAGATTAACGGCCCGATAGGCCACAGCGTCGACATTGCGGCGGTGATCGGCACCATCTTTGGTATCGCGACAACGCTCGGCATCGGCGTGGTGCAGCTCAACTACGGCCTGAGCGTGCTGTTTGATATCCCGGATTCGATGGCGGCGAAGGCGGCGCTGATTGCGCTGTCGGTGATTATCGCCACCATCTCGGTGACCTCCGGCGTGGATAAAGGGATTCGCGTGCTCTCCGAGCTGAACGTCGCGCTGGCGCTGGGGCTGATCCTGTTCGTGCTGTTTATGGGCGACACCTCGTTCCTGCTCAATGCCTTAGTGCTGAACGTGGGTGATTACGTGAACCGCTTTATGGGCATGACGCTGAACAGCTTCGCCTTTGACCGTCCGACAGAGTGGATGAACAACTGGACGCTCTTCTTCTGGGCGTGGTGGGTGGCGTGGTCGCCGTTTGTCGGCCTTTTCCTCGCGCGCATTTCGCGTGGCCGCACCATTCGTCAGTTCGTGATGGGCACGCTGATCATCCCGTTCACCTTTACCCTGCTGTGGCTGTCGATTTTCGGCAACAGCGCGCTGCACGAGATCATCCACGGCAATGCGACTTTTGCCCAGGAAGCGATGGCGCACCCGGAGCGCGGCTTCTACAGCCTGCTGGCGCAGTATCCGGCGTTTACCTTTAGCGCTTCCGTAGCGACCATTACCGGCCTGCTGTTCTACGTCACCTCGGCGGACTCCGGCGCGCTGGTGCTGGGGAACTTCACCTCGAAGCTTAAGGACATTAACAGCGACGCGCCGAACTGGCTGCGCATCTTCTGGTCCGTCGCCATCGGCCTGCTGACGCTCGGCATGCTGATGACCAACGGTATCTCGGCGTTGCAGAACACCACGGTGATCATGGGCCTGCCGTTCAGCTTCGTGATCTTCTTCGTGATGGCCGGGCTGTATAAATCGCTTAAGGTGGAAGACTACCGCCGCGTCAGCGCCAGCCGCGACACCGCCCCGCGTCCGCTGGGCGCGCAGGACAGGCTGAGCTGGAAGAAACGCCTCTCGCGCCTGATGAACTACCCCGGCACGCGCTACACCAGCCAGATGATGGAGACGGTCTGCTTCCCGGCGATGGAAGAGGTGGCCCAGGAGCTGAAGCTGCGTGGCGCCTACGTGGAGCTGAAAAACCTGCCCCCGGAAGAGGGCGAAAATCTGGGGCACCTGGATCTGCTGGTGCACATGGGCGACGAGCAGAACTTTGTCTATCAGATCTGGCCGCAGCAGTATTCGGTGCCCGGGTTCACCTACCGGGCGCGCAGCGGGAAGTCGACCTACTACCGGCTGGAGACCTTCCTGCTGGAAGGCAGCCAGGGGAATGATTTGATGGATTACAGCAAGGAGCAGGTGATCACGGACATTCTGGACCAGTATGAACGGCACCTGAACTTTATCCATCTGCACAGGGAAGCACCGGGGAATAGCGTGATGTTCCCGGATGTTTGAGGCTTGATCTGAAGAACCTACAAAGGCAGCGCCGCTGCCCTCATGCCGGGTGGCGGCGATGCCTTACCCGGCCTACAAAACCGGTTTATCGTAGGCCTGATAAGCGAAGCGCCATCAGGCGTTTAATGAGCATTGGATCTGAAGGGCAATATTTCCTTTCTTTATATTCACCATTTTATTTTTCTTTATTTATTTACTCGAGCCGCCTCGCATTTCCCTAATATTCGACCCCTGTACATTTATCCATGGCAGTATAATAGCGGCAGTTAAGCCAGCACTGAGATCTTGAAAGAATAGGTAAAAAGGTAAGAAAAGGAATCGCGGTACAAAGGTGTGCGACCACCTCCATACCGCTAACCACAAACAACTAACCAGGAGTTGATTATGGCTGTGAAGAATTCTATGCCAGAGCGGGCTATTGCCCAAACAGAAAATGCAGATCTAGAGATTCAGCAAGAAAACCGCGAGAAGCTACGCAAAAAACGCATCCGGGCGTTGCATGACGAGCCGGTTCACTCTGCGTATCTTCATGAAAGAGGAGCGGCGGATTCCGCCTGTGTAGAACTTTATACTCGAATGGAGCGCAACTATCTGCCGTTAACCGGCGCGTGGTTAACCCGCGCAGGGTTTAAAGCAGGAATAGCCGTGAAGATCCGCGTGATGCCAGATTGTATTGTGATTACGCCGCAAAATTCCCGTGAGCTGTGGGGCTGTCTGGAAGGCGTCAGCGCAACGTATACCAACAAACTGAAGATGATGAAGTGGCTGGAGACGTTTCCGGGAGCGTTAATTGATACGGGGGATTTGCCCGTGAACGAAAGTAGAAAATAGTAGCGGTAAAAATTAACGAGGCGATCCAGGGAATGCCAGGATCGCCGTTTCTGAGCGGCAGCATGCATTGATCTTTATGAGCCAGGTAAATTATGCGGTACTCTTCTCTTTCTGAGCTGGTTTCATCCATGCATCGCCATAAAGAATATTACCTTTCACATAATTCCACTGAATGCCCCGGAATCGAAGCCCAACAACTTCATGCATATTCGGGGCTGAGCTGCCTGGGTAATAAACGTGCGTGAAATCCAGAGATGAGATCACCACGCTATCAAGCGTCATGGTGTAGATCTCTCTTTCTGCTCCCGCTTCAACAATTTCATAATATTTGATAATGGCTTTTTGCAGCCGTCTGCCCTCGCAGGCGGCAACGGCAAGATAAGGGCTCACTTTATCTAATTGCTTATGCACGGTAACCGGACTATGCTGCCGTGTTCCGGTCATATTCCCGGTATGGCTGTCCACTGCCTGTTTTATGCCGTAACTGCTGTTCATAATTTCGATAGCACCTTCCCGGCCTGGCATCATACAGTCGCCCTGAACCTGCATTCCGTTCTCATCGTAGAGAAATAAGTAAGCGGGTAATGACATTATAATTCTCCTAAATTAGTAAGCTGTCCGTCATTATCAATAAAGAATTCGTGATGATAATTTTTATTATTTAAACCATAGCTAATAACATATGTATAGCCATACTCCCAATTCACATCTATGCAACTGTTAGGATAAGACCAACTGATTTTATTCCTTCCCGAACTTGTGATGGTAGTAATGTCGGGGCCTTTGCTGGAATCAATGGTGTAATAGTTCACGATATCGTTTTTATTAATACTAAAGCAAACATGGTTACCATCAATAAAAGTAGCTCTGGGATGAGACAACGGCGGGCAACCAGGACACCCCGTCAGGAGAATACATAATGGTGAGATGAGCGTTATAGTTTTCATCCTGGGAATCCTTTCAGAATATTTTTATATTTTTGCAGCAGAGAATAAACGGGTTCATTCGAATTAATATCTCGATATTTTGGCAGGAATGTATATTTTTCAAACCCATAAAACTGTAATAACCAGTAGTCACTTACGATCGATGCTTGCTGTTCTAATCCGTAATGCAATAGATCTGCTTTATCAAAGCTATAGGTGTAGTCAGCAATACCAGAGAATAATCCCCTTGTTCTGACAAACATCCCTTTTTGGGCTTGCCAGACATGCATCATTTCATGCATGAATAGGTGTTTTTTATCTAACAATTTTTCTAATGAAAAATCCGGAGAATATGTGTCTTCTCTAAACCACATTTCCCCGTTGGGAGTCATAGCAACATTTACAGGTTGTAAATTAAAAGGAAGATAACTTTCCCTGTGTACCCACACCAGATGATAACGGATGCTGTAACCGTAAAGCGTCTTCGCAAGGGCGATTTCACCGATCGTGAGCTGTCGGACCCCGCCTGGATTAATTGGGGTTCCCGAAGTGGGGTGGATCCTTTCATTAACAGGCATAACAATTCCATTTTTTTTATATGGGTATTGGTCTTCAATCATACGCCTGAACTGCAGAGGAAAAAGAACGCACTTTTCCTAAAACTTCCCCGTCACACCCTTCATTGACACAACTTTAATGATAATTATTTTCATTTAAACATAGCCTGTGCTATACCTTATAGCACAGGCTAATTTTGCTTTGATTTTAATCACCTCAGGAGACTTCTGCGATGCATCCACGGCAAGGATTGAAGCGTCTGTTGCTCGGCGCGCTGCTCATGACCGCGACCACTACCGGCGCGCTGGCGGCTGAAAAGTTCCAGGTCATCACCACTTTTACCGTTATTGCTGATATGGCGAAAAACGTGGCGGGGGATGCCGCAGAGGTCACCTCCATCACCAAACCGGGCGCTGAAATTCACGAATACCAGCCCACTCCGGGCGATATCAAACGCGCGCAGAAGGCACAGCTGATCCTGGCGAACGGCATGAATCTGGAGCTGTGGTTCCAGCGCTTTTATCAGCATCTGAACGGCGTGCCGGAGGTGATTGTCACCAAAGGCATCACCCCGATGGGCATCAGCGAAGGGCCCTATAACGGCAAGCCCAATCCGCACGCGTGGATGTCGCCGGACAACGCCCTGATTTACGTCGATAACATCCGCGACGCGCTGGTGAAGTACGATCCGGCCAACGCGCAGACCTACCAGCGCAATGCGGAAGCCTACAAGCAGACGATCACCGCCACTCTCGAACCGCTGCGCAAGCAGGTCGCGGAGATACCGGAAGACAAACGCTGGATGGTGACCAGCGAAGGGGCGTTCTCCTATCTGGCGCGGGATTTGGGCCTGAAGGAGCTTTACCTGTGGCCGATCAACGCCGATCAGCAGGGCACGCCCCAGCAGGTGCGCAAGGTTATCGATCTGGTGAAAAAACATCACATTCCGGCGGTGTTCAGCGAAAGCACGGTCTCGGATAAGCCCGCCCGTCAGGTGGCGCGTGAAACCGGCGCCCACTATGGCGGCGTGCTGTACGTCGACTCTCTGAGCGCGGAAAACGGCCCGGTGCCGACCTATATCGATCTGCTGAACGTCACCACCCGCACGCTGGTGCAGGGCATCCGTGACGGGATGAAGGAGTAACCATGCACGAGGGGATTGTTGTAACCGACGTGACCGTGACCTACCGCAACGGCCACACGGCGCTGCGCGACGCATCGTTCAGCGTGCCGGGCGGATCGATTGCCGCCCTGGTGGGGGTGAACGGTTCCGGCAAGTCCACGCTGTTTAAGGCGGTGATGGGGTTTGTGCGGGCGGCGAGCGGCACCATCTCCATTCTGGGGCTGCCGCCTCACCGGGCGCTGCGTCAGAACCTGGTCGCCTACGTGCCGCAGTCGGAAGAGGTCGACTGGTCGTTTCCGGTGCTCGTCGAGGACGTGGTGATGATGGGCCGCTACGGGCATATGGGGTTTCTGCGTCGTCCCAAAGAATGCGATAAGCAGATCGTCACCGACGCCCTGAAGCGTGTAGATATGCTCGAGCTGCGCCATCGGCAGATTGGCGAGCTGTCCGGCGGGCAGAAGAAGCGCGTGTTTCTGGCGCGGGCGATTGCCCAGCAGGGCGAGGTGATCCTGCTCGACGAGCCGTTTACCGGCGTGGACGTCAAAACCGAAGCCAGGATCATCAGCCTGCTGCGGGAGCTGCGCGACGAGGGCAAAACGATGCTGGTCTCGACCCATAACCTGGGCTCGGTCACGGAATTCTGCGATTACACGGTGATGGTCAAAGGCACCGTGCTGGCGAGCGGCCCGACGGAAACCACCTTTACCGCCGAGAATCTCGAGCGCGCCTTTAGCGGCGTGCTGCGCCACGTGGTGCTCAGCGGCTCGGAAGATCGCATTATTACCGACGACGAACGCCCCTTCGTCACGCACCGTCAGGAGGCCAAATGAACGTGCTTCTCGAACCCTTCGGCTACGAGTACATGCTCAACGCGATGTGGGTCTCGGCGATGGTGGGCGGGCTGTGCGCGTTTCTCTCCTGCTATCTGATGCTCAAAGGCTGGTCGCTGATCGGCGATGCGCTGTCGCACTCCATCGTGCCGGGCGTAGCGGGGGCCTACATGCTCGGGCTGCCGTTCTCGCTGGGGGCGTTTTTATCGGGCGGGCTGGCGGCGGGCAGCATGCTGTTTCTCAACCAGCGCAGCCGCCTGAAGGAGGACGCCATTATCGGGCTGATCTTCTCCTCGTTTTTCGGGCTGGGGCTGTTTATGGTCTCGCTCAACCCGACCTCGGTGAACATTCAGACCATCGTCCTCGGCAATATTCTGGCTATCGCCCCGGAAGATATCGTCCAGCTGGCGATTATCGGCGTGGTGTCGATAGTTATCCTGCTGTTCAAATGGAAAGATCTGATGGTGACCTTTTTTGATGAGAACCACGCCCGCGCCATCGGCCTGCGTCCTGAACGCCTGAAAATTCTCTTCTTCACGCTGCTGGCGGTCTCTACCGTGGCGGCGCTGCAAACCGTCGGCGCATTTCTGGTGATCTGTCTGGTGGTCACGCCCGGCGCGACCGCGTGGCTGCTGACCGACCGCTTCCCGCGCCTGCTGATGATTGCGGTCGCCATTGGCAGCATCACCAGCTTCCTCGGCGCGTGGGCCAGCTATTACCTGGACGGCGCCACCGGCGGCATTATCGTGGTCGCCCAGACGCTGCTGTTCCTGCTGGCGTTCGTCTTTGCGCCGAAGCACGGACTGCTTGCCAGCCGCCGTCGGGCGCGGGAGGCACACCCATGTTGACGCTGCTTCTCGAACCGTTCCAGTTTGCGTTTATGAACAACGCGCTGCTGATTTCACTCATGGTGGCCGTGCCCTGCGCGCTGCTGTCGGTTTTTCTGGTGCTGAAAGGCTGGGCGCTGATGGGCGACGCCATGAGCCACGCGGTGTTTCCCGGCGTCGTGCTGGCCTGGATGATGGGCCTGCCGCTGGCGCTGGGCGCGTTCGTAGCCGGTCTTTTCTGCGCGGTCGCCACCGGATATCTGAAGGATAACAGCCGCATCAAACAGGATACGGTCATGGGGATCGTCTTTTCCGGCATGTTCGGCGCCGGGCTGATCCTCTATATCGCCGTCAAACCTGAGGTGCATCTCGACCACATTCTGTTCGGCGATATGCTGGGTATTAACGGGATGGACATTCTGCAAAGCGGTCTCGTCGCGGGGCTGATTGCGCTGGTGATTGGCCTGAAGTGGCGCGATTTTCTGCTGTTCTGCTTTGACTATCAGCAGGCGCAGGCGAGTGGCTTGCGCACCCGCTGGCTGCACTACGGCTTACTGTGCATGGTTTCGCTGACCATCGTTGCGACGCTGAAAGCGGTGGGGATCATTCTGTCGATTTCCCTGCTGATTGCGCCCGGCGCCGTGGCGGTGCTGATTACCCGACGCTTTCACATGGCGCTGCTGGTGGCGGTCGCCGTTTCAGCGCTGGTGTCGGTAAGCGGCGTTTATGCGTCGTTTTATCTCGACAGCGCGCCTGCGCCGACCATTGTGGTCCTGTTCGCGATGGTGTTTATCGTGACGTTTGTGGTGACCAGCGTGAAGGCTCGTCGCCAGGAGCGTGTGACAGCAGGGTGATGACCTGTTCGCCGTGCTGCTGCCAGTGCAGGGGGAAGGCGGTGCCTTCCTTAAAGCCTGCAAGTTGACGGGTCAACGCCAGCGTGAGCGTCTTGTCGTCGAGCATGGTAACGCGGGCGCAGTCAAAACCCATCCAGGCCTGTACCTGCGGAAAGAGGGCCTTGAACAGGCTCTCTTTGGCGCTGAAGACCAGCGTCAGGGCGAGGGCGAACGGGTATCCCAGGCGGGAAAACACAGGTTCTTCCTGCGTATCAATAATGCCGTCTTTGATTTCCCTGGCTTCGTTTTCGGAGAGGATCGTTTCACAATCGATGCCGATAAGCGCCGGGTATTGCGTGACGACGGCTATCGCCTGCGTGCCGCTGTGGGTGATGCTGCCGGAAATACCTTGCGGCCAGAGCGGTTCCCCGCTGGGGCCGATGGCGGGCATGGTGTGGTCAGGTAAGGCGTGCGCGGCGGCGATGCGGCCTGCCAGGTGGTCGGCCTTGCGTTTGCGTCCGGCGTCAGCAAGCTGCGCGTGATGGGGGAGCCAGAGGAGATCGGCGTCGGTAAAGGTGGCGGGGTCGAAAGTGATGCGGTGGAGGGTGTGGCCGGCGAGAGAAAATGTGCTGTGGGTGGTGTGCATGGTTTTCCCTTCAGTATTGTGCGGCCTGATGCCCTCACCCCGGCCCTCTCCCATGGGGAGAGGGGGAAGTCACTGCCTTTATCAGAACCTCGTATTCACGCTCATATACCAGGTACGGCCCGGTTCATTATACGTATACGCGCCCGCACCGTACATATACGCGCCGGTGGTGGTATTACCCGTGGTCTGGGCGTTACCCGCACGCCACTGGCGCTTGTCGAAGACGTTGTCCACGCCGCCGGTCAGGCTGACGTTTTTGGTCACGTCCCAGGTCGCGCTCAGGCCCACGATGCTGTACGGGCTGACTTCGTCTTTCTCAGACCCGGTGACCGGCTGACCTTTGTAGTTGTACTTCTTCGGCTGCTGCTTGCCGTACCAGGTGAAGGTCGACTGGAGCGATACGTCCTGATGCACCTGCCAGCTCAGGGTTGAGTTCAGCGTGTACTCAGGAATGATCGACAGACGATCGCCGGTCTCCTTGTTCTTGCTTTGCAGCATGTAAGTGATGTTGTTGGTCCAGTTGATGGTATCGCTGACCGGCACGTTCAGGGAGCCTTCCAGACCTTCTACTACCGCCTTCGGCACGTTTTCCCACTGGTAGATATCGGTGGTGACTTTGCCGGTGGACGTCTGGCCAATCGGCGCATAGCCCGCTTCAATCTTGTTGCGGTAGTCGTTGCGGAACCAGGTCACGCCCGCCAGCCAGCCGTCGCGTTTCCACTCCAGGCCAATCTCTTTGTTGATGCTGGTTTCCGCTTTCAGATCGTCGTTACCCATCATGTAGCAGCCCACGCCGTCGGAACTGGCGTAGCAGCCCTGGCCTTTACTGTACAGCAGATAGTTCGGGTTGGTCTGGTACAGGCTTGGCGCTTTATAGGCGCGCGCGATGCCCATCTTCAGGGTGAAGTCATCCCCCAGACCCTGCGACAGGTTCAGGGACGGGCTCCAGTTATTACCCACAATGGTGTGGTGGTCGAAGCGCAGGGCAGGGGTCAGCATGGTGCTGTCGGTCAGCTCCATGTTGTTTTCGGCAAACAGGGAGAAGATCTCCGCTGAAGTGTACGGGCTACGGTCTTCGCTCATGCCCGGAATGGTGCCGCCCTGCTGGGTTTGCGTGAAGGAGGTCGAGTCCTTCATGCGCTGCTGGTTCCACTCGGTGCCGAGCGTCAGGTTCTGGTTCACAATGAAATCAATCGGCAGGTTGATTTCGCTGTGCAGCATCACGTCGGCCAGGTCGGTGTCGGTGAATTTATTGCTGTTGAACAATCCTTCCAGACCGCCCGCCAGCCCTTCGCCCAGACGAGAGTTGCGGGTGTGCTCGTACTGCGCCCAGTTGCTGGTGGTGATGCCGTTATCCCAGCCGCCGTTCCAGGTCACGGCGAAGTTCTGACGATAGATACGGTTAGTCTCTTTACCGTAGTTCTTCTTCACCAGCCCGCTTGAGCTGTTGTCGTTGTTGGTATTCTGGGTATCGCCCGCGTAAAGGTTGTTCTGGCGGCTGTATCCCGCCTCAAACTCCAGGGACTGCATCGGCGCGAAGTCCCAGCGCACCACGCCGTTGATGTCTTTATTCTCGACCCCTTCACGGCCTGCCGGCAGCGTGTCGGCATATGCGCCGGTACGGTCAGACTGATGGCCCTGGTTAATGTCCCAGGCGTCGGCCTGGGTTTTATCCAGGTTACCGTACATGCGGAAGCTGAAATCCCCACCCAGCGGGCCGCTCAAGCTGAAGTTAGTGCGTTTGGTGGAACCTTCGTCTTTATGCTCTGGCGCATTCAGGTAGGTGTTCCAGGAGCCGTGCCACTGGTCGTCAAATTTTTTGGTGATGATGTTCACCACGCCGCCCGCCGCACCGTTACCGTAGCGGGCAGCAGCCGGGCCACGGATCACTTCGATGCGCTCGATCATCTCCGGCGGGACCCAGCCGGTATCGCCGCGGGTATCACGCTCGCCGCGCCAGCCCAGACGGATGGAGTTGCGGCTGGTGACCGGCTTGCCGTCGATCAGGATCAGGGTGTTTTCCGGGCCCATGCCGCGAATGTCAATCTGACGGTTGTTCCCGCGCTGGCCGCTGGTGGAGTTGCCGGTCAGGTTAACGCCCGGCATGGTGCGGATGATTTCCGCCACGTCGCGCGCGGGCGGGTTTTTGCGGATCTCGTCGGCGGTGATGGTCGACACGCCCGGCGCCTGCAAATTCTGCTCGGCGGCGGTGATCACCATGGTGTCTTCATGCTGCGCGGAGGCGGTGTTGTCGTCTGCCATGACGGGCAGCGCGACACCATAAATCCCTAAATTGACCAGCAAGGCCAGAGAGTGAATCTTCTTATTCATTGTACGTCCCGCTTTTATGGTTATTTAATGAGCGCGCTTCCCACAGCGCGGGCATTACGCTATTGCAAATGCAAATAGTTATCAATAATATTATCAATAAAATTTGCTCTGAAACAAAAAAGACTGTTAAACATGGGGTTATAAGGGTGACGGCGTTAACAACCGGAAGTGAAGCGTGGTGGCAGGCGAAAGACGGGCCGGAACGGGAACGTCATCAGGAAAACTATCGCGTGACATTCTGGTGGCGGGACCCGGCGGGAACGCAGAAAATGTCGACGGTTAAACGCGTCTGGCTCTACGTCACCGGTGTGACCGATCACCATCAAAATGCCCGTCCGCAGTCCCTTGAACGTATCCCGGATACCGACGTCTGGCAGTGGCAGGGCGAGTTCAGCCCGGAATGGCGCGGCAGCTACTGTTTTATCCCCTCCGACAATGAAAACGATTTTGCCAGCGCAGTGTTTGAAGGCGATCAGCCGGACCGCATGGCGCTGCGCGAAGGCTGGCGCAAACTATTGCCGCACGCGGTGTCCGACCCGCTGAATGCCCAGAGCTGGCGCGGCGGGCGCGGGCACGCCGTCTCGGCGCTGGAGATGCCGGAGGCGCCCGTACAGCCCGGCTGGAACCATCCCGATACACCTTACAAAAAGCCTGTCTGCATTGAGTGGCACAGCGCGCGTCTGAAGAACCGTCGCCGCGTGTGGATTTTTACCACCGGGGATGAAAGCCCCGAGCGCCCGCTGGCGGTGCTGCTCGACGGGCAGTTCTGGGCCGAAAGCATGCCCGTCTGGCCTGCGCTGGCGTCGCTCACCCATGAAGGCAAACTGCCGCCTGCGGTCTATGTCTTAATCGACGTGATTGACACCGCACACCGCAGCCGCGAGCTGCCGTGTAACCCTGATTTCTGGCTGGCGGTGCAGGACGAACTTCTCCCGCAGGTGAAAAGCATGGCCCCGTTCAGCGACCGCGCCGACCATACCGTGGTGGCGGGTCAGAGCTTCGGCGGGCTCTCTTCCCTCTATGCGGGCCTCAACTGGCCGCAGCGTTTTGGCTGCATCCTCAGCCAGTCCGGATCCTACTGGTGGCCGCACCGCGGCGCGCAGCAGGACGGGCTGCTCATCGAACAACTCAAAGCGGGTGACAAAACCGCTCGCGGGCTGCGCATCGTCCTTGAGGCCGGGCGCAACGAGCCGCTTATTTTGCGCGCAAACCAGGCGATCCTCGCCGAACTATACACTCAGCAACCGGTTTTCTGGCGTCAGGTTGACGGCGGACACGATGCGCTTTGCTGGCGCGGTGGGCTGACGCAGGGGCTGATGACCCTCTGGCAGCCGCTTATTCAATAACGGAGTCTGTATGGAATTCAGCAATCCTTTCGATAATCCGCAGGGACAGTTCGCCATTTTGCAAAATGACCAGGGGCAGTACAGCCTGTGGCCGCAGCAGTGCGAGTTGCCCGCGGGCTGGCGCGTGGTCTGCGAACCGCAATCTCAGGAGGCGTGCCAGCAGTGGCTGGCGGAACAGTGGCAGACGCTTGAGCCGTCATGTTTTGCGGGGGAGCGCGCATGAACCGTCTCCCTCTTGTCGCCGCCCAGCCGGGGATCTGGATGGCAGAGCAGCTTTCCTCCCTGCCAAACGCCTGGAGCGTCGCGCACTACACCGAGCTGAAAGGCGCTATCGATGCGCCATTGCTGGCAAAAGCCATCGCTGAAGGCATGATGCAGGCCGACACCCTGCGGATGCGTTTTGCCGAAGATAACGGTGAGGTGTGGCAGTGGATCGATGAGGCCATGCTCCTGCCGGAGCCGTCCATCGTGCGCGTTGACTCCCACGACGCCGCCGTGGCGCTGATGGAGGCCGATCTCAACCAGAACCTGCGCGTCGACAGCGGTCAGCCGCTGGCGTTTCACCAGCTGATCCAGGTGGGAGAAAGCCACTGGTACTGGTATCAGCGGTATCATCATCTGGTGGTAGATGGCTTCAGCTTCCCTGCTATTACCCGTCAGATCACCGCCATTTACGCTGCGTGGCAGAAAGGTGAATCCACACCGGCCTCCCCGTTCACCCCGTTCGCCGAGGTGGTGGAGGAGTATCAGCGCTATCGCGACAGCGAGGCGTATCAGCGCGACGGTGCTTTCTGGGCCGAACAACGCAAACAGCTTCCTTCTCCGGTCTCGCTCTCTTCCGCGCCGCTGCCGGGACGCGCCGCCACCACCGATATCCTGCGCCTGAAAATTGCGATGGACGGCCGTGCGTTCAGCCAGCTTGCACAGATGGCAGGCCAGGCGCAGCGTACCGATCTGGCCCTTGCGCTGGTGGCGCTGTGGCTGGGCCGCCTGACCGGACGGCTGGACTACGCCGCCGGGTTTATCTTTATGCGCCGTATGGGCTCCGCCGCGCTGACCGCGACCGGACCGGTGCTCAACGTCCTGCCGCTGGCGGTGAATATTCGCCCGCACGAGAGCCTGCCGGAACTGGCGCTGCGCCTGGCGAACCAGCTGAAAAAGATGCGCCGCCATCAGCGTTACGACGCCGAGCAGATCGTGCGCGACAGCGGACGTGCCGCAGGCGACGAAGCCCTTTTTGGTCCGGTGCTGAACGTCAAGGTGTTCGATTATCAGCTGAATATCGACGGCGTGGAGGCCATTACCCACACGCTGGCAACCGGCCCGGTGAACGATCTGGAGCTGGCGCTGTTCCCGGACGAGCAGGGCGGACTGAGCATTGAGATCCTCGCCAACGGGCAGCGTTACGACGAGGCGACGCTGAAGGGGCACGCGGCGCGCCTGAACGCAATGCTGACGCAGTTTGCCGCCAATCCGGACCTGCGCTGTGGCGACGTGGAAACCGTATCAGAGCAGGAATACGCCCGGCTGGCGCGCATCAACGATACCGGGCTGGCGCTGCCGTCTACCACGCTGGCGGATCTTGTGGCGGAGCAGGCGAGCAAAACGCCGGACGCCCCCGCGCTGGCGGATGCCCATACTGAACTGAACTACCGCCAGATGCGCGAGCAGGTGGTCGCGCTGGCAAACCTGCTGCGCGCGCGCGGCGTGAAGCCGGGCGACAGCGTGGCGGTGGCGCTCCCGCGCTCGGTGTTCCTGACCCTGGCGCTGCACGGGATTGTTGAAGCAGGCGCCGCCTGGCTGCCGCTGGATACCGGTTACCCGGATGACCGTCTGCGGATGATGCTGGAGGACGCGAAGCCGTCGCTGCTCATTACCACCGACGAGCAGCTTCCGCGCTTTAACGATCTGCCGATCGCCACCTTTAGTTACAACACACTATTACCGGCCACCGATGCTGAACCTCTGCGCCTGGCGAAGCCGGAGCAGACCGCGTACATCATCTTTACCTCCGGTTCGACGGGGCGTCCAAAAGGGGTGATGGTCGGCCATACCGCCATCGTTAACCGCCTGAAGTGGATGCAGGATCATTATCCACTGGCGGCGCATGACGTGGTGGCGCAGAAAACGCCGTGCAGCTTTGACGTGTCGGTGTGGGAGTTCTGGTGGCCGTTTATCGCCGGGGCGAAGCTGGTGATGGCCGAGCCGGACGCGCACCGCGATCCGCAGGCAATGCAGGGCTTCTTCGCAGAATATGGCGTAACCACCACCCACTTCGTGCCGTCGATGCTGGCGGCGTTCGTCGCCTCGCTGACGCCGGAAAACGTCGACTGTTGCAGGACGCTGAAGCAGGTGTTCTGTAGCGGCGAGGCGTTGCCGACTGCGCTGTGTCGCGAGTGGGAACAGCTCACCCATGCGCCGCTGCACAACCTCTATGGCCCGACCGAAGCGGCGGTGGATGTGAGCTGGTATCCGGCGTTTGGCCCCGAGCTGGCGGCGGTGGAGGGCAACAGCGTGCCAATTGGCTTCCCGGTGTGGAATACGGGGCTGCGCATTCTGGACGCGATGATGCGCCCGGTGCCGTTCGGCGTGGCGGGGGATCTCTATCTCACCGGCATCCAGCTGGCGCAGGGGTATCTGGGACGCCCCGACCTTACCGCCAGCCGCTTTATCGCCGATCCGTTTGCCCCCGGCGAGCGAATGTACCGCACCGGGGACGTTGCCCGCTGGCTGGACAACGGCGCGGTGGAATATCTGGGCCGCAGCGACGATCAGCTGAAAATCCGCGGCCAGCGCATTGAGCTGGGCGAAATCGACCGGGCGATGCTCGCGCTGCCGGATGTGGCCCAGGCGGTGGCGCACGCCTGCGTGTTCAACCAGGCGGCTGCCACGGGCGGCGATGCCCGCCAGCTGGTGGGATACGTTGTCTCTGAATCCGGCTTACCGCTGGATCGCGACGCGCTGCTTGCATCACTCAAAGCCCAGCTGCCGCCGCATATGGTGCCGGTGGTGCTGCTGCAAATCAGCGCGCTGCCGTTAAGCGCCAACGGCAAGCTGGATCGCAAGGCGCTGCCGCTGCCGGAGCTGACCAGCAAAACTTCCGGTCGCGCGCCCGAGACGCAAACTGAAGTCACCGTGGCGCAGGCGTTTTCTGCCCTGCTGGGCTGCGCGGTGAACGATATCGAGGCCGATTTCTTTGCCCTCGGCGGCCACTCGCTGCTGGCGATGCGCCTTGCGGCTCAGCTCAGCCGTGCGTTCAGCCGCAAGGTCACGCCGGGGCAGATTATGGTCGCCTCGACGGTGAGCAAGCTTAGCGCCCTGCTGGACTCGCAGATGAGCGACGAGCAGGCGCAGCGTCTGGGGTATGAAACCGTTCTCCCGCTGCGTGAAAGCAACGGCCCCACGCTGTTCTGCTTCCATCCGGCGTCCGGCTTTGCCTGGCAGTTTAGCCTCCTGGCGCGCTACCTCAGCCCGCGCTGGTCAATCGTCGGCATTCAGTCTCCCCGGCCTGAGGGGCCGATGCAGCAGTGTGCGGATCTCGATGCGGTGATCGAACATCATCTGAACACGTTGCGTAAGCAACAGCCGCAGGGGCCGTATTATCTGTTCGGCTATTCCCTCGGCGGCACGCTGGCGCAGGGCATTGCGGCGCGTCTGCGCGAGCAGGGTGAAGACGTAGCGTTCCTCGGCCTGCTGGATACCTGGCCACCGGAAACCCAGAACTGGGCGGAGAAAGAGGCCAACGGCCTCGATCCGGAGGTGCTGGCGGAAATTGAGCGCGAACGTCAGGCGTTTATTGCCGCCCAGCAGGGGCAGGGCTCCAGCGAGTTGTTTAACGCCATTGAAGGCAACTATGCGGACGCGGTGCGGCTGCTCACCACGGCGCACAGCGCGCGGTTTGACGGTAAAGCGACGCTGTTTGTCGCCGAGCGAACGCGAACCCTGGATCCGCAGGCCGCATGGGCGCCGTGGGTGGGTGAGCTGGAGGTGTACAGCCAGGACTGCGCCCACGTGGATATCATTTCACCGCAGGCGTTTGAAAAGATTGGGCCGGTACTGAAGGAAATTTTGGGGTAACGTTTAAAGCCCCTCACCCTAACCCTCTCCCACGGGGAGAGGGGATGGTTTGCTCCCTCTCCCCGTGGGAGAGGGCCGGGGTGAGGGCATCAGACCGCACGCTTGCCCAACGGCACCACCAACGGCGTACCCGCCACCGGATCGTCAATAATCATGCAGCGCATGCCGTAGATCCGCGCGATCAGATCCGGCGTCACAATCTCCTTCGGCGCGCCCTGCGCCACAATCTCGCCGTCGCGCAACGCAATCAGATGCGTCGCGTAGCGGCACGCCTGGTTTAAGTCGTGCAGCACTGCCGCCAGGGTGTACCCCTGCGTACGGTTCAGTTCGCTCAGCAGCTCCAGCAGGTCAATCTGATGGCTGATATCCAGCCAGGTCGTCGGCTCGTCCAGCAGCATGATCGAGGTTTCCTGCGCCAGCACCATCGCGATCCACGCGCGCTGGCGCTGTCCGCCGGAGAGGGTATCGACGCTTTGCTGGGCCAGATCGGTGATGCCCGTCGCCTGCATCGCGCGCTTCACGGCCTCGTCGTCCTCCTTGCGCCAGCGGGTAAACAGCGGCTGGTGCGGATAGCGCCCGCGGGAGACCAGCTCCTGCACGGTAATATCCCCCGGCGTGGTGGCGTTTTGCGCCAGCAGCCCAATTCGGCGCGCCACCTCTTTGCTGGCGAAGCGCTGGATCTGCTCCCCGTCGAGGAACACGCTGCCCTCAACCGGCGACATCAGGCGGCTCAGCGTGCGCAGCAATGTCGATTTGCCGCAGCCGTTTGGCCCGATGATGGCGGTGAAGTGGCCGTCCGGAATGGCAACGGATAAGTCCCGGGCAATGATTTTTTTACCATAGCCGAGGGTCAAGTTTTCGCCGCGCAAGCGGGGTGTTGAATCTGTCATTTCTTGCGTGACTCCTGAACGAGCAAGACGATGAGGTAAATCCCGCCGAGGCTGACGGTCACCACGCCCACCGGCAGTTGATAAGGCGTAAACAGCCGCTGAGCGCAGAGATCGGCGGCCAGCAGTAATACTGCGCCGCACAGCGCTGCCTGGGTTAATCCCCAGCGCGCGGTGCCGCTAAGTCGCCGCGCGATATGCGGCGCGACAAGGGCAATAAACGAGATCGGCCCGGCGATGGCGGTAGACGCTGCGGTCAGCAAGACCGCCACCAGCATCAGCATCAGGCGCGAGCGCTCTACGCTCACGCCCAGCGCGCAGGCGCTGTCGTCGCCCATCTCCAGCAGGCGCATGCGCCTGACCAGCAGCAACGCGCCAATAAACATCAGGATAATCAGCGGCGCGGCGGGCCAGGTTTTTCCCCACGTCAGACCGTTGAGGGAACCGGCGTACCACAGCCCGGCGGAGAGTGCGGTTTCCAGCGACGCCTGTAGCAGAAGCCAGGTGTTAAACGCCATCAGCATCGCGCGGATGCCGATCCCGATGATGATCAGGCGGAAGGTGTCGATGCCGTTGCGCCAGGCCAGGGCCCAGATAAGCAGGGAGGTGAGAATGCCGCCCGCCATCGCCGTAAAGGTAATGGCCATGAGATGCTGCCCGAACAGCACCATCGCCACCAGCACGCCGCTCCACGCGCCGGTATTCAGGCCCATCACGTCCGGGCTGCCGAGGGGGTTACGCATCAGCGACTGGAATATTGCGCCGCTGACGCCAAGCGCCGCGCCAACCAGGATCGCCATCGCCACGCGCGGCAGTCGCCATTCGGTGACCACCATGGTGATGTTACGCGGCGCGCTGCCGGTGAGAGCGTGAAAGACCTGCGCGAAATCAAGCGTTACGGCACCGCTTTGCAGGCTCCAGACCGCCAGCAGCAGACTGGCGACGACCAGCAGGACGACGCTGGTGAGTAATCTACGGGACGGGGCCATCATGCGCCACCCTCGCGTCTGCGTCGTACCAGGAAGATCAGCACCGGCGCGCCGATAAAGGCGCTGACCACCGAGACGCGCAATTCACCCGGCACCAGCAGGCGGCCCAGTACGTCGGCAAACAGCAGCAGGGCAGGGGTCGCCAGCAGCGTGACCGGCAGCGACCAGCGGTGATCCGCCCCCACCAGCCAGCGCGCCATGTGCGGCATCATCAGGCCGATGAAGGCAATCGGCCCGACGACGGCGGTCGCGCTGCCGCACAGCACGGTGATGACAAGCAGGCCCGTCAGCTGCGTACGCGCCACGCGGTTGCCGAGGGCGGTCGCGGTGTCGCTGCCGAGGCTCAGGCTGTTGAGCGCCCGGCTTAAACACAGCGCTACGGCGGCAGAGATAAACACCGGGAATGCCACCACTTTCAGGGTATCAAGGGTACGGATATCCAGCGAACCGGCCTGCCAGAAGCGCAGCTGGTCATACACGTCCGGGTTGAGCAGGGCGATGCCGTTCGATAAGCCTTCCAGCACCGCCGCGAGCGCCACGCCCGCCAGTGTCAGACGTACCGGGCTGAGCTGTCCGCCGCCCTGGCTGCCGGTAAAGGCCACCACCAGCGAGGCGGCCAGCGCGCCGCAGAAGGCCATCACCAGCTGTTCAGACGGAGAGGTGAAACCAAACAGCGCCGCGCCGAGCACAATGGCGAAACTGGCACCAGAGTTCACGCCGAGAATGCCAGGGTCCGCCAGCGGGTTGCGGGTGAGGGTTTGCATCAGGGCACCGGCAAGCCCGAGTGCGCCACCGGCCAGCAGGCCGGCAAGGGTGCGGGGCAGGCGGGCGTCGAGCACGATAATGCAGTCGGCGCTCTGGCAGGTACCGGAGAGCGCATCGACAATAACGGACGCGGGCAGCGGCTTCGCGCCAACCAGCAAACTGAGTGCAATCGCAAGGATCAACAGCAGCAATAAAACGGGCACGGCTACGGCGCGCACCGCGGAAGAGGAAAACGACATAGCAACGTCCATGATGTGATAATGATAGTAATTATCGTTATCTATCTTATTTGGCTATGTTAGCATGTGCGCCCATGGAAATGGTAGACCGATACCTCAAGGCCTTGTCATGAATCAAAAATCCTGGCTGCTCAACCTCAGCCTGCTGAAAACGCACCCGGCGTTTCGAGCGGTTTTTATCGCCCGCTTTATCTCCATTTTATCCCTCGGCCTGCTCGGGGTCGCCGTGCCGGTACAGATCCAGACCATGACCCACTCCAGCTGGCTGGTGGGGTTATCCGTCACCTTAACCGGCGGGGCGATGTTTATCGGCCTGATGGTGGGAGGCGTACTGGCGGACCGCTACGAGCGTAAAAAACTGATCCTGCTGGCGCGCGGCACCTGCGGGGTGGGCTTTGTCGGGCTGTGTCTGAACGCAATGCTGCCGGAGCCGTCGCTGATGGCGATTTATGCCCTGGGCCTGTGGGACGGCTTTTTTGCCTCGTTAGGCGTGACGGCGCTGCTGGCGGCCACGCCCGCGCTGGTCGGGCGCGAGAACCTGATGCAGGCGGGGGCGATCACCATGCTCACCGTGCGTCTGGGATCGGTGATTTCGCCGATGGTCGGCGGCCTGCTGCTGGCGACCGGCAACGTGGCGTGGAACTACGGCCTTGCCGCGGCGGGAACCTTTATCACCACACTGACGCTGCTGCGTCTGCCGCTCCTGCCACCGCCGCCGCAGCCGCGCGAGCATCCGCTGAAGTCCCTGATGGCCGCGATTCGTTTTCTGTTCAGCAACCCGCTGATTGGCGGCATTGCGCTGCTCGGCGGCCTGCTGACGATGGCGAGCGCCGTGCGCGTGCTGTACCCGGCGCTGGCGGGCGAGTGGCAGATGAGCGCCTCAGAGATTGGCGTGCTGTACGCCGCCATTCCGCTCGGCGCCGCGTGCGGGGCGCTGACCAGCGGAAACCTGGCGCAGAGCGCGAGACCGGGGTTAATCATGCTGGTGGCGACGCTGGCCTCGTTTATCGCGATTGGTTTCTTCAGCCTGATGCCGGTGTGGGCGCTGGGGGTGATGTGTCTGGTGATTTTTGGCTGGCTGAGCGCGGTCAGCTCTCTTTTACAGTACACCCTGATCCAGACCCAGACGCCGGAAGGGATGCTCGGGCGCATTAACGGCCTGTGGACGGCGCAGAACGTCACGGGCGATGCGATTGGCGCAGCGATCCTCGGCGGGCTGGGGGCGATAATGACCCCGGTGGCGTCGGCGAGCAGCAGCGGGTTTGTGTTAGCCGTGGTTGGCGTGATTTTATTGGCGGTTTTGGTGGAGTTGCGTCGGTTCAGGCAGAACCTGTAGGTCGGGTAAGGCGTAGCCGCCACCCGACAAAACGCCCGGTGGCGCTGCGCTTACCGGGCCTACGGGAAACGTGCCTCTTATTTAAAAATTGAATTCAAACGCTGCAACACCAACAACGCGCTGTAATAATCCAGGCGGAACGTCTCCGTTCCCAGCGCCCAGACGCGCTTGTTCTTGACCGACGGCAGATGCGCCAGCAGCGGATTGGCGTAAATCGCGTCCACGTCTTTCTGGTCGCCGGCAAACACGAACAGCCCTTCGCCGTTCAGCCCCGTCGCCAGGTTTTCCCCGCCCAGCTGAATAATGTCGTGACGCTTGCCCTGGCTTTTCGAGGTGTGCAATCCATCAGGTAACGCCGCCAGCGTGAAGCCCAGCTGGTGCAGCAGTTTGCCCTGAGCCGAGTCTGTCGTCCACAGGTTCGCCGTGTGCGCCGCGGCGGTGTAGACGATGGCGTTCACCGGCTGCGGCGGCAGCTTCATCTGCTGCTTCACCTGGGCGAGCTGTTTATCGAAGGCAGCGATGCGCTCTGCGGCCTGTGTTTCCTGCCCGGTGATCGTCCCCAGCTGGGTCAGCAGTTCCTGCCAGCTTTTGTCGTCGTAGTTAATGATAAGCGTCGGGGCGATGGCGGAAAGCTGATCGTAGAGTGCCAGCGCGGAATCCCCGCCGGTGGCGCTGATCAAAATCAGGTCCGGCATCTGGGCCGCGACGGCTTCGGCGCTCGGCTCGCCGATGTACAGCCGGGAAACCTTACGCTGTTTCGCGATATCGCCCCACTGACGTAAAAAGCCCTGTGCATCCGCCACGCGGTTGTTTGGCGTGGTGGCTCCGCTGGCAATAACCGGGGCGTCAATGGCCAGCAGGGAGCCGGTTAGGGTCACGCTGGTGGAGACAATGCGCGTCGGTTTGCTCTCAAGCGTATGTACGCCGCGGCTGTCTGTGACCTGACGCGGCCAGTCGGCGGCCGTCGCTGAGGTTAGTCCTAAAACAAAAAGTCCTGTTAAAAGAAAGGCATTACGGCAAACGGCAGGGAGTTTCACAGAACGGCATCCTGTTTTTGTTGAAGTTAATGCTTCTCATTTTCATGATTGCGGGGAAGGTATGCAAGCGTTAGTCGCACAAGTTGTTTGCTCTGCGGTTGACACCAGGGCGATGTGGGATTAGGTTAGCCGACGAAAATATAAATGATAATCATTATTACTGCTTTTATCATTTTAGGAGGATGATATGGATACGTCATTGGCTGAGGACCTTCAGCACACCGCGACCACGCTGCAATCAGACAGCTTTTTCTTTATGTCGCCCTATCGCAGTTTTACCACGTCAGGCTGTTTTGCCCGTTTTTCTGAACCCGCCGTCGGCGGTGACGATCCGGCGGGCCCCTTTCAGCAGAAATTAGCTCAGGCTTTCCGGAATGCGAAAAACAGCGGCATTGCCCATCCGGTGATGGTAGGGGCGATCCCCTTCGATACCCGCAAATCGTCATCGCTGTTTATTCCGCAACGCTGGCAAACCTTCTCCCGCCCGGCGCGTCAGCAGTCCGCACGCTACGCCTCCGGCGCGCAGACGCTGAACGTGCAACAACGCACCGAGATCCCGCCGCAGCCGGTTTTCGAGGAGATGGTCGCTCGCGCCGCGTCGCTCACCGCCACGCCGCAGGTGAATAAGGTGGTGCTGTCGCGCCTGATTGATATCGCCACCGACAAACAGATTGATAGCAGCGCGCTGATGGAGCGTCTTATCGCCCAGAACCCGGCGAGCTTTAACTTCCACGTACCGCTGGAAGACGGCGGCGTGCTGCTGGGCGCCAGCCCGGAACTGCTGCTGCGTAAAGAGGGCGCGCACTTTAGCTCGCTGCCGCTGGCGGGCTCTGCGCGCCGTCAGCCGGACGATGTGCTGGATCGCGAAGCGGGCACTAAGCTGCTGGCCTCCGAAAAAGACCGTCACGAGCACGACCTGGTAACGCAGGCGATGAAAACCATTCTGGAACCGCGCAGCCATCATCTGACCATGCCGGCTTCCCCGCAGCTCATCACCACCCCGACGCTGTGGCATCTGGCGACGCCGGTAGAAGGTGACGCGCGTGAAAACGAGAACGCCCTGACGCTGGCCTGCCTGCTGCACCCGACGCCAGCGCTGAGCGGCTTCCCGCATCAGGCGGCAAAAGAGCTGATTGCCGAGCTGGAGCCGTTCGATCGTGAGCTGTTCGGCGGCATCGTCGGCTGGTGCGACAGCGAAGGTAACGGCGAGTGGGTGGTAACTATCCGCTGCGCGCGGCTGCATCAAAATACCGTTCGCCTGTTTGCCGGCGCGGGCATTGTGCCTGCTTCCTCCCCGGTGGGCGAGTGGCGCGAGACGGGCGTGAAGCTCTCCACCATGCTCAACGTGTTTGGTTTGCACTAAGGAATACTCATGACCATCCCTTTTACCCGCTGGCCTGAGGATTTTGCCCGCCGCTACCGTGAAAAAGGCTACTGGCAGGATCTGCCGCTGACCCACATCCTGACGGACCATGCGGACAACGATGCGGTCGCGATAATTGACGGCGATCGCCGCATCACCTACCGCGCGTTTAATCAGGCGGTGACGAATCTGGCGTCAGCCCTTCAGGCGCAGGGGCTGCATCGCGGCGAGACAGCGCTGGTGCAGCTCGGCAACGTGGCCGAGTTCTACATCACCTTCTTCGCGCTGCTGCAAATCGGCGTCGCACCGGTCAACGCGCTCTTTAGCCATCAGCGCAGCGAACTCAACACCTACGCGGAGCAGATCAAACCCGCCGTGCTGATTGCCGACCGCGACCACACGCTGTTCGCGGGTGATGATTTTCTCAATACCTTTGTGGATGCGCATCGCTCGGTACGCGTTGTGCTGCTACGCGGCGATAAGGGCGAACACGCGCTGGAGGCGGCGATTGCACGCCCGGCGGACAATTTCATCCCGAACCCGACGCCCGCCGACGAAGTGGCGTTCTTCCAGCTCTCCGGCGGCAGCACCGGCACGCCGAAGCTGATCCCGCGTACGCACAACGACTACGACTACAGCATCCGTCGCAGCAACGAAATCTGCGGTATCACTGCGCACACCCGCTATCTGAACGCGCTTCCCGCGGCGCATAACTACGCCATGAGCTCGCCGGGATCGTTAGGCGTCTTCACGGCGGGCGGCTGCGTGGTGCTGGCTAACGATCCGAGCGCCACGCTCTGCTTCCCGCTGATTGAGCAGCATCAGATAAACGTCACCTCACTGGTGCCGCCCGCGGTCAGCCTGTGGTTGCAGGCGATTGCCGACGGCGCGGGGAACGCCCAGCTGAAATCCCTCGAACTGCTCCAGGTAGGCGGCGCACGTCTCTCCTCCACGCTTGCGGCACGTATTCCGGCGGAAATTGGCTGCCAGCTTCAGCAGGTGTTTGGCATGGCGGAAGGGCTGGTGAACTACACCGCCCTCGACGATGCGCCGGAGCGCATCATCAATACCCAGGGCCGCCCGATGTGCCCGGACGATGAAGTGTGGGTGGCGGACGAGGACGGTAACCCGCTGCCGCGCGGGGAAGTCGGGCGTCTGATGACGCGCGGCCCTTACACCTTCCGCGGCTATTTCAATAGCCCGGAACACAACGCCAGCGCCTTTGATGCCAACGGTTTCTACTGCTCGGGCGATCTGATCGCCATCGATGAGCAGGGTTACATCACCGTGCAGGGGCGCGAGAAAGATCAGATCAACCGCGGTGGCGAGAAGATCGCCGCCGAAGAGATCGAAAACCTGCTGCTGCGCCACGATGCGGTGATCCACGCCGCGCTGGTGAGCATGGAGGACAGCCTGCTGGGCGAAAAAAGCTGCGCGTACCTGGTGGTGAAACAGCCCCTGCGCGCGGTGGAGGTGCGCCGCTTCCTGCGCGAGCAGGGCGTCGCCGAATTTAAGCTGCCGGACCGCGTGGAGAGCGTGGATGCGCTTCCGCTCACGCCGGTCGGCAAAGTTGATAAGAAACAGTTGCGCCTGTGGCTTGCTGAACGCGCCCGGGGCTGAGGAACAGAGAATGGCCATTCCAAAATTAACCGCATACGCGCTGCCAACCGCCGCCGAACTGCCGACCAGTAAAGTGAACTGGGCGTTTGAACCGGAGCGCGCCGCGCTGCTGATCCACGATATGCAGGAGTACTTCCTGAACTTTTGGGGCGAAAATAGCGACATGATGCAGCAGGTAGTGGCGAACATCGCTAAACTGCGCGCATACTGCAAAGAGCACAATATTCCGGTGTACTACACCGCGCAGCCGAAAGATCAGAGCGATGAAGACCGCGCCCTGCTGAACGATATGTGGGGGCCGGGCCTGACTCGCTCGCCGGAGCAGCAGCGCATCGTCGCTGAGCTGACCCCGGACGAAGCGGACACCGTGCTGGTGAAGTGGCGCTACAGCGCGTTTCACCGCTCGCCGCTGGAGCAGATGCTTAAAGAGACCGGGCGCAACCAGCTTTTGATCACCGGCGTGTACGCCCACATCGGCTGCATGACCACCGCCACCGACGCCTTTATGCGCGACATCAAACCGTTCTTTATCGCCGACGCGCTGGCGGATTTCACCCGCGACGAGCACCTGATGTCGCTGAAATATGTGGCAGGACGTTCGGGCCGCGTGGTGATGACCGACGAACTGCTGCCGTCCGTTCCGACAACGAAAGCCGCGCTGCGTGAGCTGATCCTGCCGCTGCTGGACGAGTCCGACGAGCCAATGGATGACGAAAACCTGATCGACTACGGTCTGGATTCAGTGAGGATGATGGCGCTGGCCGCCCGCTGGCGCAAAGTGCACGCCGACATTGATTTCGTGATGCTGGCAAAAAATCCGACCCTCGATGCCTGGTGGGCGCTGCTCTCCCGCGAGGTGAAGTGATGGCTTTTGATTTCACCGGTAAAACGGTCTGGGTGACGGGCGCGGGCAAGGGCATTGGTTATGCGACCGCGCTGGCATTTGTGGAGGCCGGGGCGCAGGTGACCGGGTTCGATCTGGCTTTCCCTCACGGCGAATATCCGTTTGCCACCGAAACGCTGGACGTGGCGGATGCGGCGCAGGCGAGTGACGTCTGCGGGCGTTTGCTCAGCAGCCTTGAGCGGCTCGATGTGCTGGTTAACGCGGCGGGCATTCTACGTATGGGCGTGACGGATCAGCTCTCGCAGGAGGACTGGCAGCAGACCTTTGCGGTCAACGTCGGCGGCGCGTTCAACCTGTTCCAGCAGACGATGGGCCAGTTCCGTCATCAGCAGGGGGGGGCGATTGTGACGGTGGCCTCTGACGCGGCGCACACGCCGCGCATCGGCATGAGCGCCTACGGCGCGTCGAAAGCGGCGCTGAAAAGCCTGGCGCTGACCGTCGGGCTGGAACTGGCGGGCAGCGGCGTACGCTGTAACCTGGTGTCGCCGGGTTCAACGGATACCGACATGCAGCGCACCCTGTGGACCAGCGATGATGCGGAACAGCGGCGCATTCGCGGCTTTGGCGAGCAGTTCAAGCTCGGCATTCCGCTCGGTAAAATTGCCCGTCCACAGGAGATTGCTGCGACCGTGCTGTTCCTGGCATCCGATGCCGCCAGCCATATCACCTTGCAGGATATCGTGGTGGACGGCGGCTCCACGCTGGGGGCGTAATGATCTGGAAACGTCATTTAACGCTCGAGGAGCTGAACGCCACCAGCCTGAATACGATGGTGGGGCACCTTGGCATCGTCTATACCCGCCTCGGGGACGATACGCTGGAAGCAGAGATGCCGGTGGATGCCCGCACCCACCAGCCGTTTGGCCTGCTGCACGGTGGCGCCTCGGCGGCGCTGGCGGAAACGCTGGGCTCAATGGCCGGTTTTCTGATGACCCGTGACGGGCAGAACGTGGTGGGCACGGAACTGAATGCCACGCACCACCGCGCGGTCTCTCACGGTAAGGTACGCGGCGTGTGTCAGCCGCTGCATCTGGGCCGTTCCAGCCAGAGCTGGGAGATCGTGGTGTTCGACGAGCAGGGGCGGCGGTGCTGTACCTGTCGGTTGAGTACGATGGTGTTGGGGTAAGTCATTCAGCTGAAAGTGATCGGCTTAACACTGTGGTGTAAATCTCTGGTTTGACCACGCATTATTGCGTTTCAAAGTTGTTAAATTTTATCCGTTGTTCTAGAAACAAAATGTAACATCTCACTGTTTCACAACAACGGACAACAACTATGAACAACTCAGGGAAATACCTTACGTGGGCGGTGCTCTCCGTGGTGGGAGCCTTTGCCCTGGGCTATATCGCCCTCAACCGGGGGGAGCAGATCAACGCGCTGTGGATCGTCGTCGCCTCCGTCTGCATTTATCTGATCGCATACCGTTTTTATGGCCGCTATATCGCTAAGACGGTACTGGGCGTAGACGGCACGCGCATGACGCCGGCCGTGCGTCATAACGACGGTCTGGACTACGTGCCGACCGATAAAAAAGTGCTGTTCGGTCACCATTTCGCGGCGATTGCCGGGGCAGGCCCGCTGGTGGGGCCGGTACTGGCCGCGCAGATGGGCTACCTGCCAGGGATGATCTGGATCCTCGCGGGGGTGGTGCTGGCGGGCGCGGTGCAGGACTTCATGGTGCTGTTCGTCTCCACCCGCCGCGACGGTCGTTCGCTGGGTGAGCTTGTGAAAGAGGAGATGGGCGCAACCGCCGGGGTGATTGCGCTGGTGGCGACCTTTATGATCATGGTGATCATCCTCGCGGTGCTGGCGATGATCGTTGTGAAAGCCTTGACCCACAGCCCGTGGGGAACCTATACCGTCGCCTTCACCATTCCGCTGGCGCTGTTTATGGGGATCTATATCCGCTATCTGCGTCCGGGGCGCATTGGTGAAGTTTCAGTTATTGGCCTGGTGTTCCTGGTGTTTGCCATTATCTCCGGCGGCTGGGTAGCGGAAAGCCCGACCTGGGCGCCGTTCTTCGACTTCACCGGCGTGCAGCTGACCTGGATGCTGGTGGGCTATGGCTTTGTGGCGGCGGTGCTGCCGGTGTGGCTGCTGCTGGCCCCGCGTGACTACCTCTCCACCTTCCTGAAAATCGGCACCATCGTCGGGCTGGCGATCGGCATTCTGATTATGCGCCCGACCCTGACCATGCCTGCGCTGACCAAATTTATTGACGGCACCGGCCCGGTCTGGACCGGCAACCTGTTCCCGTTCCTGTTTATCACCATCGCCTGCGGCGCGGTGTCGGGCTTCCACGCGCTGATTGCCTCCGGGACCACGCCGAAGATGCTGGCGAATGAAAATCAGGCCTGCCTGATTGGCTACGGCGGCATGCTGATGGAATCCTTCGTGGCGATTATGGCGCTGGTTTCGGCCTGTATTATTGACCCGGGCGTTTACTTTGCGATGAACAGCCCAATGGCGGTACTGGCACCGGCCGGCACCGTTGACGTGGTTGCCTCTGCCGCGCAGGTGGTCAGCGGCTGGGGCTTTGCGATTACCCCTGAAACGTTGACGCATATCGCTAATGAGGTCGGTGAGCAGTCAATTATCTCCCGCGCAGGCGGGGCACCAACGCTGGCGGTGGGCATGGCCTACATCCTTCACGGCGCGCTGGGCGGGCTGATGGATGTCTCGTTCTGGTATCACTTCGCCATTCTGTTCGAGGCGCTGTTTATTCTGACGGCGGTGGATGCCGGTACGCGTGCGGCGCGCTTTATGTTGCAGGATCTGCTGGGGGTGATCTCCCCGAACCTGAAGCGTACCGATTCACTCCCGGCTAACCTGCTGGCGACGGCGCTGTGCGTGCTGGCGTGGGGCTACTTCCTGCATCAGGGCGTGGTCGACCCGCTGGGCGGGATTAACACCCTGTGGCCGCTGTTCGGTATCGCCAACCAGATGCTGGCAGGCATGGCCCTGATGCTCTGCGCGGTAGTTCTGTTCAAGATGAAGCGCCAGCGTTACGCATGGGTGGCGCTGGTGCCAACGGCGTGGCTGCTGATCTGTACCCTGACCGCGGGCTGGCAGAAAGCCTTCAGCCCGGACAATAAGGTGGGCTTCCTGGCGATCGCCAACAAGTTCCAGGCGATGATCGACAGCGGTAAGATCCCGGCACAGTACACCGAATCTCAACTGTCGCAGCTGGTGTTTAACAACCGTCTGGACGCCGGGCTGACCATCTTCTTTATGGTGGTGGTTGTGGTGCTGGCGTTGTATTCTCTGAAAACCGCGCTGGCGGCGTTGAAAGTCGACAAACCGACGGCGAAAGAGACGCCGTATGAGCCAATGCCTGAGAACCTGGACGAGATTGTCACCCAGGCGAAAGGGGCGCATTAACATTACCAAACCCCCTCACCCCAGCCCTCTCCCCAAAGGGGAGAGGGTGTTAAAGTTCCCTCTCCCCTTTGGGGAGAGGGTCAGGGTGAGGGGAAAACAAACGAGAAACTGACTATGTTCGACACGCTTTCCAAAGCAGGTAAATACCTGGGCCAGGCCGCTAAAATGATGATTGGCGTGCCGGATTACGACAACTACGTCGAGCATATGCGCGTCAACCACCCGGACCAGACGCCCATGACCTACGAAGAATTTTTCCGCGACCGCCAGGACGCCCGCTACGGTGGCAAGGGCGGGGCGAAGTGCTGTTAACCCTCTTTTGGTAAATAGAGACTGATCTGCTCCTGTTTACAGCCGTAAATTACCGCCAGCTTTTCGCGGGTGCGCTTTTGCGGTCGGGAGTCCAGCGCTTCAAGCTGTGACACGGCGGACTGGCTGATGCCGAGCTTCTCCGCCACCTCCTGCTGGGACATACCGCGTAAAATGCGCCAGGCGGCCTGTAGGCTGACGTTCTCGTTATGCATGATGTCGCACACTTCACCCGGTAAACCCACGTTATCGTAGATGTCTGATTCGTAAGGGATGTCTTCCCAGTCGTTTTCATCATCGTCATCGTACTCAAGCATGGCTAAACGCATGCGAAAATATTCACCGTAGGGTATGACAACATACTGTTTTTTTCCTTCTTCATCCTTGATGAACTGAATAGTCATATTCCGTATGCTCCTCATGAAGGTAGGTGGTGGTTGTTCGGCGTTTTACTGCCACTACGTAGCAGATATCACCCGGCGGATCTCCGAAGGTGTAAATGACCCTGTAATCACCTAATCGCAACCTGTAGTGGTTTTCGGGAGAAGATAATTTCTTGATATCCGCGACAGGTGATGTTTTATCATCCATCTTCTCCAGCCTGAATTTAATGCGGTTCTGATATCGAGGATCGATTTTAGAAAACTGCTTCTCTGCTGTTTTAGACCACACAATCTTCATCCGTACCTCCACTGTACGCCCACGCAAAATATAAGGAAATAATAAGACTATTAGATAAATTCCGAATTTCTAATGAGGTACTGTAGAGCGGAGAACAACCGCGAGAAAGCGGCAAAACGCGAATCGTCGAGGCGGCTCGAACAGGCCTCTGCCGGGCGACAGAGGCTTGCAGAAAAAGATGCGATCAGGCGTTCAGACCGCCGTCGACATCCAGACCGGTGCCGGAAATTTGCCCCGCGGCCCCAGCCCACGGCTGGCGCTGGTAACCCGCGCCTTTTTCCTGTTAAATCGATCTGCATGATGACCTCGTTGCAAGAGTGGAGAGAATCATCATTCGGTATAGCCCGTCGGCGCAATTAACGGCTGAAGGATTCCACCTTCTCAAACGCGGCGCGCAGAACCTCAGGCGTTAACGTCACCGGCAGATAGTGAATCGACTCCACCGGGCGCAGGGTGTGGGCAATGACCTTATCCAGCTCGTCGCGGTTGTGAATATCGACGTCCAGCTCGCGAAGCGTGGTAGGCAGGTTAAAGCGCTGGTACGCCGCCACCAGCTGCGCCAGCACGTCGTCCTGACCGAGCAGGGCGCTCTGCACCAGAATGCCGTAGGCCACCTTGGTGCCGTGCAGGTATTTTTCCGTCTGCGGCAGCACGGTTAAGCCGTTGTGCACCGCGTGCGCCGCCGCCACGCGGGTATAGCGCTCACCCAGACCGCCGACCATTCCGCCTCCGGCAATAATCGCATCCACCACGTCCCGGAACGCCTGCGTCTGTTCGCCGCGCTGCTGATCCGCAAGCGCCTCTTCGCTGCGTTCCAGCAGCACGTCGCGGATCGCCAGCGCACCGTTCAGGCCAAGACGCACGGTCAGCGGCAGACTCTCAGGTTGAGGGGCGAGCACCGCCGCTTCGTACCACTTCGCCAGCGTATCGCCGATGCCCGCCAGCAGGTATTCCGCCGGGGCGTTAAGGATGATCTGCGGCTCCACCAGCACCAGAAAGTTGGCGTCGTCAAAAATCTCAAACTGTAGCGCCTGACCGGCATCGTTGTACCAGACGGAGAGCGGTGTCCACGCCGCGCAGGTGGCGGCGATAGTGGGAATGCCTACGAACGGCACGCCCAGACGACGCGCCACGGCCTTGACGGTATCCATTACCGCACCGCCGCCCACGCCAATCACCACGCTGGTTTCACTACCCGACTCGTTCACCAGATGGGTGACGTCACTCTCGCTGCAATGGCCCTTAAACAGCAGATGTTTTGCCCCCGTCGCGTTAAAACTCTGCGGCAGATAAGGGCGTGCGCCCTCGATTGCCCGCTCGCCGTAGATCCACACCGCGCGGGAAAGCTGTTCCGGAGTAAAGAAATCATCCAGGTGGGCAAGGCTTCCCGGATGAGAGAAGTAGTTCGCCGGGCCGGGCACGACGCGGATATCGGTGTTGCTCATGAAGTTGTCCTTTTTTAGCAAGCGCTAACCCGATGTTATGTCTGGACATCCGGATGGCTAATAATATTTTGCTTTAACTTATGCCTTTTCCGTCGTTGTCAGTCAACAAGAGCTGTGAAAAATTCGCTAAATCAGAAGAGTAATGAAGGATTTACGCGGATGGTTTCCAGTCGCCTAGAGATGCGCGGTATCAGCCTGGCCTTTTCCGGCTTTCAGGCCCTGTCGCGCGTGGATTTCACCCTGAACGGCGGGTCGGTGCATGCGCTGACCGGCGCCAACGGCGCGGGGAAATCGACGCTGATGGCGGTGCTGTGCGGGACGCACGATCGTTATGAAGGCGAAATCTGCATTAACAACCAGCCGGTAAGTATCCGCGAGCCGCTGGACGCCAAACGGCTGGGTATCCACCTTGTGCAGCAGGAGGTGGATGTGGCGCTCATCCCCGGGTTAAGCATTGCCGAAAACATCATGCTCGACCAGCTGGCTTATCCGGGGCACCGCTACAGCTGGCGCGCGGTTCGTCAGCAGGCGCGGCAGGCGCTGGCGCAGCTGGATGTTTCGCTCGACGTACGCCGCTCCATCGACAGTTGCACGCTGGCTGAAAAACAGCAGATTTTGCTGGCGCGGGCGCTCTCGCACCACTGCCGTTTTCTCATTCTTGATGAGCCCACCGCGCCGCTGGACGCGCACGAGAGTGAGCGTCTGTTTGCGGTAGTAAGACGTCTGCAACAGCAGGGTATCGGCGTGGTGTTTATCTCTCACCGCATTCACGAGCTGAAGGCCATCTGCGACACCCTGACGGTGCTGCGCGACGGCAGGCTGATTGAGTCCGGCCCGATGGCGGATCTGAGCGGCGAAGCGATTGTTGAGAAGATGCTCGGCCATGAGCTGAGCGATATCTATCCGCCCCCGCGCCCGCCGCACGGTGAGGAGACGCTACTGCGGGTGGAAGGGCTGCACGACGATGCGCTGCTGAAAGATATCTCCCTGCACCTGCGCAAAGGTGAAATCCTCGGCATTGCCGGGCTGGCGGGGGCGGGGAAAACGGAACTCTGCAAGGCGCTGTTTGGCGCCAGCTTAAGCCGCGTCGCGCGCGGCGAGCTGAACCATCAGGCCTGGAAACCGCGCGATCCGGCAGACTCGGTAATGCGCGGTCTGGCGCTGGTGCCGGAGGAGCGGCGCAAAGAGGGCATTTTTATCGACGAGCCGGTGAGCATGAACCTTGCCGTGTGCGCCGATAACAGCTTCTCGCGCTGGAGCCTGTTTGGTCATCGTCAGGCGTGGCGCTGGGCAGAAGAGGTGATTGCCCGCGTCGGCGTGCGCACGCGCGGGCCGGGGCAGGTGCTGCGTCGGCTTTCCGGCGGTAACCAGCAGAAGGTCGCCATCGGGAAATGGCTGCGCAATGACGCCAGCGTGCTGATATTCGACGAGCCGACCAAAGGCGTGGACGTGAAGGCCAAAACCGATCTGTTTCAGCTGATCGACGGCCTGGCGCGCGAGGGCAAAGGGGTGATTTACGCCTCGGGCGAGTTCGCTGAGCTGGTCGGGCTGTGCGACCGCATCTGCGTGCTGTGGGACGGACGCATCGTGGCGGAAATCGCCGGAGCCGAGGCCCGGGAAGAGACACTACTTTATTATTCAACCGGAGGAACGGCGTCGTGAGCAAGGCTCTGTCAGTGACGGCGGCGGCATCTGGCCGTCAGCAACTATTCGATTTTCTTTATAAATGGGGCATGCTGTTGACCGTCGTCGCGCTGGTGGCGGTGTTTGGCCTGGCGTCGGACAGCTTCCTCGATCCGAACAACATCATCAACATTCTGCGCTCGATTGCCATCGTAACGGTGATTGCCATCGGCGTCTCGATTTCGCTGACCGTCGGCGGGTTCGATCTGTCGGTGGGGTCAACCGCGTCGCTGGCGAACGCGCTGGTGGTTTCACTCTTCGTCTGGCACGGCTTCGGCACCACCGAGTCGATTCTGCTGACCCTCGCGCTCTGCACGCTGGTCGGCCTGTTTAACGCCTTCCTGATCGTCATTCTGCGCATTCCGGACATGCTCGCAACGCTTGCCAGCCTGTTTGTGATTCAGGGCGTGGCGATGACCTACAGCTACGGCGGGTCGATTACCGAGAACATGGTGCTGCCGAGCGGCGACATGGCGGAAGGGACCATTCCGGCGGCGTTCAGCCTGCTGGGGCAGGTGCCGACCATTGTGATCGTCATGCTGGTGGTGACGATTCTGGCGCAGCTTGGCCTGTCGCTGACCACCCACGGACGCCGGATGTACGCCATTGGCGGCAACCCGGAAGCCGCGCGTCTCTCCGGTATTCGCACCACGCGCTACAAGGTGGCGGCCTACGTGATCGCCTCGCTGCTGGCGGGACTGGGCGGAATTTTGCTGGCTTCGCGTATCGGTTCATCGCAGGTGAATGCGGGGGGCGGCTACCTGATGGATGCGGTGGCGGCGGCGTGGATCGGGTTCTCGCTGGCCGGGTCCGGCAAGCCGAACGCGCTGGGCACGCTGGTGGGGGCGGTGATCCTCGGCGTGCTGTCGAACGGGCTGGTGATGCTCTCCGTGCCGTATTACGCCATGGACATTATAAAAGGGCTGGTGCTCGCGATGGCACTGGCGATTACTTACATACAAAAACGCTGACAACACAACGGGATAATAAATGAAAAAGATTGCGCTCTCTTTGGTGGCTCTTGGGTTACTCACTTCTCTGCCGGGCCTGGCGGCTACGCCCGCGCCGGTTCCGGCCGCCATTGCCAGCCATGACGGACCCATTCGCATTGCGGTGATCCGCAACCTGGGCTCGGACGACAACACCACGCAGTTTGTTGCCGGGGCGATTCAGGAAGGGAAAAAGCTCGGCTTTAAGGTCAGCACGTTTTTAAGTAACGGGGACGACGCCAGATTCCAGGATTTCGTGAACCAGGCCATCAGCCAGAAATACGACGGGATTATTCTCTCTCAGGGGCGCGATCCGTACTCCACCGCGCTGGTGAAGAAGGCGGTGGATGCCGGGATCAAAGTCGCGGTATTTGATACCGCCGTGAACGGCGAGATCCCGGGCGTAACCGTTACCCAGCAGGACGATGCCTCCCTGACCAACCTCTCTTTTGGTCAACTGGCGAAAGATTTCAACGGCAAGGCCAATATCGTCAAGCTGTGGGTCGCGGGCTTCCCGCCGATGGAGCGCCGTCAGGCGGCCTACAAAGAACTGCAAAAACAGTATCCGGAGATTAAAGAGCTGGAGTCCATCGGCGCGGTCTCCTCTGACGTGCAGGGCGACACCGCCAACAAGGTGGGGGCGATCCTCGCGAAATACCCGAAAGGTAAAATCGACGCCATCTGGGGGACATGGGATGCCTTCAGTCAGGGCGCGTATAAGGCGCTGAAAGAGAACGGCCGCACCGAGATCAAGCTCTACAGCATCGACATCTCCAACCAGGATCTCCAGCTGATGCGCGAGCCGGCTAGCCCGTGGAAGGTGAGCGTGGCGGTAGATCCGAAGCTGATTGGCGCGACCAACGTACGCCTGATCGCCAATAAGATTGCCGGAGAAGCGACGCCTGCCACCTACGATTTCAAGGCGGCGGCTATTCCGCAGGCGCTGCTGACCGCCCAGCCGGGCGCGGTGAACGTGGCGTCTCTGGGGAAAATCATTCCGGGCTGGGGCCAGACGGAAGATTTTATCGCGCCGTGGTTTGCGACGCTTGCCGCTAAAAACAAGTAAACCAAGCCGGGTGGCGGCTGCGCCTTACCCGGCCTACATTTCGCACCTGTAGGCCCGGTAAGCGCAGCGCCACCGGGCGTAAGGAGCATAAGGTGTCTCAATTACCCCCTCCCGAATACAGCCGCAATATGCGGCTGATTGGCCATAGCGACCAGGGCGGTCGTCCGGACGGTGTACAGCTGATGGTGCACCGTGGTTTCGCCTATATCGGTCATATGGTGTCGCAGGGCTTTTCCATTGTCGACGTGCGCGATCCGAAAAAACCAAAAGCCGCAGGTTACGTGCCCGCGCCGCCGGGTACCTGGAACGTACACCTCCAGGCGCACGACGATCTGCTGCTGGTGATCAACGCCCGGGATCTGTTTGCCGATGCGCGTTTTGCCGATGAGAAGGTCTACTACACGCGCCAGGTGGGGGAGACCGTCAGCGACGTGCAGGATAAAGGCTGGAGCGCCGGGCTTCGCGTCTTTGATATCTCCACGCCGGACAGGCCGCGCGAAATCGGTTTTCTGTCGCTGAGCGGCATCGGCATTCACCGCATCTGGTACGTCGGCGGCCGCTGGGCCTACGTTTCAGCGCTGATCGACGGCTTTACCGACTATATCTTCCTGACCATCGATCTTGCGGACCCGCGTAAGCCTGAAGTGGCGGGGCGCTGGTGGCTGCCCGGGATGAACCAGGCCGGAGGGGAGAAGCCGGACTGGCCGGATGGGAAGCGCTACGCGCTGCACCACGCGATTATCGCGGGGGATACCGCCTACGGCAGCTGGCGCGACGGCGGCCTGACGCTGCTGGACGTGAAGGACCGCACCCGGCCTAAGCTCATTAGCCACCGTAACTGGAGCCCGCCGTTTGGTGGTGGGACGCACACCGCGCTGCCGCTGCCGGATCGCGACCTGCTGGTGGTACTGGACGAGGCGGTGCTGGATAACCAGCAGGACGGCGAAAAGCTGATCTGGCTGTTTGATATCCGCGAGCCGTCGAACCCGGTAAGTATTGCCACCTTCCCGCAGCCGGATGAAACCGACTACGTGGCGAAAGGGGCGCATTTCGGCCCGCACAACCTGCACGAGAACCGGCCGGGAAGCTTCGTCAGCTCGACGCTGATCTTCGCGACGTACCAGAACGCGGGCGTGCGCGCGTACGACATTTCCAATCCGTATCGCCCGGTAGAAACGGGGGCGCTGGTGCCCGCGGCGCCGGAGAGGATGATGGATACGCGGCCCAACCGCCCGCAGGTGATCCAGTCGTGCGACGTGTTTGTGGATGCGCAGGGGATTATTTACAGCACGGACTATAACGGCGGGATGTCGGTGATTGAGTATTTGGGGTGAGTGCGGTTTGATGCCCTCACCCCGGCCCTCTCCCACAGGGAGAGGGAGAAAATCAGCTGTACTGCCGCACTCGCGCCACCAGCTCTTCCGCGCTGTCGATGCGGTCGGCAATGACAATCAGCGCTTTACCGAGGGATATTGCATGGCGCAGGCATTCGTGGCGCATGGCTTCATCCTGGATGGTGTCGATATCCGCCACGTGGGAAAGCCCGACGCTGCGGCGAATCAGCTCGGTGCCGCAGAACCCGATGGCGTCATGCCAGACCTTTTTCAGGAACGCGGAGGCATAGCCCGGCGCGCTGAGTGCGGCGTCGCGGGCTTTCTCGTTTGCCAGCGCCTGGAAGCGCTCCGCGAAGGTGTTCCACAGTTCCTGAATATCGGTCAGGCGCTGCTCGCGCGCGGCGGCGGCATCGCGAATGCCGAGGTGCCCCGGCAGGCCGCAGAAGTTCAGCAGCAGGTTGCCGATGGCGGTGCCAACGTCAAAGCCAATCGGCCCGAAATAGCCGAACTCAGCGTCGATGGCCTTCAGGCTGCCGTCGGCCACAAAAATCGACCCGCTGTGAATATCGCCGTGCAGCAGGGCTTCAGCCTGCGAGAAGAAGCGGTGCTTGAGGGAGGCCACGGCGATTTTAAGCTGAGCGTCGTCGCGCAGGGCCGCTACGTCATTTTCCAGCTCGGCCGGGTAGCTGTTGCGCTCGTGGATCTGGTACGGATCGTTGAAGAACAGATCTTCGGTGATCTCGCACATCTCCGGGTTGATGAATTTCGCCACCTGCGCTTTTTTCTCGTGCGGGTGCAGGTAGAAATCGCTGGTGTGGAACAGCGCGTGCGCGAGGTATTCGCCCAGCTGCTGCGCCGCCTGCGGGTAGTAAATGTTGTTGATCAGCTCGCCGCGCCAGATGCGGTGGCTGGAGAGATCTTCCATCACCATCACCGCCAGCTCCGGGTCGAAGTGGTGGATTTTCACGGTGTGCTGCGGGCTGTGCTGGTAGTGCTCAACCAGGGTTTGCGCCTCAAGACGGGCGCGGTCCAGCGTCAGCGGCCAGGACTCCCCGACGCAGCGCACGTAGGGCAGCGCCTGCTTAACGATGATGCGGCTCACGCCCGCGCCGTCGAAAATTTTAAATACCAGATTGAGGTTGCCGTCGCCTACCTCCTGCGCCTCCACCAGCGATGATGGGTCATCAAGGCCGCCAAACTGCCTGGCATACTCCACGGCGTCCTTAGCGGTAAAGGTACGGTATTGCGACATGGCCTGTTCCTCACGGGTTTGCTAATAAAGACATGTAGACGTCTATACATCTGGATTTCATCCTGACACAATGTGATACAACAACGCAACAGGGAATTAACGACATGCAGACATTACAGACGACCAGCCTGCGGGTGGCGAATAATCAGCTCTTTATTCTCGACCAGCAGGCGCTTCCGCAGGAGAAACGCTGGCTGGATGCCTCGACGGTGGTGGCGCTGGTCGGGCATATCCACGCCCTGCGGGTGCGCGGCGCGCCGCTGATTGGTCTCTCTGCAAGCCTTCTGCTGGCGCTGTTAGCGGAAAGCGGCAAAAGCCGCGACGAGCTGGCGGTGGCGCTGGAAACCCTGCGCGCCTCCCGCCCGACGGCGGTGAACCTGATGAACAACCTCGATCGCATGAAGAATGCGCTGTGGCAGGAAGATTATGTTTCGGCGCTGGTGGCCGAAGCGCTGCGGCTGATTGACGAAGACAAACGGCTTTGCGACGCGATTGCGAAAGCGGGCAGCGCGCTGGTGAAGCCCGGCAGCCGTCTGCTGACCCACTGCAACACCGGCGGGCTGGCGACGGCGGGCGTCGGTACCGCGCTGGGGGTGATTGCTCGCGCGCATCAGGAAGGCAAGGTAAGCAACGTCTGGGTGGATGAAACCCGTCCGCTATTGCAGGGCGGCAGGCTGACCGCGTGGGAACTCGGCGAGCTGGGCGTACCGTATCAGCTGATTACCGACTCCATGGCCGCCAGCCTGATGGCAAAAGGGCAGGTGGACGCCGTGTGGGTGGGTGCAGACCGCATTGCTGCCAACGGCGACGTGGCGAACAAAATCGGCACCTATTCCCTGGCGGTGCTGGCGAAGTTTCACGGCATTCCGTTCTACGTCGCTGCCCCGCAAACGACCCTCGACCCGGACTGCCCGAACGGTGACGCAATCCCGATTGAGCAGCGCGCGGCCAGTGAAGTGACGGGCGTGGCGGGGAGCTTTGGCGCGGTGCAGTGGGCGCCGCAAGAGGCGCAGGTCTATAACCCGGCGTTTGACGTCACCCCCGCCTCGCTGATTAGCGGCTGGGTGCTGGATACAGGCGTGGTCACACCGGACGAGGTAGCGAAAGGGAAATTCGTGAGCAGCATGAACTGATGGGCTTCCCCGAAGGGGGGGAAAACGCTGTTCATGTCAAAGACACGTTTTTTTCCTGGTCGCTCTCATCTGACGGAATATGCGTTCACCATTTTTACCAAAATATCTTTCCGGCCATATCACATCCGGTGGAATGTTCAACGCCTGAGCGATAATCAATTCGCCCTTTGGCCACGGGCGCGAGAGTGTGTTTGCTAATGTGGATGAAGAAAGGCCGGCCTTGCGTGACAACGCTGCCAGGCTTGTTCCTTGTTTCTTTAATGCCGCAACAATATCGGCAGGATGCCAGTTTTGACGTTGCATTCTTTACTCCTTACAGGTTTGCGTTACGTACTCAATTAACCTGTTTTGGGATAAAAAGGCAATAGGTGGATATTCGATTTCAGGATATTTGTATGGAATCGGAACAATGGCCTCAGTTTATTCAGAAGAATACCAGCTTGTTATCAATGCGTTGAAGAAAGCTCGTAAAGAGAAGGGGATTACTCAGGCCCAGCTTGCGGAGGCTTTGGGGAAACCCCAATCGTTTATCGCTAAAGTGGAAAGTGGTGAACGCAGGTTAGACGTGGTGGAGTTTGTGCATCTGGCGAGGCTGGTTGGCGCTGATGTACAGAGGATTATCGCCAGTATTTGATTAATGTCTGAATATGGAACTGACCACCAGAGCCGTATGTTTCCTCTCACCCCAGCCCTCTCCCACAAGGGAGAGGGGGAAAAGATCATGCCAGGCGTGGATACGCATCCGCAATCGCATCCCCGGTAAACTGTGCGACCCAACCCTCCGGGTTATCGAAAATACGAATCGCCGTAAAGTTCGGCTCTGAGCCCATATCAAACCAGTGCGGCGTGCTCGCGGGAACGGAAATCAGGTCGTTTTTCTCGCACAGCACCTGATACACCTCATCGCCGATGTGCAGGCAGAACAATCCCGCCCCTTCCACGAAAAAGCGCACTTCGTCTTCGCCGTGAGTGTGTTCATTCAGAAACTTCGCGCGCAGCGCCTCTTTCTGCGGATTGTCGGCGCGCAGGCTAATCACGTCCCAGCTCTGGTAACCTTTCTCGGCCACCAGCTTGTCGATCGCGTGCTGATACGCCGCGATCACGGCTTCGGGCGCGGGATCCTGGCCTAAGTCACGATCCGCCGCCCAACGTTCGAACCTCACCCCTTTAGCGTTGAGCTGCTGGGCGATCTCGGCGGCGTCGGTGCTGTGCCACTGAGGCTGGCTGGCGTCTTTATCAGAATAAATGGTCAATGCGCTCATGAAGGGATCTGCTCCGGATTAATCTCGTCGAACTGGTGGATCTGATGATGATGGCTTGCGCCGTCATCATCGCCGCGAATCAGCTGCAGGGTGCGAAAACCTGCCCGTTCAGCCGCGTCCAGCTCCTGATGAATATCGGACAGGAACAGGATCTGCGACGGGGCGATGCCCGTTTGTGCCGCAATGTTTTGATAAGACTGCACCTCGCGCTTGGCGCCGATGTGGGTATCAAAATAGCCGCTGAACAGATGAGTAATATCACCTTCGTCGCTGTAGCCAAATAACAGTTTCTGCGCGGCGACGGAGCCAGAGGAATAAACATAGAGATCAATGCCTTGTGCCTTCCATTTTTCCAGCGCAGGCAGCACGTCCGGATAGAGGTGTCCGGTAAAGTCGCCGTTCACGTAGCCGTCTTGCCAGATGATGCCTTGCAGGGCTTTGAGCGCCGTCGATTTGCGGTCTTCATCCATAAAGGTAAACAGCACGTTGATGAGATCGCTGACGCTGGCGTGCGGGTGGCCAATTTCATCACGCAGGTTGTCCAGAATCGATTTGACCGGCTCGGCGTACTGCTGCGCGGTCACGAAGGCCGCCAGCCGCTCACGCGCGTAGGGGAACAAAACATCATGGACAAAACGGATATCGCTGGTGGTCCCTTCAATATCCGTCACAATCGCGCGAATCATACTCTCTCCCATTGTCGTAAACGCATTTCGCATTCAAATAAGAATTCTAAACCTTCCAGATGACGGCGGGCTTCGGCCACGTCGCGTCCCCAGCAGGTTAAGCCATGGCCGCGCAGAAGAAAACCATAATTAAGCGGGCGTTCCTGCGCGTAATGGGCGATGCGCGAGGCGAGGGCGTCGATGTCCTGGTCGTTATCAAACACCGGGATGGCCACCGTATCCTGGTGCGTGGTCTGCCCGGTAAGGGATTTTTGCATCTCGAAACCGGTGATCTTCAGCTCGGCCTCGTTGACCAGACGCGACAGCACCGTGGCATTGACGGTGTGAACGTGCAGGACGGCGTTAGCCTCGGGAAACAGGCTATAGATGAGGGTATGCAGCCCGGTCTCTGCCGACGGTTTACGGCCAGACGGCGCACGGTTGGTGGCGATTTCAACCTGTAGAAAATCGGCGGTGGTCAGGCTGCCTTTATCTTTTCCGGATTCGCTCAGCCAGCACAGGTGTTCATCCTGACGCACGGACATATTGCCGCCGGTAGCGGGCGCCCAGCCTTTAGCGCCAATCCAGCGGCAGGCCTCGACCAGGTGTGTGAGTTGCAGGTTGTCTGTCATTTCCTTTTACCCTCTCGGTCAGGAATATTTATATCGTTTAGACGTCTAAGCGTCTTGATTGCCAAAGACTAACATCGTGTTATAGTGTCAGCAACATAAGTATTACAGGCAGGCACACTACAATGAGCAATAACCCGTTGATCCCGCAAAGTAAACTTCCAAATCTCGGCACGACGATTTTTACGCAGATGAGCGCTCTGGCGCAGCAGCACAACGCCATTAACCTCTCGCAGGGGTTCCCGGATTTTGACGGCCCGCGCTATTTGCAGGAGCGTCTGGCGTACCACGTGGCGCAGGGGGCAAACCAGTACGCGCCGATGACAGGCGTGCAGGCGTTGCGTGAAGCCATTGCGGATAAAACGGCTGAGCTGTATGGCTATAAACCTGATGCGAACAGCGATATCACGGTAACCGCAGGGGCGACCGAAGCGCTGTATGCGGCGATAACCGCCCTGGTGCGTACCGGCGACGAGGTTATTTGTTTTGACCCAAGCTACGATAGCTACGCCCCGGCGATTGAACTGGCCGGCGGCGTGGTGAAACGCGTGGCGCTCCAGCCGCCTCATTTTCGTCCGGACTGGCAGGCGTTTGCCGCGCTGCTGAGCGATAAAACCCGGCTGGTGATCCTGAATACGCCGCACAACCCATCGGCGACGGTGTGGCTGAAGAGCGATTTTGCCGCCCTGTGGCAGGCCATCGCCGAACGTGAAATCTATGTTCTGAGCGACGAGGTGTATGAGCATATCTGCTTCGCCGAAGAGGGGCATGCCAGCGTGCTGGCGCATCCGCAGCTTCGTGAGCGTGCAATCGCGGTATCGTCATTTGGCAAAACCTACCATATGACCGGCTGGAAGGTCGGTTACTGCGTGGCGCCCGCCGCCATCAGCGCTGAGCTGCGTAAAGTGCATCAGTATCTGACGTTTGCGGTGAACACACCCGCTCAGCTGGCGCTGGCGGATATGCTGCGCAGCGAACCCGGACACTACCGTGAGCTACCGGATTTCTACCGTGCGCGTCGGGATCGGTTTGTGGCTGCGTTGAGCAAAAGCCGTCTGGAGATTTTACCCTGTGAAGGGACCTATTTCCTGCTGGCCGACTACAGCGCGATTTCCGATCTGGACGACGTGAGTTTCTGCCAGTGGCTGACGAAAGAGGTGGGCGTGGCGGCCATTCCGCTGTCAGTGTTCTGCGCCGATCCCTTCCCGCATAAGCTGATCCGACTTTGCTTTGCGAAGCAGGAATCGACGCTGCTGGCAGCGGCAGCGCGGTTAAACGCGCTCTGACTATTTCACCGTCCAGGCTTCAGAAAAACGACGGTCTGCGAAGAGTTCGAGCAGACCGTTGATTTGTTTGAGGCGCAGCACTTCGTCGCTATCCATCCCAAGCTCCTTGCCTATCTTCTCGTCGTCCCAGCCGAGCTGAACCAGTTCACGAACAATCTCTGACATGGCGTTGATTTGATGCCGCCCACGAGCCCGATTGTGGCGAATGGTGGCCGCCATTCGGTTATGTTTGTCCTGTCGCTCCTGGCGCAGGCAAGTGACGGGTAAGTACCCTTTGAGCTGGCGCTTCAAAACCGCCCGGGCTGTGCCAATTTCATGGCGGTGAAAACCGTCCACGATTTCATACTGCTGCTGTTCGCTTTCGGTCACAACGATAGGCTGGGTGAATCCATCAAGTTCCAGTGACTTGCTGAGTAATCGTTTTTCCGGTGGGGCAACGTTATTGGGGTTGTAATCGTTGGCGGTAATCGCGTCCTGTTTAACCCAGAGCACACAGTCTATAGGTTGCTCACGAAAAGGACTGTTTTTATGTATTGCCTGACGGAAGGCGTTAATGGCATTTATTCGATCCTCTTCGGGAAGTGATTGAAGGTAGATGTCAATTTCGGTGATTATTCGCTGTCGCATAAAATGCCCCACTCCTTGCGTTTTGCCTTCACTCTGTCGCTGTAGCGCTGATAGTGTTTTGGTTTATTTGGGCTAAATGACAGGGCCCTGCACCAGTAATCGTTATTAAGTAAAACCTTACAGATACGTCGCCATGAGGGAATATCCTTGGCGCCAATGTCACCCTCCTGCGTATCAGGAATATCGTTCATGCCTCGCTTTTGATACCAGTGGAGATACACCGCGATTTTATTGCGGTAATGTTCCGCCGTATTTTGCGGCATGCTGTCGAGTAGCAGCATGGCGTATTCGCGCCAGCCAAGATGGTCTGGTTTCAGGATCTTCCGGTGGCCATAAAAATGGTTGTCGTGCCCGGCATAAATACCGCCGCTGCGCACCCCGCAGGCGCGTTCACACATCGCTGCCCAGCGTTCGGGTTCAATGACATGATAGAGCCACAAGCCCTGGCGCTGTTCCGGGCCAAACGGTTCGCAGATGCGCATATAGCGTGGCGGCACCCCCGCCTTGTACATCAGATCGTATAGCGGGTTATAGCAACATTTTGATTTCGCGAACCACGTCCAGATATCGGCGGTTTTCCAGTCGTACAGAGGGTAGATATACCAGGAGTGACCACCTGGCGCGACGGTCGTCCAGGGTTTATCGTCAGAAAAGCGCTGCTTACGTGCCGACGCGATAGCCAGAAAACGGTTGTAGGATTCATCGGCGCGGATCCCCACCATGACGGCGGCAGGACGTTTTTGCGCATACCATTCGGCAAACTCGCGCACGAAGACTTCAAATGTCATTCCCTGCTGATAAAAATCAAAATAGTGATAATCGGTAATGGCATCTTCCGGTGGCTGGCGAACCCAGTTTGTCCCGGGTTCCCAGCACTGCCATTCAGGTTGAAACTGTGACAGGGCGTTCTGGGTCGTGAGCGGAAGCGCTACCCACCAGAACTGATGGATAACATCCCGATACAGCGTTCTCATCGTGTCAACATGCTGAATGGTTGACGAGAATTGTGCTTCCCAGTCCAGAAAGATGACATCTATTTTTCGCTTTAATTGCCGTGCTTTTTGGGCAACGAGATGCAACATCACGGTAGAATCTTTTCCACCGGAAAAGGAAACGCATACCCTGGGGAAATTGTTTAGCGTCCAGTCTATGCGTTCCGCAGAAGCGTCTAAGACGTTTTCCTCTAAAGGGATTTTATAGATCGACATGGTTAATCGCATCCTGCGTGTTAAATGTCTGGAAGAAATTAAGACGATATTATGAAATCATTTTTCATTATTTTCACGGAATCATTTTTTTAGTTTGCGATTTTTATATTCACCATGTAAATGATTTTACGCAGACGGAGTGGAAAGACAGAGTTTATGCATTTTCTCAATGAACGTTGAAAAAACGCTGCTGTTCAGAGATGAACGGCTGTAAAGCATATAGACATTTATTTCGGGCAATTCAAAAGGGGCGGCGACCCGTTTTAATTTTAACGTCTCTTTATAGGCTTCATAGATTGATATGGGTATGAAGCCTAACAGATCAGATGAACTGACCATGGAGATAAGCGAGCTGATGGAGTCCGTGCGAAAAGCAATATTTCTTTCCGGGAAAACGTCATTGGCACGATTCTGGAACTCTTTAATGCCCGGGTGAGTACTCTGGTAAAAGGTGAATTTCTCCCGGTATAACGCCTCGAGACTGACCGTATCGGTGAGTCTTGGATGGTTTTCCCGGCAGATTAACGTTATTGGCACCGTGGCAAAGTGAACACACACCACAGAGCGATTTTTCACCGGGGCAATTGTGAAAATCAGGTCCGCTTTACGGTAGGCGAGCAGGTCCTCTGCGGATTCCGGAGAGATAAGCATATCGCGTTGTTCTATCTCATAATTTTCCTCAGACATTAACAGCTTCATCGGTTCGAGCATATAGCCGGGGGATACCATTTGAGAGCAATAAATGACGAAATTTTTCTTGATCTCAGAGTGATGCATCATGTTGATAGTTTGTTCAATCTGGTTGAGATTTTGTTCAAGATGATGATGCAGGTTAGTGCCCACCGTGGTTGGCGTAATCCCTTTACCTGAACGGATAAAAAGGGGATCATTGAGCTGGCCACGCAGACGTTGCAGCGACTGGCTCACGGCGGATGGCGTGATATAAAGTGTCTCGGCAGCCTTACTGATACTGAGATGTTGGTAAATGCATTCGAAGATGACTAACAGATTGAGATCGAATTTTTTTAGGTCGTAGAGGTTGGCCATGTTTCGTCCTGAGTGTGCTGTGCTTGCTGTCGTTATCACATCATGGAGTACGACAGAGGGAAGTTACCTTTAACAATCCGTGGGGGTAACTCGCTTAATTTAAAAATTAAGTGATCTTAATATATCACGGCTTTGGATTATTGAAACACAACTTCAAGACTTATTAAGATAATTTTATCTTTGAAGTGTGATTGAATTATTTGAATAACAACTGGCATTTATATATAGCGCGAAATTTATAATGAAATTAAATTTATAACGTTTCAGAAGCCTGTTCGGTTCAGCCTATCACAACCATAGGCAGGACTATCCCTCTTATGCATTGCTCAATGCGCGCACGGATGCTGTAATCAAACCGCTGTTACGGCCTTGATACAAGGTATGTAGAGCGCAACGCAACGCCAGCTTCGGCTGGCACTGAATGTACCTGCGGGGAATTCAGGTATCAGGGCCGCCCGTTGAGGCGGCCTTTTTACTTTCAGGCTTTCCTGTAAAAGGTTCACCTTGCTGTCTTGTTGCTGTTGTAAGGTTTGGCTGATTGATTTGATAAAGCATACGCATTAGCCCCGATGAACAAAGTTGGTTACCTTACATCTCAACGAAAACACGGAGGAAGTACAGATGTCCTTGATTAACACCAAAATTAAACCTTTCAAAAACCAGGCGTTCAAAAACGGTGAGTTCATCGAAGTAACTGAGAAAGATACCGAAGGCCGCTGGAGCGTGTTCTTCTTCTATCCGGCTGACTTCACCTTCGTTTGCCCGACCGAACTGGGCGACGTGGCAGACCACTACGAAGAACTGCAAAAGCTGGGCGTAGACGTTTACTCTGTTTCTACCGATACCCACTTCACCCACAAAGCGTGGCACAGCAGCTCTGAAACTATCGCGAAAATCAAATACGCGATGATCGGCGACCCGACTGGCGCCCTGACCCGTAACTTCGACAACATGCGTGAAGATGAAGGCTTGGCAGACCGCGCGACCTTCGTTGTTGACCCGCAGGGCATTATCCAGGCTATCGAAGTTACCGCTGAAGGTATCGGCCGTGATGCATCTGACCTGCTGCGCAAAGTGAAAGCGGCTCAGTACGTTGCTTCTCACCCAGGCGAAGTGTGCCCGGCGAAATGGAAAGAAGGCGAAGCGACGCTGGCTCCATCTCTGGACCTGGTTGGCAAGATCTAAGTCTGTAAAGCCTGGCGGCGCTACGCTTGCACTGGCCTACAGTATCGTAGGCCGGGTAAACGAAGTGCCACCCGGCAATCAATGGGCGCTCCCCGCGCCCATTTCATTCCAGCACCATGATGCAAGTTGCATTCAGGCAGCCCGTATAAGGCGGCTTGCATGATGACGTTTTAAGAGAGGGAAGAATAATGCTCGACGCTAACATGAAAACCCAGCTCAAGGCCTACCTTGAGAAACTGACCAAACCTGTTGAGCTGATTGCCACGCTGGACGACAGCGCGAAATCGGCAGAAATCAAAGCGCTGCTGACAGAGATTGCTGAGCTGTCGCCGAAAGTGACCTTCAAAGAAGACAACACGCTGGCAGTTCGTAAACCTTCTTTCCTGATCGCCAACCCTGGGTCTGACCAGGGGCCGCGTTTTGCGGGCTCTCCGCTGGGGCACGAATTTACGTCCCTGGTGCTGGCGCTGCTGTGGACCGGTGGTCATCCGTCAAAAGAAGCGCAGGCGCTGCTGGAGCAGATACGCGATATCGACGGTGATTTTGAGTTTGAAACCTATTACTCACTCTCCTGCCATAACTGTCCGGACGTGGTGCAGGCGCTGAACCTGATGTCAGTCCTCAACCCACGCATTAAGCACACGGCGATTGACGGCGGTACGTTCCAGAACGAAATCACCGAGCGCAACGTGATGGGCGTTCCGGCGGTTTACCTGAATGGTCAGGAGTTCGGCCAGGGGCGTATGACCTTGACCGAAATCGTCGCCAAAGTGGATACCGGCGCAGAAAAACGTGCGGCGGAAGAGTTGAACCAACGTGATGCGTACGACGTACTGATTGTTGGCTCCGGCCCGGCGGGCGCGGCGGCAGCGGTTTACTCCGCACGCAAAGGGATCCGTACCGGTCTGATGGGCGAGCGTTTCGGTGGTCAGGTTCTGGATACCGTTGACATTGAAAACTACATTTCCGTGCCGAAAACCGAAGGCCAGAAGCTGGCCGGGGCGTTGAAAGCGCACGTCAGCGACTACGACGTGGATGTCATTGATAGCCAGAGCGCCAGCAAACTGGTTCCGGCCGCGGTCGAGGGTGGTTTGCACCAGATTGAAACGGCCTCCGGCGCGGTGCTGAAGGCGCGCAGCGTGATCATTGCCACCGGCGCGAAATGGCGCAACATGAACGTCCCGGGCGAAGATCAGTATCGCACCAAAGGCGTGACCTATTGCCCGCACTGTGACGGCCCGTTGTTCAAAGGTAAACGCGTAGCGGTGATCGGCGGCGGTAACTCCGGTGTGGAAGCGGCTATCGATCTGGCGGGAATTGTTGAACACGTTACCCTGCTGGAATTCGCCCCGGAGATGAAAGCGGACCAGGTGTTGCAGGATAAGGTGCGTAGCCTGAATAACGTCGATATTGTGCTCAATGCCCAGACGACAGAAGTGAAAGGCGACGGCAGCAAAGTGACCGGTCTGGAATACCGTGACCGCGTGAGTGGCGATATCCACAGCGTGGCGCTGGCAGGGATCTTTGTTCAGATTGGCCTGCTGCCAAACACCACCTGGCTGGAAGGCGCGATTGAGCGCAACCGCATGGGCGAGATCATCATTGATGCGAAATGCGAAACCAGCGTGAAGGGCGTATTTGCGGCGGGCGACTGCACCACCGTGCCGTACAAACAGATCATCATCGCCACTGGCGAAGGTGCGAAAGCGTCGCTGAGCTCGTTTGATTATCTGATCCGCACCAAAACTGCATAATAAAAGAAAGCAAGACGACACCTGCAATGCCAGAGGCCACCAAAAGGTGGCCTCTTTTTTTATCTCACGACCATCACCGGAATGTGGGTGTGGCGGATCACGCTGGAGGCGTTCGACCCCAGCAGGTGAGTGGTGATGGAAGGGTTACGTGATCCAATCACTACCACGTCGGCATTCAATTCCCCCGCCAGCTCATTAACGGCGTCGCGCACGCTACCGAACCGGACGTGGGTTTTGATGCGGGAAGGATCAATGCTGAAGTGCCCGACCATGGTTTGCAGGCGTGTCTCGGCTTCATGCTGTAAATGCTCTTCAAAACGACGCACATCAGCAGCGAAACGATGCAGGCTCAGGCTGGCAGAGCCCGGTAAAACATGCAGAAGATGAATAACTCCGTCCTGCTGCGCGAGAAATTCCGCGTGACGTACAGCCTTATCACTCAGTTCCATTTCGAAAACATCAACCGGCATAATGATTGTTTGATACATAACCGTTTCTCCTTGTTTATAAACGCTGAAATCATTCAACCACAAAATATAAAAGGTTTCTGTAATCCCGACAGCACTTTTTTATCTCGCCAGGATAAATCTCAAAACAGCCGGATTCCGGGGCAGATCCCGAGAGGTAGCTACCCTTTTATAAGCTTACCCACACCCTTTCGGAGGTTGCATGAAAGCTCTCACCTATCACGGACCACATCATGTTCGGGTCGATAATGTCCCCGATCCGGGCATCGAACAGCCTGACGATATCATCCTGCGCGTAACGGCCACGGCGATCTGTGGTTCTGATTTGCATCTTTATCGCGGAAAAATTCCCAAGGTCCAGCACGGCGATATCTTTGGTCATGAATTTATGGGCGAGGTGGTGGAGTGCGGGAGCGAAGTGAAAAACGTGCAGAAAGGTGACCGGGTGGTGATCCCGTTTGTGATTGCCTGCGGTGACTGCTTCTTTTGCCAGATGCAACAGTACGCGGCCTGCGAAAACACGAACCGCGGGCAGGGCGCGGCGCTGAACAAAAAGCAAATTCCCGCCCCTGCCGCGCTGTTTGGCTACAGCCATCTTTACGGCGGCGTGCCGGGCGGACAGGCGGAGTATGTGCGCGTCCCGAAAGGCAACATGGGGCCGTTTAAAGTGCCCCAGCTGCTGTCTGACGACAAAGCGCTTTTCCTGTCAGATATTCTGCCTACCGCCTGGCAGGCGGCAAAAAATGCGCAGATCCAGAAAGGCTCCAGCGTCGCCGTATTCGGGGCCGGGCCGGTGGGGTTACTGACCATTGCCTGCGCGCGGCTTCTAGGCGCAGAGCAGATTTTCGTGGTTGACCATCATCCCTATCGACTGCGGTTTGCCCAGGAGCGCTACGGCGCGATCCCGATTAACTTTGATGACGATAACGACGCGGCGGAGAAAATCATTGAGCAAACGGCCGGACAGCGAGGAGTGGATGCGGTGATTGATGCCGTCGGGTTTGAGGCCAAAGGCAGCACCACGGAAACGATCCTCAGTAACCTGAAAATTGAAGGCAGCAGCGGCAAAGCCCTGCGCCAGTGTATTGCTGCGGTGCGGCGCGGCGGCGTGGTCAGCGTGCCGGGCGTGTACGCCGGTTTTATTCACGGCTTCCTGTTTGGCGATGCCTTCGATAAAGGGCTGAGCTTTAAGATGGGGCAGACCCACGTCCATGCCTGGCTGGGAGAGCTGCTGCCGCTCATCGAAAAAGGGCTGCTTACCCCAGAAGATATTGTGACCCACTATCTTCCGCTGGCTGATGCGGAACGCGCCTATAAGATCTTCGAAAAACGGGAGGAGGAATGCCGCAAGGTGATCCTGGTGCCTGGCGCAGACACCCCGGAGGCAGCGCAGCAGAAAGTGAAGGGACTGGTGAATGCCTTCCCCGGCGGCGTTGTGTGAGGTTCCTCACTCACCAGTGGCGCTCAAGGTACAGCACCGCCACGACGAGGATCGCCAGGATGATGAGAAAAACCAGTGTGATAACAAGTATCTCACCCATGACCGTCCCCACGGCACTACAACAGACTAAGCGTGGATTAAGCGGTTTTTGTCCGGTATAGCACAATAGGGTGAATTTGCGGAAAGAGGATGCGGGTGCATCCTCTGTGCAAAGCGGGGTCGCTTGTTCAGAAGGGATTAACGCAGGTAATCGCCAGCGGCTTCGGGCTGGTAGAGCAGCTCAAGCACTTCCAGGTGAGCTGAGGCGCCGCCCGGGAGTTCCCAGTGGATGGTATCGCCCGTGCGCAGTCCAAGCAGCGCTGCGCCCACGGGTGCCAGCACCGACAGTTGCGTGCTGCTGTCGGTCATCTGCGCCGGATAGACCAGCGTACGAGTGAGCTCCTCTCCGGTGGTCAGGTTGCGGAACTTCACCTGGCTGTTCATGGTGACCACATCATGCGGCATGGTCTCAGGCGTACACATCTGCGCCCGGTCGAGCTCTTCGTTCAGCGCATCGGCTACCGGCAGCGAGGCGAATTCTGGTTTCTCCAACAGTCGGTCAATACGTTCTGCGTCGAGTTCATTGATGATAATCGTAGGTCTGGACATTTTTACTCCATGTCGTTAATGCTGCGTGTAACGCAGAAACCAATCCAAAAGAAAACCCTCGCCGTCTGGCAGCGAGGGTTTAACTTATCTGATGATACTGTCTGAAACCGTAAGTTTGAAGTGATGAAGGTCACAATCATGCGCCATATGAATTTTTGGCAATAAACCCGGCGTCCCGATTCACGCTGAACGGAAATTTCGTTACGCTGGAAAGACTGAACCCGGGCAATGCGCGTTGCAGCCCCAGCGTAGAGAGAGCGATATGTACTTTTACCAACCGTCTCAGGGGCACGGCCTGCCGCACGACCCGCTGAACGCCATTATCGGTCCACGTCCGATTGGCTGGATCTCATCCTGTGATAAGGCCGGTCAACTGAACCTTGCCCCGTATAGCTTCTTTAACTGCTTTAACTATCGCCCACCGATCATTGGTTTTTCAAGCAACGGCTGGAAGGATAGCGTGCGGAATATTACCGAAACGGGGGAGTTTGTCTGGAACCTCGCAACGCGCGATCTGGCCGAGGCGATGAATGAAACCTCCGCCACGCTCCCTCATGGCGAGGATGAATTTACCTTTGCCGGCCTGACGCCCGTAGCCAGCCAGCTTGTGAGCTCGCCGCGCGTGGCGGAAAGCCCGGTTAATTTCGAGTGTCGATTGTCACAGTGCATTCAGCTTACCGGCGCGGATGGGACACCGATTGATACCTGGCTGGTGCTCGGCGAAGTCGTGGGCGTCCATATCGCCGAGAGTTTGCTGGAAGAGGGGATATACCAGACCGCGAAAGCGCAGCCCATTCTGCGTGCGGGTGGACCGACGACCTACTACGCCATCAGTGACAGCCATCGCTTCGATCTGGTACGCCCGGATGCGCGCAGGGGGTGATATGCGCGCAACCCTGTTGCCCGCCGATCAGCAGTTTTTTGCCGATCTGTTGAGCGGCCTGGTGCTCAACCCACAGCAGCTGGGGCGAGTCTGGTTTGCTCAACGTGGCGCGTCTGACGCTGTCGGAAGCGTGAGCCGCGACTGGCCACGGCTTGATGTCGTTCTTCGCGGGGAATATGGCAACAGACTGGTTACCGGGCACCAGACCCTCTGCCAAGGGGAAATGCTGTTTCTTCCCGCCCAGGCCGCCAGCGTCCCGGTGTTTGAACGACCGGTCATGCTGCTGAGCATTCTTTTTGCGCCGTCGTGGCTGGGGCTGGTGTTTCATGATACCCGTCATGGGCGCTCCGTGCCTGCGCAGCGACACGTTGAGCTTCCTCATCCTGAACGAGGCGAATGTGCTGCGATGCTGATGGCCCTGACGCACCTGAGCGCTTCCCCGCAGGATCAGGCCATTATTCAACCGCTGGTGCTGAGCCTGCTGCACTGGTGCCGGAAAGTGGTGTCGTCGCTGCCTGAACCGGGACTGTCGCGTGGGGATTTCCTCTATCAGAGCATTTGTAACTGGGTGCAGGAAAACTATGCTGAATCCCTGTCGCGGGACAGCGTCGCCGCGCTGTTTAATATTTCGGCTAACCATCTGTCACGCCTGTTCTCCCAACAGGGGACGATGAGTTTTGTGGATTACGTTCGTTGGGTGCGTATGGCGAAGGCGAGAACCATCCTGCAAAAATACCACCTGCCGGTGGGGGAAGTGGCGAAGCGCTGCGGCTATGCCGATAGCGACTATTTTAGCCGTCTGTTCCGGCGCCAGTTTGGCCTGACGCCGGGGGAGTATCGCGCACGCTTTCAGTGACAGTCAGAACGTGATTTCAGCGTTCAGCAGATCCAGGATACTTTGCGGCGTCGTTGCTGCAAACAGCGACTCGCGAAACGTTTTATTGACCAGCTTTCGCGCCAGCTGGGAAAAGACCTTCACGTGATTAATCCCTTCCTGAGCGCCGAGCGTCAGCATGATCACCAGCTCGACGTCGCCCAAATCCGACTCCCAGTCAATCGCCTTGTCCAGGCGTGCAATGCTGATGCTGGAGTGGCGTATCCATTGCGATTTGGTGTGAGGGATCGCCACGCCAAACCCGACGGCGGTGGTGACAATCTCTTCGCGCTGCCAGAGATCTTCTTCAAGCTCCAGCGGGTTTTCGGTCCTGCCATGAATCGCAAGATTTCCGCATAAGAACTGAAGTACCTGCTCTTTTGAGGTCAGCGGCTCATTGACCACGATAGTCTCCAGGGCCAGCAAGGGACGCGGCGGCGCTTCCGGTGTGAAATCCGCCAGCAGGGCTTCAATTTCCTCTGCGCTGCGGCTGTCGCAGGCCTTTTCCGCCAACGCCCGGCAGGTTGCCATGTCCAACTGACGCAGCTGGGTTTTTACCGCAGGGATGCGCGGCCCGCTCATGCTGAACTCATCTAAGCCCAGACCAAGCAGAAGAGGGAGGTAGCGCTGCTCTCCGCCAAGTTCCCCGCAAATGCCGACCCATTTCCCGTGACGATGCGCTGCGGTGACGATCTGGCGAACCATGCGTAAAAAAGACGGTGTGATGGGGTTATACAGCCCCGAAACGCGCGGGTTGTTGCGATCGACAGCGTAGAGATACTGAGTCATATCGTTCGAGCCGATACTGAAGAAATCCACCTCTTCGCAGAAGTGATCGATGATAAAGCAGACTGAAGGCACTTCAACCATGATCCCCAGCGGCAGGTGTGCGGTGTGACGTAACCCCTGTGAGGCCAGGGCGTCACGAACGTTTTGCAGCTCCTGTTTGATCCATAAAATCTGATCGAGACTGTGCACCATCGGGATCATCAACAGCGCATTGCCGCTGGCGCCTGCGCGTAAGATCGCGCGCAGTTGGGTGCGGAAGAGATCGGCAAATTCGGGATAAATACGAACGGCACGATAGCCGAGGAACGGGTTTTCTTCCTGGGGAATGTTCAGGTAAGGGATCTGCTTATCGCCGCCGATGTCCATTGTGCGAAAGATGACCGGCTTGCCCTGCGCGGAGAGCAGCACCTGCTGATAGGCTTCGAATTGCTCCTGCTCGTCCGGCGCGGAGTCTCTGTCCATATACAGCATTTCAGTGCGAAACAGCCCGATACCCTGCGCGCCGCAGGCAAACGCCCCGGGCGCTTCCAGCGCGCTGCCGATGTTGGCGGCAATCTCTACCGGTACGTTGTCGCGGGTGAGTGCTGGAAGACCCGCATCTTTGATCTGCTGCTGGTGGCGTCGGTCGGCAAGGCGCTGCGCCACGCTATAGTAATCATTCACCGCGTCGTTGGGTTCAACGACCAGCACGCTACAGATGCCGTCCAGAATGACCTCTTTTCCCATCAACGGCGCCAGCGAGGCGACCGTTAAACCACTCAGCACAGGCACGGAGGCCGCGCGTGCCAGGATCAGCGTATGCGACGTCCGGCCTGTTTTTTCAAGCACCATGCCTTTCAGGTACTGCGTGTCGAGGCTGAGAAACTGGCTGGGCGTCAGATCTTCCGCCACCAGAATAGTGGGGGCGCTGAGGGTGAATGCGGAGGTTTGCTGCAACTCCGGCCAGGTAATGGTAAGAAGCTGCTCGCTGATGTCGCGAATATCGCTGACGCGTTCACGCAGGTAGTCGCTGGCGGAGAGCGACAGCTTGTCGCAGATCAGCTCCATATTACGAATGATCGCCTCCGCAAGGCTTAGCCGTTCCTCGGCGATCAGTCGGCGTATGGTGCCGCCAAACTCCTCATCCTGGATCAGCGAAAGATGCGCGCTGAGAATGGTTTTACTCTCGCCGTCCAGCCCGCGCAGACGGTGGTTGAGCTGTTCAGCCAGCGTCGCCAGGCTGTGTTCCAGGCGGGTAATATCTTCCGGCGAGGCGGGGATCTGACAATAACGTTTGAGGTTATCGCTCTGCCAGCCTCGCAGAGTGCCAGCCCCGATGCCACTGGCGAGCGTAATGCCGTGCTGAAGGTGGGGAGCAAGCCTTACAAGCGAACGGGGCAGGGGATGCGCAACGTACGGCGCGTCGCCGGAGGGAATACTGTCGCTGTCGATAAACGCGCCGGTGAGATACGCCTCCAGCACGCGTCGGGCCTGCTCCTCGTCGCTGCCGTTAATTTCCAGCACGCAGCTGTCATTAAACAGCGTACCGGTACTAATCAGCGCCAGCGAGCTTTTGGCATCCGCGTGAGTGTTAAGCCGTCTGTTGATAAAGCGGATGTCGCTGCGCCATGCGCTGCACTGCTCTTTTAACGCCCAGGCCGGACGCGCATGCAGGCCGTTGGGCAGTGGGCAGAAAAATTCAATTGAAAGCATACTTCCTCCTGGCCGCGTGAGATCAGCATCTGAAGTCCGTCAGATGATCCACGGTCTCACGGTTCATGCCTGCCACAAGCGCGACAAGCAGTTGTTGGGTGTGATGAATGTCTTTTTCGTCGGCAATGGATGCCGCGCAGTGCCCGTGTCGGGTCGGGGGACCAAGCACAAGAGTCGGCACGCCAGTGCCGGAGAGATGGATCGCCCCGCCGTCCGTTCCGCCGTTGCTGAACATGTCTTTTTGCAGCGGGATCCCCTGCGAGCGCGCGATCGTCTCAGCCAGCGCAATCAGTTTGGCTGGGGCGATGAGCGTTTTGTCGTACAGCACCAGCATCGGGCCCGCACCGATCTGGCGATGGTTGGCGCTGCCATAATCGAAATTTTTTGACCAGCAGGCGGTATCCAGCACCAGCGCGATATCAGGATGAATGGCGCGCGTGGCGGTCTGGCCGCCGCGCAGGCCGACCTCTTCACTTGAGCTGGCCACCAGCCACAGCTCGCAGTCGAGCGGCGTCTGGTGCAGCTCGCGCAGCAGCGCGATCAGCAGGTAACAGCCGAGACGATCGTCGAAGGCTTTACCCATCACCCGATGGTGAGGAAGGGTCTGAAAGGGTGTATCGAACGTCACGCGGTCGCCTGCGTCGATACCGGCGGCGAACACCTCCTCCGCCGACGTCGCGCCAATGTCGACACGCAAATTGTCAACGTTTTCTCCTTTCAGATCCCCATCCAGCAGTCCCGGTATTTTTTCCCCGTTACGCGTGGTGATGCGCACCGGCTGAAGGGTGCGGGCCATCATGCGCACGTTGCCGATGGGCAGGACATCAATGGCCCCTTCGCGCGAGACGCTACGCACCATAAAACCGACTTCATCCATATGGGCGCAGACCATCACCTTCGGGCCCCGGCTCTGGTTGACGCGGATAAGCACGGAACCCAGCCCATCAAACTGAACCTCTTTATGGTATTTTTGCGCCTCACTGAGCAGGATGTCGCGTACCTCTTGCTCTGAGGCCGCAACGGCGTCTGCTTCGCTCAGGGCGCGCAGTAAATCTCTGTCCACTCTTGTTCTCCCGTCAGCAATAGCTGTTTGTCGAAGGTATAAAGCACCTCGGCGCCCGTTTCCGTCACCAGCACCACATCTTCAATTCGTACCCCGCCCTGGTGTTCAAGGTAGATCCCCGGCTCAACGGTCAGCACCATGCCGGGCTGCAACGGGGTGCGGTCGGTAGGGGAAAAACGTGGATTTTCATGGACATCAATACCAATGGCATGACCGGTGTTATGCCCGAACTGCGGACCGTAACCTGCACGTTCAATCACGGAACGTGCGGCGCTATCGATCTGATGACAGGAAACGCCGGGGCGGATGGCATCAATGGCCGCCTGTTGTGCCGCCAGAACGATCTGGTACACCGCATAGAGAGGGTGCTCCTCCGGCGGCGTGTTTTGCCCGGCGACAAGAAAGGTCCTTGTCATATCCGAGCAATACCCCTGGTGTTGGGCGCCGAAATCAAGGGTGATCATCTCGCCAGGCATAATCACTTTGTCAGAGGCTTTGCCGTGGGGCAGCGCACCGCGCGGCCCGCTGGCGACAATGGTGTCGAAAGAGGGCTTGTCCGCACCCTCCTGCTTCATAAACCACTCCAGCTCGGCAGCGACTTCACGCTCGCGCATACCGGGCTGAATGAAACGCCGGATGTGCTGTGCGGCGCGGTCGGCAATGCCGCATGCTGCACGGATACGGTCGATTTCGTCAGCGGTTTTTATCTGCCGCAGCGCGTCTAGCGAGGTGCTGCAAAGGGTGGTATTCAGCGTATCGCGCCACAGCACGCCTGTTTGCCAGCTCACGTATTCACCCTCAAAGCCAAGACGGGCGAGATTGTCCTTCGCAATAATCTGGTTCACCGCCTGCGCAAACGGGTTCTCCGTGTTAAGCAGGTGCATTTCATAGCCCGCCGCTCGTGAAGCGATATCGCTGTAGTAACGGAAATCCACCAGGATATGTGCCGCGGTTTGTGACACCAGCACATATCCCGAACCGGTTGAAATGCCCAGGTGCGGCTGTTTATTCTGGCGCGAAGAGATGAGCACGCCGTCCAGTTTTTCCGCAGCCAGCCAGGCACGAAGCTTTCTCAGTAGTTCCATGTTTCACCCCGTTACAGCGTGTCGATAGCGAGTTTTCCGCGCTTGTGCAAACTGTTACGAATAATCACGACCAACAGCGCGGTGATCGCCGCCCCGACCACAATACTGAGCATGTACGCCCCCAGATTGGTGACCAGCGGCCACGCCCAGATCGCCGATTCAGGGAACCACTGCACGGCACCGAGCGCGGTGGCGGTCATTGCACCCGCAATCGCGCCCGCCATATACGCCGGCAGCGTCGCAAGCGGATTTTCCAGCAGGAACGGGATGGCCCCTTCACTGATGCCCATAAAGGCGAGGAACATGGCCGTTTTGCCTTGCGGATAAAGCTGCGGACTAAACAGGCGTTTGCCGGTCAGACGATGGTCAATCAGCGTGGCCAGCCCCAGACCAATGGGCGGAATAACAATCGCCACGGCGCGGGAGGTGATGGGCAGGACATGATCGGTTGTCAGCCCAAGGCCAACAAATCCCGCCGCTTTGTTAATGGGGCCGCCAAGATCAATCGCCGTGGCCGCCGCCATCCCGATGGCATACATCATGGAGCCCGCCTGACCCGCCGCCAGCAGTACGGTCCGCATACCTGCATTCAGCCAGCCGCCAATCGGCGTGATGATGTAATACATCGCCAGCATCACAAACAGCGCCGAGAGGATTGGGATCAGAAAGGTGCTTTTAAAGGCCAGCAGATACTGCGGTACGTTAATACGGCTATTCAGCCATTTGACCAGATAGCCTGCGGCTATGGCGATAATCAGCGCGCCAATAAACGTGGAGGGCACGGGTTTGGTGGCAAGCCAGGTCAGTTTTTCCGCATCAAAGTTCAGCACCAGCGTCGGCTGCGTGGCGACAAGGCCACCGATAAACCCGGCCGGGAAGGCCAGCTTTCCGCCGATAGAGTTGGCGACAAAGGCGGCAAACATCGGGATGGCGAAGCTGAACAGCAGCCCGCCGAACGATTCGGTCAGATAGCCAAATTTCAATACCGAGAGATTGAAACCGGTGAATTTGCCAGAGTTAAGCGCGTCGAGAATACCGGTGTCAGGCGGGATCTCCAGCCAGACGTAGGCGATGAGCTGTGAAATGGCGAGGATAACCCCGCCCATGATAAGCGTTGGCACCATGCGGGATATCCCCGACATAATGTGCTGTGGAAGCTCTTTCCAGAAAGACGCACCGGCGGCAACCGGTGCGGATTTGATGGCAAGTGTGTCACCCTCGTGACTGTCCGGGCGAACCGCGCTGCGTTTTTTTATAGCCATGACGAAAACCCCTGGGTGTGAGGATTATTATTGTTCTGCTGCAATCATCTCTTCGATCTCTTTCAGGGTGCCAGCCGCGTTTTTAATGGCGTCCTGAAGCGTAATCTCATACACGTCGCGCGTTTCGAAGCGCTCATTGTCTTCCGGGGTGATCGCGATGGCGTGGATAATAATGTCAGCGTCGGCAATATCCTGCGGGGTCAGGCGATTCTGGATCCCGTCCGCGCCCTGGGTTTCAATTTTTACCTCATAACCGGCTTCCGTCGCCGCGTCTTCCAGCGCCTGGGCTGCCATGAAGGTATGTGCCAGGCCCATCGGGCAGGCGCACAGTGCAATCAGTTTTTTAGCCATGTGAAATTCCTCCTGTAGATAACGCCATGATTATGGCGGGGAGGTTTCAGTGATGTTTACCGGATTAATAATGCTTTTGCTGGAAAAATGATGCGTGTGAGCGGAAGTGTGAGGTTAATCGTCATATCACGGAAATCAATGAAAAACCGGGCAAAAAGGTGCCCGGCGCAGCATCAGTAACCGGCTTTATCAATGACAAACTGTTTGCCGCAGTTGCCCGGATGCGGCTGTGGCGCAAAGGAGCCGGCAGAGAGCGGGTTGTTGATGGTGCTGGCGTTCAGCGAGATCTGCATCTCGGTCAGATAAGCCGGATTGCCGTGGCAGGTAAGCTTGAACGCTTTTACGCTCTGTTTCCCCCAGCTTTTGGCCACGGCTGCATCGAAGTCGCTGCGGCGGACGGTTTTGCCATAATTTTCCGCCAGAAATTTTCCTGCCGCGCTGTGCTTCACCTCCTGGTTCATGCGCACCATGGTGCCGAAGTAAGCGTCGGGATCAAAACCAAAGCAGACGCCGTGTTTCGCGTATTCATAACGTTCAAGGCAGGAGTTGCCGCCCGCGCCGGGCATCACGCTGTTCAGCTTCGCCGCGCCGGTTAGCGATAGTCCGGTCTCTGCGGCGTCACATTTGCGGCTGGCTTTTGCTTCCGGCATATTCGGAACCGGACGAGTGGCACAGCCGAAGCGCATCCAGCGGCGTTCATCCACTCCGCGAGCGGCAATAGATTTCGGCAGCGCGGGCCATAAGCCGTGGACGGTCAGAAAATCGATTTTGTTGCTGCTCTCTTTTTGCAGGCGACACTCTTCCGGTTCGTCACGGTTACGTTCGACCATGCTCTGGCAAAATCCGGTTTGCCAGGAAAGGGCCAGAACGTAGCGATCGAAATCGCCGTACTGGGTTGGCTTAAGCGGATCTGCCTGAATTGAGAAGACACAGAGTGCAAGCGCTACTGCGCCAGACGGGATAACGATATCCTTCCTGAACATTTGCTTTCCTGATTGGTTGGGCGCGATTAATTTCTGGGGGTTATTAAAGCACAAAAAGCGCCCGCAGGCGCTTTTTGGAAATCAGGAATTTCGCTTAGGCAGCGCCGGGAACCAGCACTTCGGTGGCGATAATAACGATAATCAGGCCAACCAGCACCGGCACTGACGTGCGTTTTACCACTTCAAACGGAGAGATTTTCGCCATCCCCGCAACCGCAACCACCACGCCCGATACCGGAGAAATGGTACGACCCAGGTTGGAAGCCTGAAGCATTGGAATGGACAGGTAAGCCGGGTTGATGCCGGAGGAGTGCGCCAGCTTAGGGATCATCTCAACAAAGGCGTAGAACGGCGCGTTACCGGAGCCGGTGGTCATCGCCGCCAGCATGGTCAGCACCACCAGCACCAGCATCAGGATAATGCTGGCCGAGCCGAACGAGGTAGCGATCGAGATCAGGCTCTGAATAAAGCCGATGGTGCTCAGCCCCTGGGCAAACACCCCCGCGGCAACCAGCAGCATCACCACGCCCGCGAAGGCATCCGCCATACCGCGGAAGGCAACTTCCAGACCCGTGAACACTTTCTGGGTGTTAAAACCACGAACGAATTCCAGGATGGCCGCCAGCAGCATACAGATCACCAGGATAGTGATGATGTGCAGCTGCGGGCCCCATTTGCCGTCGAAAATAAGCACGCCAATAATCGGCGTGAAGGGCAGGATGGAATAAAACGCCGGGGCGGTAGTGGTGATTTCGCTGACGTCCATCATTTCGTGGCTGACGTTCTCTTTCTTATCGAGATAGCGCTGCCAGAAGAAATGCGCCACGCCCATGCCGAGAATAGCGGTGATGGAGATCGGCAGTGTGGTTTTGAAGGCGAAGTCAATCAACGACATTTCCGCGGCTTTTGCGGCCAGCACTACGTCACCGGAAGTAGGGGAGAGAATAATCGCCGCCGGAGAGGCGCAAATAGCCGCCGCTGCGCCACGGCTGATCCCGACGTTAACCATTACCGGGAACAACGTTGCCATTAACAGCACGCCAAGACCCGTTGCTGAGGAAACGGCTAATGACATCAGACAGGCCAGGAAATAGGCCGCGACCATCAGCAGATAGGGGGAATTAATATATTGCAGCGGCTTAGAAGCCAGCTTTACCACCATATCATTCGCGCCGATATGGGTCATATAGGCAGCAAATCCGCAGAGCATCATGATCATCATGCCCAGATCGCCGCCGCGGCTCATCAGCAGAATTTTTATATATTCCACAATATCGGTAGCGGTATATCCGGTGCTGGCTTCGCTGGCGGGTAAAACCTGATGACCCATTAGCGCGCTAATGATCAGCAGCGTCAGGCCGCCGACAAATAGCACGCCGGTGGCTGAGTAACCTTTAATGATGTAGCGTGCTACACCAACAATGACCACGACTCCAATGAGGAGTTCGAGAAAAGTAAGCATGATTTCCCCTGTATCCTTGCTGCCCGAGAGACAAATAATCAATAAAAAAGAAGCTGAAATGTGCCGAATAAATGTCCAGTCCTTGCTGATTAAAATCAAGAAAGAGACTACTAAAGGCACTGATGACGATATTTTTGCTAACCCTGCGTCATTTATATTAAGACGTTATTGACCTGATGAATAGATATTATATGTCATTAAAATGATGGTGAAGTGTTAAGGTTTTGAGTATTACTTGCCGACAATCGATTTAAAACGTAAATCTCTTTAAAACCACTTCTCTTTCATTCTTTTGCCTGCTTATACTCGGTTCACTTTTACCCTATCCGACGATCTGAATATGCACGCCAGCTGGACATATCGCCTGCGCTTTATCAAAAAACATCTGCTGATGTTTTTGCTGGCGTTTGGCTGGCTGTTGATCCAGAGTCAGGTGGCCGTCGCCTCCCATCAATGTTCAATGGATTTGCGCGGTGAGGTAGCCACCATCCAGCATATGGAGATGATGGCGCAACCGGGGCCGCATTATGCTGCCGGTGCTTCACCGCTGTGTGAAAAACATTGTGTGCCGGATCAGGTACAAAAAGATCCTGCCCAGCCGCATCTGGTGGCGCTGCCTGCCGCCATGACCCTGACCTTAACGACCCCAGAGTGCTCGTCTGCAAGCCATCCTGCGTGGTCCGTTACCCCTCCTGCTGTGGGGCCGCCGGCAACGATCCGCTATTGCCGGTTTCGGGAGTAAAAACCTGTTAATTCGTTGATTTTCATTTACTTAACGTTTAACAGGAGTTTTTTCATGCGTACTATATTCCTTTCCGCGCTGGTTGGCGCGTCCGTCTCTTTCGCTTCTTATACCGTTCAGGCAAACCAGACCTGGCAGGGCCACGGCGTGGTTCAGTCGATCTCTGACAGCGCCGTCATGCTCCGGCACGAGGCCATACCGGAACTAAAATGGCCAGCAATGACCATGCCGTTTACTTTATCTGCCGGCGCCACGCTGAATGACGCCAAACCAGGGGATGAAGTGACCTTCACGCTTGAGCGTGCGGGTGACGGTTTCCAGATTATCTCGCTGACGCCAGCGCGCTAAGCGAGGTCACCATGAAACAACACACACTGAGCCTGTGGCTCGGTGGGGTGTTGTTCGGCCTGTTAACCTCCGCCGCGCAGGCGGAGCCGTGGACGCTCGAACACACCCTGACCGAAGCCCAGCGCTACTCGGCAGAACTCTCTGCCAGCCGTAACGAAGCGCAGGCGCTGGATGCGATGGCGGATTCCGCCACGCAATTACCTGACCCAAAACTGAAATTCGGTATCGAAAACGTGCCGGTACAGGGCAGCAACGATCGGCGGCTGACGCGCGAAGGGATGACCATGCAGAAGGTTGGCATCATGCAAAGCTACGTCAGCTCAGAGAAGCGGGAACGTAAAGCGCAGACCTTTCAGGCGCAGGCGCGAAGCGTGCTGGCAAAATCCGAGGCCGTCCGCGCCGCGCTTCAGCGTGATACCGCCCAGGCCTGGCTGGATCTGGCGCTGGCCCAGCAGGCGCTGAACACGGCCAGAACGCTGGTCCGCGAAACGGAACGCCAGCGGGGCGTGCAGAAGGCGAGCGTCGGGGCGGGAAGCGCCACGCCGGACAGCGTACTGGCCCTGCAAATGATCCTCAGCGCCATGCGCGACAAAGAGACGCTGGCGCAGCGGGATGTGCAGCTGGCGCAAAGCCGTCTGCTGGAGCTTACGGGGCACGCGATTACGGCGGTTCGCGGTCCGCTGCCGCGCTATCAGCGTCTTCCTGCCGATGAAAAAACGTTGCAGGAGGGGATGGTCAGGCACCCGGAAGTGGTGGCCGCACGACGTGAAGCCGAGACCGCGAAAGCGCGTTCAGCGCAATCTGCCGTGGCGGCGATACCCGATGTGGATGTGGAGGTCTATTACGCCCACCGCGCCGAAGGCTATGACGATATGGCTGGCGTGATGTTCAGCGTGGATCTGCCTTTGTTCCAGTCAAAACGTCAGGACAAGGATTACGCCGCCGATGTTTCCCGCTCAATGCAGGCGGTGGATCAACTCACGCTGCTCAAACGCGAACACATTGCCCAGGTGCAAACGCTGGTGGCGCAGTATCAGGCTGCGCAAACGGTGTGGCAGCGACAGCGGGACGAGGTACTACCGTTGCAGCGTCAACGGCTGGCGGTACTGACGGCGCAATATCGCTCTGGACAGTCGGCGCTTCCGGCCCTGCTGGAGGCGCGTCGTGGCGTACTGGATACGGAACTGGCGGTGAACCAGGCGGAGCGCGAAATGGCGCGAACCTGGGCTGCCGTGAACTGGCTGATCCCGCAGGAGCTGGCGCAATGAAAAAAACAACGTTAATGGCGATTGCCATCGCGATAGCTGCCGCTGGCGGCTATTTTGTCGGAAAGAAGCAGGCGCATCAGCCGGCTGCGGCTGCACAACCCTCTGAACGTAAGGTGCTTTACTGGTACGACCCTATGGTGCCCGGTCAGCGCTTCGATAAGCCGGGTAAATCCCCCTTTATGGATATGGATCTGGTCCCGCGCTACGCCGATGAAGCACAGGCGGCGTCAGGCGTGGTCATCAGCACTCAACAGCAGCAAAACCTGGGGATGAAAACCGCCAACGTTGAGATGCGCCAGCTGGTTTCGCCGTTCTCGGCCTTTGCCACGGTTGCAACGGATGAACGTAACGTCTCGGTGGTGTCAGCCCCGGCCAATGGCGTGGTGTCAAAATTGTTTGTTAATGCGCCACAGCAGCAGGTGAAAGCCGGAGAGGCGCTGGCGCAACTGTGGATCCCGCAATGGACCACCGCCCAGCAGGAGTACCTCGCAGTTCGTCAGCTTGGCGATGCCGCATTGACCCGCGCCGCACGCGAGCGGCTGGCGTTGCAGTTTATGCCGGAAGAGGTCATTCGTTTGCTGGAGCGTAGCGGTAAGCCGCAGACCACGCTCACCCTGCGCGCTGACCGGGCGGGCTATGTGGTGAAGCTGGACGTGCGGGAAGGGGCGCAAATCACCGCAACGGCGCCGCTGTTTGAGATCGCCAGCCTCGATCCTGTCTGGCTGGTGGTCGACTACCCGCAAACGCAGGCGCAGTCTCTGGCAGTGGGCAGCAACGTGGTAGCAACGTCAGAAAGCTGGCCGGGGGAGCAATTCCACGGCACGGTCAGCGAATTGCTGCCGCAGATGGAGACGACCACGAGAACCCTGAAAGCCCGTATCGTGCTGGAAAATACCGCACATAAGCTTAAGCCAGGCATGTACCTCTCCGTCAGGCGTGCGGAAGAGATGAAAGGCCCGCCGGTGCTGGCGGTGCCGGAAGAGGCGGTGATTAACAGCGGAGAGTCTGCGCGTCTGCTGCTGGCCACCGGGGACGGTTATTTCCAGCCTGTGACGGTGACAACCGGCCTGACGGCGCAGGGCTGGACGGCGATCCTGTCCGGGGTCAAAGAGGGCGATAAGGTGGTGACGTCCGGGCAATTCCTCATTGATTCCGAAGCCAGCCTGCGTAGCGTGATGCCGGAGGTGACTCCATGATTGCCGCTGTGATTCGCGCCTCGTTGCGTAACCGCCTGCTGGTGATCCTGGCCGCGCTGATGATGGCCGGCTGGGGCTGGTGGGCGGTGCAGCGCGCGCCGCTGGACGCGTTGCCCGATCTGTCTGATGTGCAGGTCATTATCAAAGCGAGTTACCCCGGAAAAGCGCCGCAGGTGATTGAAGATCAGGTGACCTGGCCCCTGACAACCTCCATGTTGTCCGTGCCGGGTGCTAAAACCGTGCGTGGTTTTTCAATGTTTGGTGACGCTTATGTGTATGTGCTGTTTGAGGATGGCACCGATCTCTACTGGGCGCGATCCCGGGTGCTGGAATATTTAAGCCAGGTACAGGCGCAGTTTCCGCCAGGCGTGAAGGTGTCGCTGGGGCCAGATGCGACGGGCGTGGGCTGGATCTACGAATATGCGCTGATCGACCGTAGTGGAAAACACAGCCTGGCAGATCTGCGGGCCCTTCAGGACTGGACGCTTAAGTTCGAGCTTAAGACGGTACCGAATGTATCTGAAGTGGCAAGCATTGGCGGAATGGTGCGTCAGTATCAGATCGTGGCGGACCCGGCGAAGATGCGCGCGCTGAATATTACTCACAGCCAGCTATCGGGCGCGGTGCAGGCCGCCAATAAAGAGAGCGGCGGCGCCCTGCTGGAGATGGGCGAAGCGGAGTATATGGTGCGGACAACGGGCTATTTGCGCTCGCTGGAGGATTTTCGCAATGTGGTGATCGCCACCCGCGATGGCGTACCTGTCCTGCTGAAAGATGTCGCCACCATTGGCATTGGCCCGGAGATCCGCCGGGGCGTGGCGGAGCTTAACGGTGAAGGGGAGGTCGCTGGCGGCGTGATCGTGATGCGCTACGGGCAGAATGCGCTGGAAACGCTTCGTGCGGTAAAAGCGAAACTGAGCGAGCTGCAAAAAACGCTGCCGCAGGGCGTCGAGATTGTTCCGGTCTACGATCGTTCCACGCTGATTGAGGAATCGGTCAAAACGCTGACGCACAAGCTGCTCGAAGAGTTTGCCGTGGTGGTACTGGTGTGCGCGCTGTTCCTGTTCCACCTGCGCTCCGCGCTGGTGGCGATGGTCTCTCTGCCGCTGGGGATCCTCGGTGCTTTTGTGGTGATGCACTATCAGGGCATTAACGCGAATATGATGTCGCTCGGCGGGATCGCCATTGCCATCGGGGCGATGGTGGATGCGGCAATTGTGATGATTGAAAACATGCACAAGGTGCTGGAGCAGTGGCGGCATGATAATCCGGGCAAGGAGCCCGCGCCGGGGGAATACTGGCGTCTGGCGGAAAAGGCGGCGGTTGAAGTGGGACCAGCGCTGTTTTGCAGCCTGTTAATCATCACGCTGTCATTTATACCGGTTTTTTCGCTGGAAGCGCAGGAGGGGCGAATGTTCTCGCCGATGGCGTTCACCAAAACCTGGTCGATGGCCGTGGCCGCCGGGCTTGGGATCACCCTGGTGCCGGTGCTAATGGGCTTTTTCATTCGCGGGAAAATCCCGGATGAGAAGGCAAACCCGATCAACCGCCTCCTGATCCGCCTGTATGAGCCGCTGCTGGACAAGGTACTGACCTTCCCGAAAATGACGCTGGCACTGGCATGTCTGCTGCTGATCGCCACGCTCTGGCCGCTGAGCCGCCTGGGAAGCGAATTTATGCCGCCGCTGGATGAAGGGGATTTACTCTATATGCCCTCCACGCTGCCGGGGATCTCTGCTCGCGAGGCATCGCGGCTGCTTCAGCAGACGGACCGCTTGATCAAAAGCGTACCGGAGGTCGCGAGCGTGTTTGGCAAAGCCGGTCGCGCGGAGTCGGCAACCGATCCCGCGCCATTAACCATGCTGGAAACAACCATTCACTTTAAGCCCCGCGAGCAGTGGCGGCCAGGAATGACGCCGCAAAAGCTGGTGGAGGAGCTTGATAAAACCGTGTCGCTGCCGGGTATTGCCAATGTGTGGGTGCCGCCTGTCCGTAACCGCCTGGACATGCTGGCAACCGGGATCAAAAGCCCGGTCGGCATTAAGGTGAACGGCAATAATATTGCCGACATTGAGCGCGTGTCCCGGCAGATTGAGCAGGTGGTGAAGGACGTTCCTGGCGTCTCCTCTGCGCTGGCGGAGCGTCTGGAAGGCGGACGCTACGTGGATATTCGTATCGACCGGCAAAAAGCCGCGCGCTACGGCGTTTCCGTCGATGAACTGCAAAGCCTGGTCTCCACGCTGGTCGGGGGTGAAAACATTGGCGAGGTGATCCAGGGACGCGAGCGGTATCCCATCAACCTGCGTTATCCCCGCGATTTGCGTGATAACGTCGGCACGTTGCGGGTGTTGCCGGTAGTGACCGCCAGCGGTAACCAGGTGGCGCTGGGGGAATTGGCCGATATCGTCGTGACGGAAGGCCCACCGATGCTAAAAAGTGAAAACGCGCGCCTTTCCAGCTGGATCTACGTGGACTTGCGCGGGCGCGATCTGAAGTCCGCCGTGGATGAAATGCAAAAACGGGTGGAGGAGAAGGTGGTATTGCCGCAGGGCGTGTCTCTCTCCTGGTCCGGGCAGTTTGAATATCTGGAACGGGCGACCGCGACGCTCAAAATAGTCTTACCTGTCACGCTGATGATTATATTCGTCCTTTTATGGTTAACCTTCAGGCGGATATCAAATGTCCTGATAATAATGGGGACATTGCCTTTCGCGCTTATTGGGGGCGTGTGGTTACTGTGGCTGCTTGAATATAATTTGTCAGTGGCGGGGGCCGTTGGCTTTATCGCCCTTTCCGGAGTGGCGGCAGAATTCGGCGTAATTATGGTTCTTTATTTGAATCATGCGCTCGATAAATATCACAGGCTGGAGCCAGAAGGGGGAAATACGGTGCTGATGCGGGCGATCCACGAAGGTGCCGTGCTGCGCGTGCGTCCGAAGGTGATGACGGTCGCCACTATTATGGCGGGACTGCTGCCCATCATGTGGGGCAGCGGGAGTGGCTCGGAGGTGATGCAACGTATTGCCGCACCGATGATTGGTGGCATGGTAACGGCACCGTTATTGTCGATGTTAGTTATTCCTGCACTCTACAAATTGTTACATCAACGTTAAATATGTCAACTGCATGTGCTTATTCAGGCATGCAGTTTATGTATCCTCAGATTATTCCCAGAGACGGGATGGTAATTAGGAATAACACCCATGCTGTTAAGCGTTCATTCAAGTATTCTGTGTTAAGGTCTGCACCGAATACTAAATATGGTAATGGCATTGTGATTGTAAGAATTAAATTTCCCCTGATTTTGTTGTTTATTATTGGGCAGTTATCGTTTGCGTCTGCTGTTAATGCAGAGAGCAACACAGCGGATAAAGGCTGGTTCACCACCTTCACGGATAACGTCGCGCAAACATGGAATGAACCTGAGCATTACGATCTCTATATTCCGGCCATTACGTGGCATGCACGTTTTGCCTACGATAAAGAAAAAACTGACCGTTATAACGAGCGTCCGTGGGGGGCCGGCTTCGGTCAGTCTCGCTGGGATGAAAAAGGTAACTGGCATGGCCTGTACCTGATGGCGTTTAAGGACTCCTACAATAAATGGGAGCCTATTGGCGGATATGGCTGGGAAAAAACCTGGCGTCCGTTATCGGACGACAACTTCCGTCTGGGGCTGGGCTATACGGCAGGGTTCACGGCGCGTGATAACTGGAAATACATTCCTGTTCCGGTACTGCTGCCGCTTGCCTCCATCGGCTATGGTCCGGCAACGTTTCAGATGACCTACATACCGGGTACCTATAACAACGGTAACGTTTACTTTGCCTGGATGCGGTTTCAGTTTTAACTGAATTTTTCTGTTAAATCGGCCAAAAAACGCACAGGCATTGAAATGTAAAGGATAAAAATCGTACAGCGAAAATTAACGCGACTTTTGTCACTTTTTATCAAATATCCGCTGGACAAAACGCCTCACAATTGTTGTACTGATACCCGACACAGCATTTGTGTCGTTTTTTAATGTAAAGGTAATTTTGATGTCTAAGATTAAAGGTAACGTTAAGTGGTTTAATGAGTCCAAAGGATTCGGTTTCATTACTCCTGAAGATGGCAGCAAAGATGTGTTCGTACACTTCTCTGCAATCCAGTCTAATGGTTTCAAAACTCTGGCTGAAGGTCAGCGCGTAGAGTTCGAAATCACTAACGGTGCCAAAGGCCCTTCTGCTGCTAACGTAATCGCTCTGTAATTCAGACGCGTCAGCAAGAATTTCAAAACCCGCTCAATGAGCGGGTTTTTTTCGTTCTGAATCAACCAATAAGATGGATCTTCAGGAAGCTGGCGACGATCGCGACGCTTAGCAATACCATACCCACGCCTGACAGAGTTTCTTTCATGCTATCACCCTCGTTCAATATTGAGCCAAGAGTGGCAGAGAAAAATTAAGCCAACATTAAGGTTGCCGCGCTTAATGTCCGCTGGCGGAGGAAAATAACCAGAATGCGATCGCAGTCATCGCAAACGAGCCAAGCATGTTAACGGCAATGTTGGTCAGCGCCCAGCCCATCCGGCCTTCCTGAAACAGAAAGACCACCTCCGCAGAGAAGGTAGAAAACGTTGTTAAACCGCCGCAGAAACCGGTCGTAATCAGAACCTTCCACATAGGGTCGATGTTGGTCATACGATTAAACCAGGCCAGCCCCATCCCAATAATAAACGCCCCGATCAGATTTGCCGCCAGTGTCCCCATCGGAATGGCCTGATGCAGAGGGTTAAACCGCATGCTTAAGAGCCACCGCGCAACGCTACCCGTGCCTCCACCAATAAAAACGGCTATAAGTAGTTGTAACACTGTCAATACCTGCTATTTGCTGTGTAAGTGCGTCAAGTGTAACGCTGTTTTGAACCGGGAGACAATTATGTATGTTGCAGTAGGGCAGTTCGCGGTGACGCCGGACTGGAATGAAAACGCGGAAAAATGCGTCTCCCTGATGCATCAGGCGAAGCAAAAGGGGGCGTCGTTGCTGGTACTTCCCGAGGCGTTACTGGCCCGTGATGATGGCGATCCAGACCTGTCGGTAAAGTCTGCGCAAACGCTGGAAGGGGCGTTTCTGAAACGACTGCTGGCCGAAAGCGTTGGCAACACGCTCACCACCATATTGACGGTCCATATTACGTCCTCGCCGGGGCGCGCGGTAAACACGCTGGTGGCGATACGTGAGGGTGCCATCGTCGCGAGCTACGCCAAACTTCATCTGTATGATGCGTTCAGCGTTCAGGAGTCGCGCCTGGTCGATCCGGGGAGTGTAATTCCGCCGCTGATTGAGGTCGAGGGTTTTAAGATTGGCCTGATGACCTGCTACGATATCCGTTTTCCCGAGCTGGCGCTGAACCTGGCATTGCAGGGGGCCGAGGTGCTGGTTCTGCCCGCCGCGTGGGTCAAAGGACCGCTTAAGGAGCATCACTGGGCAACGCTGCTGGCAGCACGCGCGCTGGATACCACTTGTTACGTGGTAGCCGCGGGTGAATGTGGTAACAAAAATATCGGGCAGAGCAGGGTTGTCGATCCGCTGGGGGTGACGGTTGCGGCAGCAGCGGAGACGCCTGCGTTATTGCTGACGGAGATAATTTCCGCCCGAATAGCGCTTGCGCGTCAGCAATTACCTGTTCTGCGCAACCGCAGGTTTGCGCCACCGCAATTAATGTGATGTTTTTTTCAACAATGCTTGATTCACCTTGTTACAGATTGCTATTGTGTGCACGCGCCAAATGACCGTTAATACGTTCAGTTTTTTTGGCGGAATGCAGCCTGTTTCATGTAAAGAAGGTATTTATGGGTGAGATTAGTATTACCAAACTGCTGGTGGTTGCCGCACTGGTCGTCCTGCTGTTCGGTACCAAGAAGTTACGCACGCTGGGTGGAGACCTGGGTGCTGCCATTAAGGGCTTTAAGAAAGCAATGAACGATGACGACGCGGCAGCGAAGAAAAGTGCCGAAGATGACATCACTGCACAGAAGCTTTCACACAAAGAGTAATGGCAATGCTGCAAGGCTTGCATAAAAAAACCGGCTCACGAGGCCGGTTTTTTGTTTTACTGTAAATAAATTTTACAGCTTTATTTCACTTCTTCGCCCTTCGCCTGCATATCGGCGTGATAAGAGGAGCGAACAAACGGACCGCACGCGGCATGGGTAAAGCCCATCGCCATCGCTTCGGCTTTCATTTCATCGAACTCATCCGGGCTCACGTAACGCTGTACAGGCAGGTGGTGACGGCTTGGCTGGAGGTACTGGCCCAGCGTCAGCATGGTGACGCCGTGGCGGCGCAGATCGCGCATCACTTCAATGATCTCAGCGTTGGTTTCACCCAGGCCGACCATCAGGCCGGACTTGGTTGGAATATGCGGATGGGCTTCTTTAAAGCGCTCCAGCAGCTTCAGCGACCAGTTGTAGTCTGCACCGGGACGTACCTGACGGTAGATACGCGGTACGTTCTCCAGGTTGTGGTTGAACACGTCTGGTGGCGTCGCGGTCAGGATATCGAGCGCGCGATCCATACGGCCACGGAAGTCTGGCACCAGCGTCTCAATCTTAATGTTCGGGCTTTTTTCGCGGATGGCGGTAATGCAGTCAGCAAAATGCTGAGCACCGCCATCGCGCAGATCGTCACGGTCAACGGAGGTGATAACAACATAACGCAGCGCCATATCGGCAATCGTCTGCGCCAGTTTTTGCGGTTCGTTTGCGTCAGGCGCAACAGGTCGGCCATGGGCAACGTCACAGAACGGACAGCGGCGGGTGCAGATGGCACCCAGAATCATAAATGTCGCGGTACCGTGATTGAAACATTCAGCAAGGTTAGGGCAGGAGGCCTCTTCACAGACAGAGTGAAGGCCATTTTTGCGCATCGCCGCTTTGATCCCCTGGATACGCGAAGAGTCGGCCGGAAGTTTGATTTTCATCCATTCCGGTTTTCTTAACAGCGCCTCGCGCTCTGTAGCCACGTTTTTAACCGGGATAAGGGCCATTTTATCGGCATCGCGGTATTTAACACCGCGTTCCATCACAATGGGTTTACTCATAGCGTGCGTGTTCCAGTTGCGAATATCGAAGGAAAGCGTTTCAATTCAAGGGAATGTTGTAATTATCAACTATTTTTGAACGAACGACAGGCAGTATATCATTTAAAGGGGCGATAAAGCAGCCTGCCAGGTCGCCAATTTGTAAAATAGTTGTTGTTTTGTGCCTTTTGCCCCGCATGCGGCAGGGGCTTGTGCTGAAAGGCGGGATCAGAAAGCCTGACGGATCACGTTAATGACGTTTTCCAGCACCGGATCGCGCAGGCTTAGCTTGTTGTAATGCAGTGAGATTTCAACAGATTCCGTCGTAAGTTGACTCAATGGAACACTCTCCAGCGGCCAGCATTTTTGAAGCAGAGTGAAGAGACGCACAGGCATAATACAGAGCAAATCGCTGCTGCCAATCAGGGCCGCAAGGGTAAACATATTGTAACTGCTGAAGCTGATCAGACGGTCCGGGAACAGTTCGTCAATACGCTGGCGCAGCGGATCCGGACCCTGCCCCTCGGACATAAAGGTTGCATGTTCGTAATGACGCAAATTTTCAGGCGTCAAAGCTGCGCCCAAAGCAGGATGACTCTGACGACACACGAGCGCCAGAGAGTCGGTATAGAGAACGTTATGCCCTAATGCCCTGGCCGCGAAGCTATTGCTGTCGATGATCAGGTCCGTCTGGAATTGTGCCAGCTGAGTTTCCGGATCGTTAACGGGCACGTTGCGGATCAGCAGCTGTGGCGCATGCTGTTTAACAGCCTGGTAAATAGCGGGCATGACCAGAACGCCCACAGAGGGAGAGGTGCCTATGGTGATGGTTCGTTGCTTATCGTAACTGCCGGTGAGATCCAGCGCGCCCAGAATCGATTCCAGACCCTGGCTGATGTACTCATGCAGATGGGTGGCGTACGCGGTGGGGGTTACGCCCTGGCCTTTACGAATAAATAAGGGATCGGGAAATATCGCGCGCAATTTTTGAATTGACTGGCTAATAGCGGAGGGCGTGAGATTAAGAATTTTCGCAGCATTAACGATACCTTTGTGGACATATACCGCCTCAAAAATAGTCAATAAATTGAGATCAATATTACGTAAAGTCCGGAAAATTTGCGGCTTATCTTCGCCGCTGGTTTCATTCAGGCGTTTGGCTGGTAAATTAGTAGGCTCCACGCTCTTACTCCGTATCCATTCACAATATGAATGATAGTTGAATTTATTTATTATGCTTGCAGAGATTCGTAAAGTGTTTCGCAAGTTTCCCTTGTTTATCGAAAACAAGCAGTTGGGTGATTATCACGCACGTTACACGATACCCGGTGATGGTACTATTAAGGTTCTAATTAATATGGGACGCTAATATATGGGCGACTCGAAAATATAGAATATGCGGTTTATTGTAAAGCGTAAATGCGGCAATTAAGCAGTGGCTGGTCAAATAACCGAACCACTGCCGGAAGTGTGTTAAGCAGCAATATATTCGTAGTCAGGATTGTTAAGCAGCGCTAAAAACTTCTTCAGAAGCACGGGGCGGATATTCTCAGGGGTGGCGGTATCGACCCACTGGCGCATTTGCGTCATTTCCATACCGGCATACCCGCATGGGTTGATGCGCTGGAAAGGGGTCAGATCCATATTGATATTCAGCGCCAGGCCGTGGAACGAGCAACCTTTACGGATACGCAGCCCCAGCGAACAGATCTTCATCTCTCCAACATAGACGCCCGGGGCATCGGCGCGAGGGTGAGCATCGATACCGTACTCAGCGAGCGTGTTCACCACGGTTTGTTCCAGTAAGGTCACGAGCTCACGCACGCCCAGCTTTCTGCGTTTCAGGTTAAGCAGGACATACATGACCTGCTGGCCCGGCCCGTGGTAGGTTACCTGTCCACCGCGATCGCTCTGGATCACCGGGATATCACCCGTCATCAATAAATGTTCGGCTTTTCCTGCCTGGCCTTGAGTAAACACCGGCAGGTGTTCAACCAGCCAGATTTCATCAGGGGTGGTGTCATCGCGCATATCGGTAAAGTCATGCATAGCCTGAGAGACTGGCTCGTAAGGCTGTAGCCCAAGATGGCGGACAAGAATTTTATCCTGGTACAAAAGGACGTCTCCGAAGACAAGGGAGAATAGGTAACGGGGAGTATATCACAGCGGGGAAGTGGGTTACCCGGCAAACCGGGTAACCGCAGAGGGACTACAGCACCATACGAACAATTTCGATATTGCCGAGCTCTTCGTACAGCGTCTCAACCTGCTCAATGTGTGTCGCAGTGATGGTGATTGAGACCGAGTGGTAGTTACCTTTGCTGCTCGGTTTGACTGATGGAGAGTAGTCACCCGGCGCATGGCGCTGTACCACTTCAACCACCTGATCAACCAGCTCAGGTTTCGCCAGACCCATTACTTTGTAAGTAAAAGGGGTAGGGAATTCAAGCAGTTCGTTAAGTTTGGTTTTCATGTCAGCTCCGGCGTGTGTATAAAAAATAATAACTCCCGCCACGGGGCGGGAGTTTTACTGATACGTAGTATATGGGGATCAAAATCACACTTTCAAGTGTTCAATTTTTAACCAAACCAGTGATGGAACATCAGCTTAATGTAATCAATGATTTTGCCGAAGAAATTGCCTTCAGGAATTTCCTCCAGCACCACCAGCGGGCGCTGATCGATGGTTTTGCCATCCAGCTGGAAGTTAATGGTACCCACGACTTGATTCTTTTGCAGCGGGGCGTGCAGCTCTGTGGTATTCAGCACGTAGCTGGCTTTAAGATCTTTCATACGACCGCGTGGGATCGTCAGATAGAGATCTTTGTCCACGCCCAGGGAAGCGCGGTCGTTATCGCCAAACCAGACAGGTTCAGAGGCAAATTCTTTACCCGCTTTCAGCGGGTTCACGGTTTCGAAAAAGCGGAAGCCCCAGGTCAGCAGCTTTTTGCTTTCCGTTTCGCGTCCTTTAAACGTACGTCCCCCCATCACGGCAGAGATCAGACGCATCTGGCCTTCAGTGGCGGAGGCCACCAGGTTATAGCCGGCTTTATCGGTGTGGCCAGTTTTGATGCCGTCGACGTTCAGGCTATTGTCCCACAGCAGGCCGTTACGGTTGGTCTGACGAATGCCGTTGAAGGTGAACTCTTTCTCTTTGTAGATAGAGTACTCGTTTGGCACATCGCGGATCAGCGCCTGACCGATCAGCGCCATGTCACGCGCGGAGCTGTACTGACCCTCGGCGTCCAGGCCATGAACGGTCTGGAAGTGGCTGTTTTTCAGGCCCAGCGCGGAGACGTAGCTGTTCATCAGGCCCACAAATGCGTCCTGGCTGCCCGCTGCAAAATCGGCCATGGCCACGCAGGCGTCGTTACCGGACTGCAAGTTGATGCCACGGATAAGCTGAGAGACCGGAACCTGCATGCCTGGCTTCAGGAACATCAGCGATGAACCTTTGAACACCGGGTTGCCGGTTGCCCACGCATCGTTACCGATGGTCACCAGGTCGGTTTCTTTGAATTTGCCTGCTTTCATGGCCTGGCCGATAACATAGCTGGTCATCATTTTGGTCAGGCTGGCCGGATCGCGGCGGGCATCGGCGTTCTGTTCTGCCAGAACTTTGCCGGAGTTGTAATCAATCAGGATGTAGGATTCCGCGTCGATCTGCGGAACGCCAGGGATCATGGTCTTGATGTTCAGGTCGTCCGCGTGAGCTGCGGAGAACGCAGCAGCGCAAAGGGCCGTGGTCAGCGCCATGCGCTGCACAAAACGAGCAGAAAAAGTGGTCTTCATGGTCAGAACTACGACATCCGTGATGGAATTAAAAAAAGTGCCTTACTATAGCAAATGCTATACGGGCAGGCATCCGACTTTCATCATGAGAGTGTTAACGTGCTTTACACAAACTGACATTTCGGATACCACCGAATAATTATTTTGCAACAGCGATAAACGACTGGAGCTGCGCCTCGCTCTGCAAACGCTGTTGCAGGGACGCTGCCTGCGATTTGCTGGCAAACGGACCCATCTGGATACGCCATACCGCACCGTTTTGCTCAACGCGGCCTGGCACGCCAAACTGCTTGCTTAAACGCTGCTGATATTGCTCTGCACGGGTCCGATCGCTGACGGCGCCAACCTGAACCACGTAGCTGCCGCTCGCCGTCGCAGGCGCCGCAGTCTGCGTAGCAGCAGGCGCGGTCACCGGGGCGGGTTGTGTAGCGGGTGCAGCAGCGACGGGCGCAGGTTCATTTGATTCAATCACGCCCGGCGCTAACGTGGTGGGTGCGCCAAGGAAACCACTGCTTTTCACCGGGGCGCCGGTCGCGTCTTCACTTTGCAGCGTATCGTTGCTGATAGCACGCACTTCACCCTGCGGCTGTGCGGGCTCTGCCGGCGTTGAAGCGCCCCCCATACCACCGCTCAGATCCGGGCGAGCGGGCAGGGCATAGGTCTGTTTCGCGACCGTGGTACAGGCCGTGCCCGGGCCAGACAGTGAACCATCCTGCGCCACGATAATCGGGTCGATACGCACTTTAGTATTGTTTGAGGTGTTCAGACGGTCGGCAGCCGCGCGGGACAGGGAGATCACGCGATCGGTGCCGTAAGGACCGCGATCGTTGATACGCACCACGATCATTCGGCCATTCGCCAGGTTAGTGATGCGTGCATAGCTCGGGACAGGCAACGTCGGGTGTGCCGCCGTGATCTGCATCGGATCGAAGGTTTCACCCGACGCGGTCAGATTGCTGCCGGGCTCAGCGTCATAGATGGCAGCAAAGCCAGCCTGGCTGAAACGGGAAGGATCCTGAACGATTTTATAGCTTTTACCGTCGCGCTGATAATCCTGATTCACGCTGGCGTTCAGCGGTTCATAAACGGGATCGGCACCGCTAATCTCAACAATCGGGCCATTACAGACCGCAGGCTGCGGCGGCGCGACGGTTGCCTGTTGCTGACCATCATCACTTGTACAGGCGGCAAGTAAACTTGCTGCGATGCAGATCCCCAGCCACTGCTTACGCATTGCGATCCCCTTATTTTTATACGCTTTTGGACAACATTTTCCTGTGGGTATGGATCGACATGACGATACCAAACCCGGCCATCAACACGATCAGTGCCGAGCCCCCGTAACTTACCAGCGGCAGCGGTACGCCAACAACCGGCAGAATACCACTCACCATACCAATATTTACGAAGACATAAACGAACAAAATCAACATTAATCCGCCTGCCATCACGCGACCAAAGGTGGTTTGCGCGCGCGCGGCGATCCACAAACCTCGCATGATCAGCAGCACGTAGAGTGCAAGCAGCACCAGGATGCCAACCAGCCCTAACTCCTCAGCCAGAACGGCAAAGATAAAGTCGGTGTGGCGTTCCGGTAAAAATTCGAGCTGCGACTGCGTACCGTGCAGCCAGCCTTTACCACGCAGGCCTCCGGAGCCAATCGCAATCTTCGACTGAATAATATGATAGCCTGCGCCCAGCGGATCGGTCTCGGGATCGAGCAGCATCATAACGCGCTGACGCTGGTAATCATGCATCAGGAAGAACCAGAGGATGGGGATAAACGCGGCAACCAGCACCACGGCGATACCAATCAGACGCCAGCTCAGGCCGGACAGGAACAGGACGAACAGGCCGGAGAGGGCGATAAGAATTGAAGTACCGAGGTCCGGCTGTGCGGCCACGAGCAGCGTCGGCAGGAAAATCAGCACCAGCGCAATGGCGGTATTTTTCAACGACGGCGGGCAGACGTCGCGGTTAATAAAGCGCGCCACCATCAGCGGGACGGCGATTTTGGCGATTTCCGACGGCTGGAAGCGGACAATCCCCAGATCCAGCCAGCGTTGCGCCCCTTTCGAGATGGCGCCGAAAGCATCTACTGCCACCAACAAAATGATACAGAAAATATAGAGATAGGGCGCCCAGCCCTCGTACACGCGCGGCGGTATTTGCGCCATCACCACCATAATGACCAGACCCATGGCGATCTGGCCGATTTTACGCTCCATCATGCCGATATCCTGGCCGCTGGCGCTCCAGATAACGAGGGCGCTATAGACCAGCAGAGCCAGCAGGATCAGCAGCATGGCAGGGTCGATGTGGATCTTGTCCCACAGCGATTTTTTATTCGGATTATCCGTCATGATTATTGGTCCTCCGCCGCAGCGGCTGCCGGGTTTTCAGCTGGCAGTTCGGTGTTGTTGTCACCCAGCATGATGTGGTCGAGGATTTGACGCATGATGGTACCCACCGCCGGGCCTGCGCCGCCGTTCTCAAGAATCATCGCCACCGCAACCTGCGGGTTATCATAAGGGGCAAACGCCGTCATGAGCTTGTGGTCACGCAGACGTTCGGCAATTTTATGTGCATTATAAGTTTCATTCGCTTTCAGACCGAAGACCTGAGCCGTACCTGATTTCGCGGCTACCTTATACGGTGCGCCAGCGAAATATTTGTGCGCCGTCCCGTTAGGGCGGTTGGCTACACCGTACATGCCGTCTTTCGCGATTTCCCAGTACCCGGAATGAATGTCACCCACCGGCGGCTCGTGCGGCTGTATCCACGGCACTTTTTTGCCGTCTTCAACGGTGCTTTGCAGCAGGTGCGGCACTTTCACAACGCCATCGTTAATGAGGATCATCATCGCCTTGTTCATTTGCAGCGGCGTTGCCGTCCAGTAGCCCTGGCCGATCCCTACCGGAATGGTGTCACCCTGATACCAGGGTTTTTTAAAGCGCTTCAGCTTCCATTCGCGGGTTGGCATGTTGCCGGAACGCTCTTCCGCCAAATCTATGCCGGTGTAATGCCCGTAGCCGAATTTGCTCATCCATTCAGACAGACGGTCAATACCCATGTCGTAGGCAACCTGATAGAAGAAGGTATCCGCCGACTCTTCCAGTGATTTGGTCACGTTCAGATGGCCGTGGCCCCATTTTTTCCAGTCGCGGTAGCGTTTCTCAGAGCCAGGTAACTGCCACCAGCCGGGGTCAAACAGACTGGTATTACGGGTGATGACACCCGCGCTTAGCGCAGACACGGCAACATACGGTTTAACCGTTGAAGCTGGAGGATAAACCCCCTGCGTCGCGCGATTCACCAGCGGCGTGTTTGGATCGTTGAGCAGGCCGGAGTAATCCTTGCTGGAGATGCCATCCACGAACAGGTTCGGATCGTAGCTTGGCATCGAAACCATCGCCAGAATGCCGCCGGTACGCGGGTCGGTCACAATAACCGCAGCACGGCTACCCGCCAGCAGCGTCTCGATATACTGCTGTAGCTTCAGGTCGAGCGTCAGATAGACGTCATGCCCCGCCTGCGGGGGAACCTCTTTCAGCTGACGGATCACGCGGCCACGGTTGTTAACTTCAACCTCTTCATACCCGGTCTGACCGTGCAGCACGTCTTCGTAATAACGTTCGATCCCCAGCTTGCCAATATCATGGGTTGCGGCGTAGTTAGCCAGCTTGCCGTCTTTATCAAGGCGTTCGACGTCTTTATCGTTGATTTTGGAGACGTAACCAATGACGTGCGTCAGCGCGGAGCCGTAAGGATAGTAGCGGCGTTTATAGCCTTTGACTTCCACACCGGGGAAACGGTACTGGTTAACGGCAAAACGGGCGACCTGCACTTCCGTCAGGTTGGTTTTTACCGGAATGGAGGTGAAGCGGTGAGAACGTGCGCGCTCTTTTTTGAACGCAGCGATATCGTCATCAGTCAGGTCGACAACGCTTCTCAGCTCGTTCAGGGTATCCTGCACGTTATCCACTTTCTCGGGCATCATCTCTATCTGGTAGATGGTGCGATTAAGCGCCAGCGGCGTGCCGTTACGATCGTAGATAATGCCGCGGCTGGGCGCGATGGGCACCAGCTTGATACGGTTTTCGTTTGAGCGGGTCTGGTAATCGGTATAGCGGACAATTTGCAGATTATAGAGGTTGGCGATCAGCACGCCGGTAAGCAGCAAAATCCCCGTAAAGGCGACCAGTGCCCGGCGCACAAACAGCGCGGACTCAGCCGTATAGTCGCGAAAAGAATTCTGTAGTTTCATCCGCTGCTTAAATTACCCTGGTCAGTCATTACTCGCGGTGATAAGGGTGGTTGGTAGTGATGCTCCATGCGCGATACAAACTTTCTGCCACGAGAACCCGTACAAGCGGGTGGGGCAGCGTCAGCGCCGAGAGTGACCAACTTTGTTCTGCTGCCGCTTTGCAGGCGGGAGATAACCCCTCTGGTCCGCCAATCAACAGACTGACGTCCCGACCATCCTGCTTCCAGCGCTCCAGTTCGTGCGCCAGCTGCGGCGTATCCCAGGGTTTGCCCGGGATATCGAGGGTCACGATGCGGTTTTTGCCTGCGGCAGCCAGCATCAGCTCTCCCTCTTTATCGAGAATACGTTTGATATCTGCGTTCTTGCCGCGCTTTCCTGCTGGGATCTCCACCAGTTCGAACGGCATATCTTTTGGGAAACGACGCAGATACTCAGTAAAACCGGTTTGTACCCAGTCCGGCATTTTGGTGCCGACGGCGACCAGTTGCAACTTCACGCATTAACCCCAGAGTTTTTCCAGCTCATACAGGCGACGGCTCTCTTCCTGCATGACGTGGACAATCACATCGCCGAGATCGACAACCACCCAGTCAGCGGTCGCTTCACCTTCAACGCCCAGCGGAAGCAGCCCTGCCGCGCGCGATTCCTGAACAACATGGTCAGCAATCGAAACAACGTGACGAGTTGAGGTCCCGGTGCAGATGATCATGCAGTCGGTGATGCTGGATTTACCCTTAACGTCGATAGCGATGATGTCCTGACCTTTCAGGTCATCAATTTTGTCGATAACAAAATCCTGGAGTGCTTTACCCTGCAAGTTTTCCCCCTGGGTGTATGAGATTGTACAACTATGAATTCGTGGTCAGTCAGTATACCTGAACTGACGCCAGTCGCGGGACAAATGTCACCGCCCGGCTTTTGAAGGCGGGTATCATCCCACCCTCCGCCAGATATTGCATCGCCATTTTTGTAAAACAATTTCTGTAAAGCAGCGATCGGCGGGAAAGTCTGGCAGCGGAGGATATCAGTATGGCTTAGCCTGTCAAGGCAGGATAATCATTAACGGACAATTTCGCCGGCGATGCTCAGACATCTGTACTTTTCTGATACAGACCGTGCGCATGGATATAGGCCAGCACGGGCGAGGGGAGGAGATCGTCACAGTCTAAACCCTGCTGGAGACGCTCGCGGATGAGGGTTGCGGAAATATTGAACCACGGCGTTTCAGCGAGGTAAATTTTCCCGGCGGGGAGACTGTGCAGGTCTTCTATATTGTCCGTCAGATGTGCGTCAAGCCACTGCTGATGCTGTGCGTCGCGCATGGTCAGCGGGTAGCCCGGACGGCGGCAGACCAGCAGATGACTGTTTTCCAGAATGGTTTCGTACTGGTACCAGCTGGGAAAGTTGAGCAAGGAATCCTGGCCGATAATAAACGCCAGCGGTTTCATGGGCCCTTGCTCAGCGCGCCACTCCCGCAGCGTTTGCGATGTCCAGGAAGGGGTATCCCTGCGCAGTTCACGCTCATCCAGCGTGAAGAGAGGCTTATTGGCGATAGCCAGCGCGAGCATCGCTTTACGCTGCTCGCTGGTTGCTTCTGGCTGAGGACGGTGCGGCGGAACATTGTTGGGCATGATGATTACCCGCTGCAACCCAATCAAATTCGCGAGGATTTCTACCGGCTTAAGATGCCCATAGTGTACCGGGTCGAAGGTCCCGCCATACATTGCCTGTAAAGAATGCATATCACCCATCGATAAATACGTCTGCCAGCGCCTTATGGCAGAGCAGCAAAGAGAGGCTCTCCAGCTCCGCCCAGACAGACTGGCCGTAATCCTGTTTTAACGTCAGTTCGGCGCGCATCAGAAGTTGTACTGCCTGACGCAACTGCTCCTGGCTCAGGCGGTTTATCGCCTCCGTGGTCATCGCCCGACGGTTTTGCCAGACGCGATGTTTGTCGAATAAGGCGCGCAGGGGCGTGTGTGCTGACTGGCGTTTAAGGTTGTTCAGCAGCAGTAATTCGCGCTGGAGCGTACGGAGCAGGATGACCGGCTCACTCCCTTCCAGGCGCAGCTGTTGCAGGATGTGCAGGGCACGCTTACTTTTCGCCGACAGCAGCGCATCAACCCAGTGGAAGGGGGTAAAGTGCGCGGCATCATTCACCGCCTGTTCCACGCGCGGCAGCGTCAGCTTACCATCGGGCCACAGCAGGGCGAGCCTGTCCAGCGCCTGCGCCAGTGCCAGAAGGTTGCCTTCGTAGCAGTAGCACAGGAGCTGACTGGCGGCCTCATCCAGCTGCAAATTGTGCTGCTTTGCTCGCGCGGCAACCCATTTTGGCAGATGCGCCTGCTCTGGCGTCTGGCAGGTGACCAGCACCGCACTGGGGGCTAGCCGGGTAAACCAGGCCGCGTTTTCCTGCGCTTTTGTGAGTTTGTTGCCGCGTACGATAAGCAGCAGATCGTCGTGTAACAAACTTACCAGCATGGCCAGCTGTTCATTGATAGCAGCGTTAGGTCCATTCTCTGGCAGCAGGATCTGGATTGTCTGACGAGAGGCAAACAGGCTCATGGCCTGACAAAGCGAGAAGATAGCGTTCCAGTCGGTACTGTTATCGATCTGGAACGTATGATGCTCATCGAAACCCTGCGCGGCTGCCGCATGGCGAACCGCATCAAGGCTTTCCTGAAGTAACAGGGGGTCATTGCCGAGTAGCAGATAGGCCGCGCGCAGCCCTTCGTTGAGCTGCGCGCGGAGTTGTTCAGGATACAACCTGATCATCAGTTACCCAGAGACGTTGGCATATCCGGCGTGCTGGCATCCGGTGTTTCGATGACGTCAGCGCCTTTTTTCGTCGACGCGGCAATGGCAGGCAGTCTGCGGATCAGCTGTTCCGCGGCCTTATCGTACATCTCTTTGATGATAATCTGCTGTTCGGCGTCTTTTGCCAGCGCCGTCTGCGGGTTATCGAAGAACGAGCGGTAGACTTTGGTATTGATAGGGTAAATATCTTTACCTGGCATCAAGACGGCCGCATCAACGGTAAGCACCATCTGATATTCCGCCGTCCGCCCATCCTGGAAGATCGAGGCCGTATCTTGTGACAGCGTTGATTTCAGGACGCGAAGCGAAGGAACATCCTGACGCAGGGTTCCCTTCTCGATCAGCTCAACATCGTTCAAACGCAGCTGGTTACGAATGGCCCGGCTCAGCGGTCCGTTCGGATCGGATGAGTCGAAGATCATTGTTTTCATCTGAGCAGGCACTGCCGTGGTGTTGCGCAGGTGCCAGCCGCAGCCAGCGGTGACCAGCACCGCCAGAGATAAGAGTATTGTTGCCAGTTGTCGCACGTTTCCTCCCGCGCTTAGCCAACGACCAGATTCAGCAGTTTACCAGGTACGTAGATCACTTTACGTACGGTAACGCCCTCAAGGTATTTCGCGACCAGATGCTCCTGGCTTGCGCGCTCGCGAACCTGTTCTTCGGTTGCGTCGACCGCGACGGTAATTTTACCGCGCACTTTACCGTTAACCTGCACCACCACCAGCGTGGTGTTTTCCACCATAGCGGATTCATCCGCCACTGGCCACGGCGCGTTGTCGATATCGCCTTCGCCTTTCAGCTCCTGCCACAGGGTGAAGCTAACGTGCGGCGTGAACGGGTTAAGCATGCGAACGACCGCCAGCAGCGCTTCACGCATTAAGGCGCGATCCTGCTCGCCGTCCTGCGGGGCTTTCGCCAGCTTGTTCATCAGTTCCATAATAGCCGCAATTGCGGTATTGAAGGTCTGACGACGACCAATATCATCGGTGACTTTCGCAATGGTTTTATGAACATCACGACGCAGCGCCTGCTGATCTTCGCTCAGTGCAGCCACGTTCAGCGCTGGCGCATCACCCTGAGAGGTGTGCTCGTACACCAGTTTCCAGACGCGTTTCAGGAAGCGGTTTGCCCCTTCAACGCCGGATTCCTGCCATTCCAGCGTCATATCTGCCGGGGAGGCGAACATCATGAACAGACGCACGGTGTCAGCGCCGTAACGCTCAACCATTACCTGCGGGTCGATACCGTTATTTTTCGACTTGGACATCTTGCTCATGCCGGTATACACCAGTTCATGACCTTCGGCGTCTTTCGCCTTCACGATACGGCCTTTCTCGTCGCGCTCCACAATCGCATCAACCGGAGAAACCCAGTTACGCTCGCCGTTCGCGCCAACGTAGTAGAACGCATCTGCCAGCACCATACCCTGACACAGCAGCTGTTTTGCCGGCTCGTCGGAGTTGACGAGGCCTGCGTCACGCATCAGTTTGTGGAAGAAGCGGAAGTAGAGCAGGTGCATGATGGCGTGTTCAATGCCACCGATGTAGATGTCTACCGGCAGCCAGTAGTTTGCTGCATCGGAATCCAGCATGCCTTCTTTGTACTGCGGGCAGGTGTAGCGCGCATAGTACCAGGAGGATTCCATAAAGGTGTCGAAGGTGTCGGTTTCACGCAGCGCTGGCTGACCGTTGACGGTGGTTTTCGCCCACTCAGGATCGGCTTTGATCGGGCTGGTGATGCCGTCCATGACCACGTCTTCCGGCAGGATCACCGGCAGCTGATCTTCCGGCGTTGGCATCACGGTGCCATCTTCCAGAGTCACCATTGGGATTGGCGCACCCCAGTAACGCTGACGGGAAACGCCCCAGTCGCGCAGACGGTAGTTCACTTTACGCTCGCCCACGCCCAGGGAGGCCAGCTTGTCGGCGATGGCGTTGAAGCCTTCTTCGAAGCTCAGGCCGCTGAACTCACCGGAGTTAAACAGGGTGCCTTTTTCAGTCAGCGCTTGCTCAGAGAGATCGGGCTCAGAGCCGTCAGCGGCAAGAATAACAGGCTTGATGGTCAGGCCGTATTTGGTGGCAAATTCGTAGTCGCGCTGGTCGTGACCCGGCACGGCCATCACTGCGCCTGTGCCGTATTCCATCAGTACGAAGTTGGCTGCCCAGACAGGGATCGCTTCGCCCGTCAGCGGGTGAATGGCTTTAAAGCCGGTATCAACGCCTTTTTTTTCCATCGTCGCCATGTCGGCTTCGGCCACTTTAGTATTGCGGCATTCGTTGATGAAGGTCGCCAGTTCCGGATTGTTTTCTGCCGCTTTCTGCGCCAGCGGGTGACCTGCGGCCACGGCCAGGTAGGTCGCGCCCATGAAGGTGTCCGGACGGGTGGTATAGACGGTCAGGGTCTGGTCGTAGTTCTCAACGTTGAAGGTAATTTCCACACCTTCGGAACGGCCGATCCAGTTGCGCTGCATGGTCTTAACGGTATCTGGCCAGTGGTCCAGATTATCCAGATCGTTCAGCAGTTCGTCAGCGTAGGCGGTGATTTTGATAAACCACTGTGGGATCTCTTTACGCTCTACTTTGGTGTCGCAGCGCCAGCAGCAGCCGTCGATAACCTGCTCGTTCGCGAGAACGGTCTGGTCATTCGGACACCAGTTAACGGCAGAGGTCTTCTTGTACACCAGGCCTTTTTTATACAGCTCGGTGAAGAATTTCTGCTCCCAGCGGTAGTATTCCGGGGTACAGGTTGCCAGCTCGCGGCTCCAGTCATAGCCAAAGCCCAGCATTTTCAGCTGGTTTTTCATGTACGCAATGTTGTCGTACGTCCACGGAGCCGGTGCCGTGTTGTTTTTCACCGCCGCGCCTTCAGCAGGCAGGCCGAACGCATCCCAGCCGATAGGCTGAAGAACGTTTTTGCCCAGCATACGCTGGTAGCGCGCAATCACGTCACCGATGGTGTAGTTACGCACGTGGCCCATGTGTAGTCGACCAGAAGGATAGGGAAGCATCGACAGGCAGTAATACTTCTCTTTGCTCTCGTCTTCGGTTACTTCAAAGGTGCGCTTCTCGTCCCAGTGTTGCTGGACTTTTGATTCTATCTCTTCCGGGCGGTATTGCTCTTGCATGGCAGCCAGTGGTCCTGTGTTCAATACAGCTACAAATGTAGCCAATGGATGTGGTAATTCAGATCCGCATAGCATAGCCCAAACGCCCGCGTCAAAACAGCCTTTCACGCAAATGCACTTTGCAGGAATTTACCGGGTCTGTGCTTCACCTGACAAAGCGGCGGCGAAATAAGGTCTATTATTAGAGACAGTTACTTACCCGGGAGGCAAAATGATGAACAAGGTTGCTCAATTTTACCGTGAACTGGTAGCGACTCTGACGGAACGGCTGCGTAACGGCGAGCGTGATATCGACGCGCTGGTCGAACAGGCACGCGCACGCGTGACGCAAACGGGTGAGTTAACGCGAACCGAAGTGGAAGAGGTGACGCGCGCCGTGCGCCGTGACCTGGAGGAGTTCGCGCGAAGCTATGAAGAGAGCCAGGACGAGATCGCCGACAGCGTTTTTATGCGGGTCATCAAAGAGAGCCTGTGGCAGGAGCTGGCGGATATTACCGATAAAACTCAGCTGGAATGGCGTGAGGTGTTTCAGGATTTAAACCACCACGGTGTCTATCACAGCGGCGAAGTAGTGGGGTTGGGGAACCTGGTGTGTGAGAAGTGCCACCACCATATCGCCGTTTATACGCCGGAGGTGCTGTCGCTGTGTCCGAAGTGCGGGCACGACCAGTTCCAGCGTCGGCCGTTTGAGCCGTAGGTAAAAGCAAAACTGTTTGCACCCTCTCCCTGTCGGAGAGGGTCGGGGTGAGGGCATCAGGCCGCAGAATAATAAGCCAGCCGCTCCGCCAGTAAATCCACAAACGCTTCCCGATCGATATCCACCATTACCGTCGTATTCGGCTTGTTTCCCGTCAATGAGTAATAGTCCACCACCGTCATTCCCTGGGTATATTTCCCCTGTGTTTCCACACCAACCCAACGCTCGACCGTGGTAAACATTTCCGGCTTCAGCAGCCAGGCGATGGTGCATGGGTCATGCAGCGGGGCGCCGTGGAAGCCCCACTTCTCGGCTTTGTGATACTCCATAAAGAAGTCGAGCAGCTCGGCCACGGTCGTTGCAACCGGGTTGCCCACGGCGCGGAAGCGTTCAATATCGTCTGTCATAATCTGTGCCCGATGCGTCACGTCCAGCCCCGCCATCACAATCGGCAGGCCCGACTGGAAGACGATTTCCGCGGCTTCCGGGTCAACGAAGATGTTGAACTCTGCTGCTGGCGTCCAGTTCCCCAGCCCCATTGCCCCGCCCATGATGACGATACGGGCGATGTTGCTGTGCAGTTCAGGATGGCTGTTCAGCAGCAGCGCTACGTTGGTCTGCGGGCCGGTCGCCACCAGCGTCACGGGCTCTGCGCTCTCACGCAGCACCTTCGCCATGAGCTCGACGGCAGTGCAGTTTTGCGGTGCGAAATTCGGCTCCGGTAGCGCCGGGCCATCCAGCCCACTCTCACCGTGAACATTATCCGCAATGATCAGCTCGCGCATCAGTGGCTTAACGGCGCCACCTGCGACCGGAATATCGGTGCGTTTCAGCAGCGTCAACATCCGCAACACGTTTCGTAAGGTTTTATCCGGCGTCTGGTTCCCGGCGGAGGAGGTGACAGCTTTTACGTCCAGTTCAGGGGAAGCAAGAGCAAGGACGAGTGCGATCGCGTCATCATGACCCGGATCGCAGTCGAGAATAATTGGCTGTGCCATAGCGTTCTCCATTCTCAGCATTATTTGTGACAAGGTTAACGCTGCGATGTGACGCCGAATAGAAAAAGAGATCTAAAGCGTGAAGCAGTGCGCAATCCGCAGATTGCGCACTAAAAAGATTAATGCAGGATTTTGGCGAGGAAGTCTTTTGCACGTTCAGATTTAGGATTTGCGAAGAACTCTTCTTTTGGTGAGTCTTCAACAATTTTCCCTTCATCCATGAAGATCACGCGGTTGGCCACTTTACGGGCGAAGCCCATTTCGTGCGTCACCACCATCATGGTCATCCCTTCGTGCGCCAGCTCCACCATGACGTCCAGCACTTCGTTGATCATCTCAGGGTCGAGCGCGGACGTCGGCTCATCAAACAGCATTGCCACCGGATCCATGCACAGCGCACGCGCGATTGCCACACGCTGCTGTTGGCCGCCCGAAAGCTGGGCCGGGAACTTATTCGCATGCGCAGACAGCCCGACGCGTTCCAGCAGCTTCAGCCCCTTTTCGCGCGCCGCTTTTTTGTCGCGTTTCAGCACCTTGACCTGCGCCAGCGTCAGGTTCTCAATGATGGACAGGTGAGGGAACAGCTCAAAATGCTGGAACACCATCCCTACGTGGGAGCGAAGCTGGGCAAGGTTGGTTTTCCTGTCATTTACTTTGGTGCCGTTAACGACAATCTCGCCCTGCTGGACAGGTTCCAGCCCATTAACGGTTTTGATAAGCGTGGACTTACCGGAACCGGACGGGCCGCATACCACTACCACATCGCCTTTTTTTACTTCTGTTGAGCAGTCGGTCAGCACCTGAAAGTGCCCATACCATTTAGAAACATTTTTCAGGGAAATCATTATACCGTCCTTTTCTTCAGCCAACTGACCAACAGCGATGCGCTTAAACTAATCACAAAATAGACCCCGCCCGCGAAGAGGATCATCTCAACCTGCGTTCCGTCACGTTCGCCAATGGTGGAGGCGGTACGGAAGAAGTCTGCCAGACTCAGCACGTAGACCAGGGAGGTATCCTGGAACAGGACGATGCCCTGCGTCAGCAGCAGCGGAACCATGGCGCGAAACGCCTGCGGCAAAATAATGAGCTTCATGGACTGCCAGTGCGTCATACCGAGCGCCAGCGCAGCGCTGGACTGCCCGCGAGAGATACTCTGAATACCTGCGCGGATGATCTCTGAGTAGTAGGCGGCTTCAAACATGGAAAACGCCACCATGGCAGAGATCAGGCGGATATCGGTCTTTGGCGACAGTCCCAGTACGTTCTGTAAAAAGCCGGGAACAATCAGATAAAACCACAGCAGCACCATGACCAGTGGAATGGAGCGGAATACGTTAACGTAAGCCGTGGCAAACCAGGCGAGCGGCTTAAAGCTCGACAGGCGCATCACTGCCAGCAGGGTGCCCCAGACGATACCGACGATAATGGCGATAACGGTGATCTTTAAGGTGATTGCCAGTCCATCCAGCAGATAGGGCATGGAGGGAACAATGGAACTCCAGTCAAAATCGTACATTTATTTGCCCCCCAGATTGCCCGGCAGGCGTACTTTGCGTTCAACCAGGTTCATCACCAGCATGATGAAAGCGTTAATCAGAACATAGGCGAGCGTAATCGCCGTGAAGGATTCCCAGGCGTGAGCGGAGTAATCCAGCAGTTTGCCCGCCTGTGCCGCCATATCCACCAGACCGATGGTTGAGGCGATAGCCGAGTTTTTTACCAGGTTCATCATCTCGGACGTCATCGGCGGAACGATGACGCGGTAAGCGTTAGGCAGCAGTACGTAACGGTAGGTCTGGGGCAGAGTCAGGCCCATTGCCAGTGCCGCATTCTTTTGCCCGCGCGGCAGTGACTGTATGGCGGCACGTACCTGCTCGCAGACGCGCGCAGCGGTGAACAGCCCCAGACACAGCATAGAGGAGACAAAAAATTGTACGTTAGGATCCAGCTCGGCCTTAAACCACATGCCAAGATCTTCCGGCAGCAGTTCCGGGATCACCAGATACCACGTAAAGAACTGCACGATCAGCGGAACGTTACGGAACAGTTCCACATAGAGCGTGCCAATCGAAGAGAGAAAACGGTTAGGGACGGTACGCAGAATACCGAACAGCGAACCGACAAGAAACGCGATAATCCACGCCGTTATCGATAACGCAACGGTAACCTGAAAGCCGCTCCACAGCCAGCCGAGATAGGTGGTGTTGCCGAACGGGGCTTGTTGCAGAAAGATGCCCCAGTTCCAGTCAATTGACATAGTAAACTCCAGAAAAAAAAGGGTAGCAGCGCTACCCTCGAAGATTGGTGAGAAGCTCAATTTTTGCGCTGAGTGGGGAACGACCACTCAACGTATAGTCTGTCCATGCTTCCCGACAATCGAGAGGGCAGGAGATCCCGCCCCTGTCGTTCTAATTAGTTAAGAGCTTTGTCGTTTGGTGATTTGAACAGCGCTTTCATGTCGTCAGACAGTTCAAAGTTCATGTTCAGGTTTTTTGGTGGAATTGGGTTCTTGAACCATTTGTCGAACCATTTTGCCGCTTCGCCGGAGGTTTGCGCCTGAGCGATGGTGTCATCGATCAGTTTCTTGAAGTCCTCGTCACCTTTACGCAGCATACAGCCGTAGGCTTCTTTCGACTGGGCGGTACCGACGATTTCCCAGTTGTCTGGTTTCTTCGCTTTCGCGCGTTCGCCCGCCAGCAGGGCGTCATCCATCATAAACGCGACAGCACGGCCGCTTTCCAGGGTACGGAAGGAGTCGCCATGGTCTTTCGCGCTGATGATGCGCATGTCCATTTTCTTCTCGTCGTTCAGCTTGTGCAGCAGCACTTCGGACGTGGTACCGGAGGTCACGACAACCGCTTTGCCTTTCAGGTCAGCAAAATCTTTGATGTCGCCGCCTTTCTTCGTCAGCAGGCGGGTGCCCACAACGAAGATGGTGTCCGAGAAAGCGGCCTGTTTCTGACGCTCAAGGTTGTTGGTGGTTGAGCCACATTCAAAATCAAATGTGCCGTTTTGCAGCAGAGGAATACGGTTTTGTGAAGTGATGGGGATCAGCTTCACTTGCAGGTCAGGTTTGTTCAGCTTTTTCTTCACGGCTTCAACGATGGCGTTGGAGTAATCCTGTGAATAGCCCACGACTTTTTGCGTGTTGTCGTAGTAAGAGAACGGGACAGAAGATTCACGGTGGCCGACCACGATCACGCCGTTTTTGGCAATCTTGTCGAGAGTGCTTCCTGCTGCCGGAGCGTCTTCAGCGTGGACAACCCCCGCAGACATTCCCATAACCAGCATTGCTGTGGCCAGTTTACGTAATTGCATACCCAACTCCTTTCTTATCAGCGCCAGTGACGCATAGATACCCATTGTGATGTTGTTATATCTCGCGCAATGCGAGTGCAGTGTTATGCAAGCTTGTTAACATTTAGTCTGGCTTAATGTAAAGATTTTGCTGCGTTATTGTTTATTTTTGCGAAGCGCGCCGCACCATTCAGAGGCAATAATCCCTCGTTGCACCGTTTCGGTGCTACCGATGATCTACGCTGGTGCGACAAAGTTGCACGTTAAGCCAGACAGCGTTGATGTGAATAAACAAAGCAACAGGCGTGCCAGAATTGAAGTTTGGGAGAAAATTGTCGGGTGGTGGCGGCGCTGGAGAGTAGGCCGGGTAAGGCGTAGCCGCTACCCGGCAACAGAAGGTAAGGTTATTTACGACGCTGACGCAGGCTCATCAGTACTGCGCCAAAGCCGAACAGCAAGGTCAAAATCCACAGCGGCCAGTTCCCGGTGCGCGCGTAAGGCGTAAGCCCGGTAGTTGGCGTGACGTTAGTAGTCAGCACCTCACGGGTAAATTGCGGGATCATGGCCTGGATTTCACCCTGCGGACCAATCACGGCGGTAATGCCGTTATTGGTGCTGCGCAGCAACGGACGCGCCAGCTCCAGAGAGCGCATTCGCGCCATCTGGAAGTGCTGCCACGGGCCAATCGATTTACCGAACCACGCATCGTTTGAGATGGTCAGCAGATAGTCGGTGTCCGGGCGGAAATTATCGCGCACCTGCTCGCCGAGGATAATCTCGTAGCAAATGGCGGCCGTCAGGGCAAAACCGTGCGCATGCAGCTGCGGCTGAACGTAAGGGCCCCGGCTGAATGAGGACATCGGCAAATCAAAGAACGGTGCCAGTGGGCGCAGAATAGACTCCAGCGGAACAAATTCGCCAAACGGTACAAGGTGGTTTTTGTTGTAGCGATTGGTGGAGGTATAGCTGTATTCGCTGTCCTTACCGAGCGTAATGATCGTGTTGTACGTGTCATAGCGGTTCTGCTGATTGAGACGCGCATCCACAATTCCGGTGATCAGCGTACTGCCGCGCGCGCGCAGCAGATCATCCATCATCTTCAGGAAGGGCTGCTGATTGATCTCCAGGTCCGGGATCGCAGACTCAGGCCAGATGATGAGCTGCGATTTGCCCATCACCTTTTCAGTGGCGTTGGCGTAGATTTTCAGCGTGTTCAGCAGCTGATTCTCATCCCATTTCAGGGACTGTGGGATATCGCCCTGGACCAGAGAAACCTGCGTGGCGCGCGCGGGCTCCAGCGTAAACCACTGGATATAACGCAGCGGGAAGGGCAGGGCAAACAGGATTAACGCGGCAACCAGCGGCTTCCAGTTACGTGTCACCAGAGCCAGCACCAGCAGGCCGCTGACCGCCATGAGCAGGAAGTTGATCGCCTCCACGCCCATGACCGGGGCCAGGCCTTTCAGCGGGCCGTCTACCTGGCTATAGCCGAACTGCAACCACGGGAAGCCGGTCAGTACCCAGCCGCGCAGAAATTCGGTGATTTGCCAGACAACGGGCGCCGCTATCGCCACGCGCAGCCAGGTCGTTTTTGGCCACAGGCGAGACAGGATGCCCGCGAACAGGCCGGTGTAGAGCGAGAGATAGGCGGCGAGCAGCACAACCAGGAAGACGTTAACCGGCCCCGGCATTCCGCCAAATTGCGCGATACTGACGTAGACCCAGTTGATACCAGAGCCGAACAGCCCCAGCCCCCAGACGTAGCCAATGGCCGCGGCCTGTACCGGACGACGGTTCAGGGTAAGACCCTGTAGCCCCATCAGGGAGAGAATAGCGGCCGGCCAGATATCGTAAGGAGAAAAAGCCAGCGTACCGCTGGCTCCGAGTAACAGCGCCAGCAGCAAACGGACGCGCTGGCGTTCAAAGAGTGGGGCAAATGCCATTTACATTAATCTTCCAGTTTTGGCACCGGTGAGTCGTCCGGCATTCTGACGTGAACCTGAATAATACGTCGGCTGTCAGCCATTGCGACCTTGAACTGGTAACCATCGATGTCAACGGTTTCTCCGCGGGCCGGAAGATGGCCGAAGGCCTGCATCACCAGACCACCAATGGTGTCCACTTCTTCATCGCTGAAGCTGGTGCCAAAGGTATCGTTGAAGTCTTCAATGGAGGCCAGCGCGCGCACGGTCCAGGTGTGGCGGCTCAGCTGACGGAAGTCGATATCCTCTTCTTCGTCATACTCATCTTCGATTTCGCCCACGATCAGCTCAAGGATGTCTTCGATTGTGACCAGACCGGAAACGCCACCAAATTCATCAATAACAATCGCCATGTGATAGCGCTGGGAGCGAAACTCCTTCAGCATCCGATCCACACGTTTACTTTCCGGCACAACCACGGCCGGGCGTAACACCTTTTCCATACTGAAGGCTTCGGCATCGCTGCGCATAAACGGCAGCAGATCTTTCGCCATCAAAATCCCTTCAATGTGATCTTTATCTTCGCTGATGACCGGGAAACGTGAGTGAGCCGATTCGATAATCACATCGAGGCACTCGTCCAGCGTCTGGTTGCGTTTCAGGGTAATCATCTGCGAGCGGGGGATCATGATGTCGCGGACGCGCTGGTCGGCGATGTCCATCACCCCTTCGAGCATTTCGCGCGTATCTTCGTCGATAAGGTCGTTCTGCCCGGAATCACGAATCAGCTCCAGCAGTTCATCACGGTTTTTCGGTTCGCCGTGGAAAAGCTGGTTCAGAATGAGGGAGAAAAATCCCTTTTTAGTGGTTGTCGTGTCGCTACTGTGTGAATTGTCGTCGCTCATGGCGTTTGTTAAGGGTTCTCTTGTTAGTTCAATATTAACCGCCGCGCTATGTCCCTGCGCGGCGGCATGGTAGTCAGTGACTGACTATTCTTTCTCGGCAATGTACGGATCCTCATAGCCCAGAGCAAGCATTATCTCTGTCTCGAGGGATTCCATCTCTTCCGCTTCGTCATCTTCAATATGGTCGTAACCCAGAAGATGCAGGCTACCGTGCACCACCATGTGTGCCCAGTGCGCTTCCAGCGGCTTTTGCTGCTCTTTGGCTTCCTGCTCAACCACCTGACGGCAGATGATCAGATCGCCCAGCAGCGGCATCTCAATGCCCGGAGGGGCTTCGAACGGGAAAGAGAGCACGTTGGTCGGCTTATCTTTCCCGCGGTAGGTCAGGTTGAGCTCATGGCTTTCTGCTTCATCCACCAGGCGAATCGTGATCTCTGATTCTTCCTGAAACTGGGGGATAACGGCATCCAGCCATTTCTGAAACTGTGCCTCTTCTGGCATGCCGGTATTATCATCACAGGCCAGCTGTAAATCGAGGATCACCTGACTCATTTCTGTTCATGCTCCTGCGCTTCGCGCTTACGTTCTGCGGCCAGTTCGGCCCTGCGCTTCTGATCTGCCTCTTCCCAGGCCTCATAAGCGTTAACGATACGCGCAACGACCGGATGGCGTACCACGTCTTCACTGTGGAAGAAGTTAAAGCTGATTTCCTCTACCTCGGCCAGGACTTCGATGGCGTGACGCAGACCCGATTTGGTGTTACGCGGCAGGTCAATCTGGGTGACGTCACCGGTGATAACCGCTTTCGAGTTAAAGCCAATACGCGTCAGGAACATCTTCATCTGTTCGATGGTGGTGTTCTGGCTCTCATCCAGAATGATGAACGCGTCGTTAAGCGTACGGCCACGCATGTAGGCCAGCGGAGCAACTTCAATCACGTTACGCTCGATGAGCTTTTCAACTTTCTCGAAGCCGAGCATTTCGAACAGCGCGTCATACAGCGGGCGCAGGTAGGGATCTACTTTCTGACTCAAATCGCCCGGCAGGAAGCCCAGTTTTTCACCGGCTTCAACAGCAGGCCGGGTCAGCAGGATACGGCGGATCTCCTGACGCTCGAGCGCATCGACCGCAGCGGCAACGGCCAGATAGGTTTTACCCGTACCCGCCGGACCCACGCCGAAGGTGATGTCGTGGTCGAGAATGTTGGCGATGTACTGCGCCTGGTTCGGGGTACGAGGCTTAATCACGCCGCGTTTAGTTTTGATGTTGATGGCTTTGCCATAGTCCGGCACGCTCTCCGCGCTCTGCTCAAGCACGCGTGCCTCTTTAATGGCCAGGTGGATCTGTTCAGGTTCAATATCCTGGATCTCACCGCGCATCGGGGCGGTATCAACATACAGGCTGCGGAGAATATCCGCCGCGGCGTTGACGCAGATTGGGCGTCCGGTGAGTTTGAAATGGTTATCGCGACGATTGATTTCGATACCCAGACGTCGCTCCAGTTGTTTGATGTTGTCATCAAACGGCCCGCACAGGCTCAGCAGGCGAGCGTTGTCTGCGGGCTCAAGGCTAATTTCACGCGTATCTATGTTCAAACTGTTCCTCTTTAATTGGTTAACTGACCTGTGGCCACACGGCGTAATAAAACGGTCATTACCGAAATTATTCACGCCACAGAATAAAGGCGCAAGCGTTGCGGTAGATATTGGGGGCGATGAGAGGAAATACAAGGCCTGCCGGACAGGCAGGCCAGAAGGATCAAGGCTGGTAAATACCCACGCCAGAATCGTTGACTTTGCGGGTGCGAGAGATAACGGATTCCGGAGTCTGTGCAATTCGCAGACCCATTTCGTCCTCAGTGCGTACCACCTTCCCGCGCAGCGAGTTCGTGAGTACTTCGACAATCTCGACGTCCACAAACTTACCGATCATGTCCGGGGTGCCTTCAAAATTCACCACGCGGTTATTTTCGGTTCGACCAGACAGTTCCATGACGCTCTTACGGGAGGTGCCTTCCACCAGAATACGCTGGACAGTGCCGAGCATACGACGACTCCAGGCGTTGGCCTGCTGGTTGATACGCTCCTGTAGAATATACAGACGCTGCTTTTTCTCTTCTTCCGGCACATCGTCAACCATATCGGCCGCAGGGGTGCCCGGGCGCGCAGAGAAGATAAAGCTGTAGCTGACGTCGAAATTCACCTCGCCGATAAGCTTCATGGTGCGCTCGAAGTCATCAGCGGTTTCGCCAGGGAAGCCGACGATAAAGTCGGAGCTAATCTGGATATCCGGGCGCGCTTCACGCAGCTTGCGGATGGTGGACTTATACTCGAGCACCGTATGTGGACGACCCATCAGGTTCAGCACGCGGTCAGAACCGCACTGGATCGGCAGGTGCAGGAAGCTCACCAGCTCTGGCGTATCGCGATAGACGTCAATAATGTCGTCGGTAAATTCCATCGGATGGCTGGTGGTAAAGCGAATGCGGTCGATGCCGTCAATCGCCGCCACCAGACGCAGCAGTTCAGCAAAGCTGCCGGTGGTGCCGTCGTAGTTTTCCCCGCGCCAGGCGTTTACGTTCTGACCCAGCAGGTTCACTTCACGAACGCCCTGCGCGGCAAGCTGCGCGATTTCAAACAGAATATCGTCTGCCGGGCGGCTCACTTCTTCACCGCGGGTGTAAGGCACCACGCAGTAAGTACAGTATTTGTTGCAGCCTTCCATGATGGAGACGAAGGCGGTCGGGCCATCAGCGCGCGGCTCAGGCAGACGGTCAAATTTCTCGATCTCCGGGAAGCTCACGTCAACCACCGGGCTACGGCTGCCGCGAACCTGATTAATCATCTCTGGCAGGCGGTGCAGGGTCTGAGGGCCAAAAACGATATCCACATAGGGGGCTCTCTGGCGGATCAGCTTACCTTCCTGCGATGCGACGCAGCCACCCACGCCAATAATCAGGTCCGGATTTTTCCGTTTGAGAAGCTTCCAGCGGCCTAACACATGAAAAACTTTTTCCTGTGCTTTTTCACGAATTGAACAGGTGTTCAGCAGCAGCACATCGGCTTCTTTCGCATTTTCAGTCAGCTGGTATCCGTGGGTGGTATCCAGCAGATCGGCCATCTTCGATGAATCGTATTCGTTCATCTGACAGCCCCAGGTTTTTATATGGAGTTTTTTAGTCATCGACTTGCTCAGCTCAGGATTGCAAGCCGCGTATTGTAATGCTTTGGTGCGGTTGTGACCAGTATGAAGGTTGTCAACCTCAGGGCCGCAAAAATCCGGTAAACTTAAGGTATTCTCCAATAAGGAATAGTGACCATGACACTCCTGAACACCGAAGTTGCCGTTGTTGGCGGCGGTATGGTCGGCGGCGCACTGGCGCTGGGGCTGGCGCAGCAGGGATTTGACGTAACCGTTATTGAACAGGCGGCTCCGCCGGCATTCGATCCTGCCAGCCAACCGGACGTGCGTATTTCCGCCATCAGCGCGGCCTCTGTTGATCTGCTTCGCGGGCTGGGCGTCTGGGAGGCGGTGCTGGCGATGCGCGCGCACCCATACAGCCGTCTTGAAACCTGGGAGTGGGAAAATGCTCACGTGTCGTTTGATGCCGCCGAGCTGAAACTGCCGCGCCTGGGCTATATGGTGGAAAACAACGTGCTCCAGCAGGCACTCTGGCAGGCGCTGGAGGCGCACCCGAAGGTGACGCTGCGCGTTCCGGACTCGCTGAAAGGCCTGCATCGTCATGAGGGCGGGTATCTCCTGACGCTGGACAACGACGATGAGCTGGCCGTGAAACTGGTGGTGGGGGCGGATGGCGCGAACTCGCAGGTCAGGCAGATGGCAGGCATTGGGATCCATGCCTGGCAGTACCAGCAGTCCTGCATGCTGATCACCGTGCAGTCAGAAAACGCGCCGGGCGAAAGCACCTGGCAGCATTTTACGCCGAACGGCCCGCATGCATTCTTACCGCTGTTTGATAACTGGGCTTCGCTGGTGTGGTACGACAAACCGGCGCGCATTCGACAGTTGCAGGGGCTGTCCATGGATCAGTTGCAGCGCGAAATCCGCCAGCACTTCCCGAGCCGTCTGGGCAACGTGACCCCGGTTGCCGCCGGCGCATTCCCGCTGATGCGACGCCATGCGTTGCAGTATGCCCGTGAAGGACTGGTGCTGGTGGGGGACGCGGCGCACACCATTCATCCGCTGGCGGGGCAGGGGGTGAATCTGGGATACCGTGACGTCGATGCGTTACTGGATGTGCTGGGTAACGCTCGCGCCCACGCGGAAGCCTGGGCCAGCCATCAGGTACTGAAGCGCTACCAGACGCGCCGTATGGCGGATAACTTCATTATGCAGTCGGGGATGGATCTGTTCTATGCTGGGTTCAGCAACGATGTTGGTCCGGTGCGTATAGTGCGCAATATTGGATTGATGGCAGCGGAACGCGCCGGTGGTCTGAAGCGTCAGGCCCTGAAATATGCCCTCGGACTCTGATCTTTATTCCCTCTCCCCGTGGGAGAGGGCATCAGGCCGCACTATTCTGAACAACAAAAACAAAAAAGCCCGCAGAGCGGGCTTGTTTGTTTTAAGTGGCTGGGGTGCAGGGATTCGAACCCCGGAATGCTGGTATCAGAAACCAGAGCCTTACCGCTTGGCGACACCCCAATTGCGTTAAACAAACTGCTTAACGACTTTAAAGTGGCTGGGGTACGAGGATTCGAACCTCGGAATGCCGGAATCAGAATCCGGTGCCTTACCGCTTGGC